>CBDUGF010000017.1:0-43563 GCA_965366835.1 uncultured Rhodobacterales bacterium
ACCTGATCCTCGAGCTTGATCGAGAAATCGCCGCCTTCCTCACCGACAGCCGCTTCGACGCAAAGCACCATGCCGGGCTCGATGGCGTAGTCGAAGGCGCCGGGCACGGCCTTGTCGGGATAGGCCACCAGCGGCCATTCATCGCAAAGCCCGACGCCGTGCATCAGGCAGCCGTATTTCTGGGCCTGAAACTTGTCGTCGAGCCTGTGGCAATTGGCGACAAGCTCGGGGATGGTGACGCCGGGGCGCAGCATCTCCATGTTGGTCATGATATGCTCGTGGGCGTGGCGCATGGCGTAGATCATTGAATTGGTTGGCTTCTTGTCGCCGATCCACCAGGTGCGCGAGATGTCGATGCAGATGCCATAGGCGCCGATCAGATCGGTGTCGAAGGCCACGATCTCGTTGTTCTGGACGATCCGCGGGCCGCATTCCTGGAACCATGGGTTGGTGCGCGGGCCGGAGGCCAGCAGCCGGGTTTCGATCCATTCGCCGCCGCGGCGGATGTTCTCGGCATGCAGTACGGCCCAGATATCGTCTTCCGAGGTATTGCCGAGCGGCACGTTGGCGCGGGCGAAATCCTCCATCAGGCGCACGGTGGTTTCGCAGGCGTGATTGGCGCAGCGCATTGCCTTGATCTCGTCGGGCCCTTTGATGGCGCGGGTTTTCTCGGTGACTTCCTCGCCTTCCATCACTTCGAAGCCGACCGCTTCGAGCGCGCGCAGCCCGGCGACCATGATCTTGTCGACCGCGAGGCGCCTGTTGTCGCCGGCATGGGCGCGCATCAGTTCGGCCACCTCACCGGCAAAGGTGCTGGCGTCCCGCTCGGCCTTGTCGCCGGCGGAGAAATAAAACATCGAGGCGCCGGAACGCTGTTCGCGCACCAGCGGATTGAAGGTGCTCAGGAACGGCGAGTTCTTGTAATCCCAGATCACCATGTAGCCATCGGCGCAGAGCAACACGGCGCGAAACGGGTTGTGGGTGTTCCAGAGCTGCATGTTGGTGCTGTCGGTGGCGTAGCGGATGTTGAGCGGATCAAAGAGCAGGATGCCGCCGTAATCGCGATCGACCAGGGCCTGGGTCAGCCGTTTCCAGCGAAATTCGCGCATCGCCGCGAGGTTGGGCAGTTCGAGACCGGCGGCTTCCCATTCGGCAAAGGCCAGCCGGGTGGGGCCGATTTCGATACGGTCGGCATCGTTGGGCGAGCCGTCGCCAAGGCGGTCGCCGCGGTTCGGGTCGATCTTGCGGATATCGCGATAGTGGTCCATGGCATGCCCCTTTTTGCGGTTCAGTTGAGCGGCGGCCATGGCTGGCGGCTTTGCCGATTGCGACGCCGGATGGCGTTTTCGGGATGAAGCCTCTGGGTTTGCGCGGTAGGAAAGGCCATGGAGCCGATCTTGCAGACCTGCCTGCCGTATGATGCGTTTGCGCCGCGCCCCTTGCCGGGGATCGCGCCGCTTGACGTGGCCGATTGGCTGCGGGTGGACGACGCCTTTGCCGGGCAGATGGCGCGGCGCGATGCGCTGATCGAAGGCGCGCGCGAGCGGGTGATCGCACTCGATGACGGCGCGCTGCCGGCGGCGCAGGAACTGCTGGAACTGGTCATCGCGGCGCAGCTGGAGAAGCCGGGGTTTTCGCGTGAAGACGCGGCGATGAGACGGCCGGATGGTGCGCTGGTGGCTGTTGATCGCGCCGATCCGATGGCTACCGCCGGGCGGTTGGCGCAGGAGGATTTCTGCCTGCTGGAAAGGCGCGACGGTGCCGATGAGCACGTGCTGACCGGCGCTGTCCTGTGCTTTCCGGCGAGCTGGAGTCTCGACGAGAAATTCATGCGCCCGCTGATCGGCATTCATGGGCCGGTGGCGGCGTATGATGCCAGCGTGGCGCGGCGGGTGCAGCGGCTGTTTGATGGCGTGCAGGCGGGGCGGCCTCTGTGGCGTTTCAACGCGCTTTGGTATGACTCGCCCGAGTTGCACCAGCCCCGGCGCGAGAACGACCGGCGCCCGCGCCCGAAGGTCGCGCGCGAGGCGTTTCTGCGGTCGGAATTGCAGACCATCCGGCGGCTGCCCGAGACCGGCGCGGTGGTGTTTGCCATTCACACCTATGTGCTGCACGCCCGGGATGTGCCGGGGCAGGGGTAGACCCCGCGCCCCGGCATTGGCTCAGGCAGCGAACAGCACCAGATGCGGGGTGCCGTCGGAAGTGCGTTCGTGCGTCACGCCCTGGGCATTCACGAGGCAGTTGACCTGGCGGCGGAAGTTGGAAAACCGCTCTGAGGCCACCACATCGACGGGATTGTCGAACAGCAGAGTCAATTGCCAGTAGCCGCCGGTATTCTCGCGCGCCGCCTTGATGCGGCCATTGAAGGCGTGGCCGAGATAGCTGCCTCGCACGGCCTGGCCGATCTGCCAGCGCGGTCTGGGCTTTTGCCGTTGGGCAGCGGCCTGAGCCGTGTTCCAGTCGCGAAAACCATGCTGTCTGGCGACTGTTTCCAGAGCGGCGGCGTGACTCATCGGCGTACCGGCAGAGGCCATGGCTTCGCGCAGCCGCTTGGCAAGGGCTTTCAGCCCGTCCGGTGAGGGGATTTCGGTTGTCATCTCATTGCTCCCAAGGGTCATCGGGAAAGGCGGTGTCCGCATTGCCGCCGCTCATGACCAAGGGGTCAGAGAGGAGGGTTCAAAGCAGGGCTTCACCATGGCCGAAGGGCCGCGGACGGCAGGGGCCTGCACCACGAGAGCGGCAGATAGGGGGGCGATGGCGACCTGTCAAGGGGCGCGCGATCGGTGAGCGAAAGACGATTCTTCGCGAAAAATCGGGCGCCCGGCGTCAGCGGTCGATCTGCGCACCCATGATGGACAGCGATTCCTGATAGACCGAGGCGGCGTTCCATTCCTTGAGCACCTGGTAGTTATACGTGCCTTTGTGGTACGGCTGACCGGGCTGCCAGCCCTTGGCGCGCAGGTAATTGGCGGTTGAAGCCAGCGCATCGGCCTGATTGTAGAAATCCACCCGCCCGTCGCCATTGCCATCAACGCCGTAGACCAGCGCGTTGCCGGGCAGGAACTGGGTATGGCCAAGCTCGCCATGTTTGGCGCCCTTGGTGCCGGACGTGATCGAGCCGCGATCGACCAGCTTGAGCGCGCCGATTGCGTGGGGACGGAAGAAATCGGAGCGCCGGCAATCATAGGTCAGGGTGACGATGGCCGAAACCACGCTGCTGTCGCCCATGAAGCCGCCAAAGGCGGTCTCCATGCCGTGAATCGCGATGAGAACGCCTGCTGGCACACCGTAGGCCCGCTCGAGACTGTCATAGAAGGCGGCGTTGCGCGCCTTGCGCTTGCGCCCCTGCGCGATGATGGTGTTGACGCCACGCACCTTCATGAACTTTTCGAGGCTGTATTTGAAGCTTTTCTGGTTGCGGTCGGCGGCGATGGTGCGGCTGGCGTAGGAGGTGCCGGCCAGCGCCTGGAGCCCGGGGCCCTGAACGCCGGCCTGTTGCGCCTCCCTGGCGAAGGCGGCTTTCCAGGCATTGAAACCATTGGCGTTGTTGCCGCATTTGGCCGCGAAAGTGGGTGAGGCCAGACCCAGGGCAAGAATGGCCGCGGCAAGCGAGGAAATGAGGCGCATAAAAATAAACTCCCGAAAATCAGACTCCGTGCAGGAGATTAACCGCGATAGGCGAAAGAGGCAAAGCCCGAAAGCGCCACGGCGCGGCGAAGTATCGTTGCGGCACGCGGCGCGACAGAGGTTGACGCGGGGGGGCGGGCTGGCCCTAGGTTTCAGGCAGGACACCGGACAAGCAGGGAGGACCGCAATGGGCCATGTGGGCCAGGACGTGACGCTAGACAATCCGGCATTGGTGCATGAGAGCGCGCAGCTTTATGGCAAGGTACATGTCGGGCCGGGGGCGTCGATCTGGCCCAATGTCGTGACCCGGGCAGAGATGTACGAGATCCGCATTGGGGCGCGCAGCAATATTCAGGATTTCGTGATGATCCATGTCGGCAGTTTCACGCCGACCATCGTCGGCGAGGATTGCTCGATCACGCATCATGTCACGCTGCATGGCTGCGAGATCGGCGACCGCTGCCTCATCGGGATCAACGCGACGATCATGGACGGGGCCAAGATCGGGGCGAATTCGATTGTCGCCGGGCATTCGATCGTGACGGAAAATGCGGAGTTTCCGCCAAACTCGGTGATTGCCGGGGTGCCGGCCAAGCTGGTGGCGACGCGCGATTGCGGCGAGAAGAACCTCGGGAATGCGCGATTCTATGAGATGAATGCGCGGAATTACGCTACCGGGAAGGACCGGCTGAGCGAGGATCAGATCGCAGAGCTTGCCGGGATGTTCGGCGCGGGCTGAGGCGCTGAAGTCAGCTCCAGCCCAGCAGAACCGCGAGATAGACCAGATAGGCCAGCAACAGCGCCGCGCCTTCGCGCCGCCCGACGCGCCAACCTGTGATCGAGAACACCACCAGCGCCGCGGTGGCTGCCAGCATGACCCAGATATCGAAGACGGCGATGGCCGGCGGCACCGTCAGCGGCTTGACCAGCGCGGTGATGCCGAGGATGCCGAGGATGTTGAAGATGTTGCTGCCCAGCACATTGCCGAAGGCGACATCGCCCTGGCCCTTGCGCAGCGCGACAAGCGAGGTGACAAGCTCGGGGCTGGAGGTGCCGATGGCGACGATGGTGAGACCGATCACGGCTTCGGACAGACCCAAGCTCTGGGCCATGCCGACCGCGCCGGCGACCAGGAAGCGCGCGCCCAGAAGGATGATCGGCAGCCCTGCGAGGATCAGCAGCACCGGGACCAGCAACGCCGGTTTTGGCGCCGGAAGCAGCGCGGCTTCTGCTTCGTAGAGCGCCGCGGCGGGCAGACCACGGCGCCGGGTCTGGACCAGAGTGGCCACCAGGTAGGCGATCAACAGGGCGAGGAAGCCAAGCCCGACCGCCCGCCCGATGGAGCCCCACAGAATTGCGGCGAGGCAGAGCAGCGAGGCTGCGACCAGCACCGTGCCATCGCGTTGCAATGCGGCACGATCAATGGCGATCGGGCCGAGCAGCGCCGTGACACCGAGGATCAGCAGGATATTTCCGGTGTTGCTGCCCACGACATTGCCGAGCGCGATATCCGGAGCGTCGGACAGTGCCGCCTGAAGGCTGGCGGCAAGCTCGGGCAGGGAGGTGCCGAACCCCACCAGCGTCAGCCCGATGACGAGCGGCGGCAGGCGAAACGCATAGGCGATGCTGACCGAACCGCGCACGAAGAGATCGCCGCCGATGAACAGCGCGATCAGACCGCCGATTACCCAAAGCACATCCATTCCGGCGTCATCCAGCTCGTGTCGCGCGTTATCCGCCAGCCGCAGATGGGACCGCGCAGGCGGCGGTTCAATCACCGTGCCGGAGCTTTTTTCAGGACGGGTGGAAAATGCGCAAGGGCGCCCTGTCGGACGCCCTTGCGGGTAGTCTGGTTACGGCCGGATCAGCAGCTGTAATACATGCCGAATTCGACCGGGTGGGGCGTGTGCTCGTAGGTATGGACCTCGCCCATTTTCAGCGCGATGTAGGACTCGATCTGGTCCTTGGTGAACACGTCGCCCGCGAGCAGGAAGTCGTGATCGCGGGCCAGCGCCTCGAGTGCCTCGCGCAAGCTGCCACAGACGGTGGGGATGCCCTCGAGCTCCTCGGCGGGGAGATCATAGAGGTTCTTGTCCATCGCCTCGCCCGGATCGATCTTGCTCTTGATGCCGTCCAGCCCGGCCATCAACAGCGCGGCAAAGCACAGGTAGGGATTGGCCGCGGGATCGGGGAAGCGGGCCTCGACGCGCTTGGCTTTCGGCGACTCGGTCCATGGAATGCGCACACAGCCTGAGCGGTTGCGGGCCGAATAAGCGCGCAGCACCGGCGCCTCGAAGCCCGGGATCAGCCGCTTGTAGCTGTTGGTCGAGGGGTTGGTGAAGGCGTTGAGCGTCTTGGCGTGTTTGAGGATGCCGCCGATGAAATACAGCGCCTCTTGGCTGAGATCGGCGTATTTATCACCGGAAAACAGCGGCTTGCCGTCTTTCCAGATCGACATGTTCACATGCATGCCGCTGCCGTTGTCGCCATAGATCGGCTTGGGCATGAAGGTGGCCGATTTGCCATAGGCCGCAGCCACGTTGTGGATCACGTATTTGTACTTCTGAATTTCGTCGGCCTGTTTGACCAGCGAGCCGAAGATCAGGCCAAGTTCATGCTGGCACGACGCCACCTCATGGTGATGCTTGTCGACCTTCATGCCCATGCGTTTCATGGTCGAGAGCATTTCCGCGCGGATATCCTGGGCATCGTCGATCGGGTTGACCGGGAAATAACCGCCCTTGAGGCCGGGGCGGTGGCCCGAGTTGCCCATTTCGTAATCAGTGTCGGTGTTCCAGGACGCGTCAATCGCATCAACTTCGTAGGAAACCTTGTTGATCTTGTTGGAAAAACGCACATCGTCGAACAGGAAGAACTCGGCTTCCGGACCCCAGTAGGACTCATCGCCGATGCCGGAAGCCTTGAGATAGGCTTCGGCCTTTTGCGCGGTGCCGCGCGGATCGCGATCATAGGGCTCGTTGGTGTCGGGTTCGACCACCGAACAATGGATGCAGAGCGTCTTCTCGGCATAGAACGGATCGAGATACCTGCTCTCGGTGTCGGGCATCAGCTTCATGTCGGAAGCCTCGATGGATTTCCAGCCGGCGATCGACGAGCCGTCGAACATGAAGCCTTCTTCGAGGAAATCCTCGTCGACCAGATCGGACACAACGGTCACGTGCTGGAGCTTGCCGCGCGGATCGGTAAAGCGGATATCGACATAGTCGATGTCGTCATCCTTGATCTGCTTGAGAACGTCTTTGATGCTCATTCCCTTTGTCCTTTTCGTCTTTGGAATGGTCAGAATGGGTGTGTGCGGGCGCGCTGTTCAGAGCGCGTCGGAATCGGTCTCTCCGGTGCGGATGCGCACGGCATGTTCGACCGGGCTGACGAAGATCTTGCCGTCGCCGATCTTGTCGGTCTTGGCGGCGTCGACGATGGCCTCGATTGCGGCGTCGACCTGATCGTCGTCGAGAACCACTTCAAGCTTCACCTTGGGCAGGAAATCGACCACGTATTCGGCGCCGCGATAGAGCTCGGTATGGCCTTTCTGGCGGCCAAAACCCTTGACTTCGATCACGCTGAGGCCCTGGACCCCGACATCCTGAAGCGCCTCTTTCACCTCGTCGAGTTTGAATGGTTTGATGATGGCTTCGATCTTTTTCATGGTGAACCTCCCACGGCGCATGTGTTCAGGCGGGTGAGACCACTTCCTTTTGCCGTGGACAATTGGATAGGGTGGAGCGAAGGGGGCGGGCGTCCTCGGAATTGAAAAAATGCACAAAAAATAGGCGGCTTGCCTGAAAAGCGCGCGAAAATGAATCGGGGATGTGGGACTATGACCGAATTGCTGACTGCGGCCCAGATGCGCGCGATCGAAACGGCGGCGATCGAGTCTGGCAAGGTGACCGGGCTGGAGCTGATGGAGCGTGCCGGGCGCGGCGTGGTCGAGGCAGCTTTCGAGGAATGGCCGGAGCTGGCAAAGACGGCGCATCGGGCGGTGGTTTTGTGCGGGCCGGGCAACAATGGCGGCGATGGGTTTGTCGTGGCACGGCGGCTTCGCGACAAGGGATGGAAGGTTGAAGTCTTTTTCTATGGCGATGCCGACAAACTGCCGCCGGACGCAAAGACCAATTACACTGTCTGGCAAACCATGGGTGACGTTCGACCATTGACATTGGACGCGGTCGGGCAGGGTTCTCGACCAGACCTGTTGGTCGACGCGATGTTCGGGACAGGACTGTCTCGGGCGATTCCTCTGGAAATGGCATTGGCGCATCATGCGGTGGAAAACCGGGATGTCGGGGACACGCATCCCTGGCTGGTACCGTATCATCGCGTTGCGGTGGATTGTCCATCCGGGTTGGATTGCGACAGTGGGCAATTCCTGCTTCCAGCGCCACCCGCCGGGATCGGCGAAGAGAGCGACATAGATGGCTGGTGGGCCTGGTGGAGCGAGGATGCCTGCAAGCGGCTGCTGCCGAGCGATCTGGTGGTGACGTTCCACCGACGCAAGATCGGCCATGCGTTGGGCGATCATGTCGGGAAGGTCAGCGTTGTCGATATCGGGCTGGGGGCCGAGGACAGGCATCCGGCGCATTTGAAAATGCCACGCGATGCGGCGCGGGTTTATGCGCTGGATTTCGATAAGCCCAAGGGCCGGTCGAAGCGGATATGGCCGGGCCATGATCTTGACAAGGCAAGCGGCTTGGGACGGCACAAATATGACCATGGCCACGCGCTGATCCTTTCGGGCGGTCCGGGGCGCACGGGGGCGGCGCGGCTGGCGGCGCGCGGGGCTTTGCGTGTGGGTGCGGGGCTGGTGACCCTTGGGGTGCCGGGCAGCGCGCAGTTGGAGGTGGCCTCGGCTGTGACCGCGATCATGCTGCGGCGCGTGGGAGAGGCGGAGGACCTGGCCGGGGTGCTTGAGGACGAGCGGATCAACGCGCTGTGTCTCGGGCCGGGGCTGGGCGTTGAGCGGGCGCGAGGATTGGTGGAAACCGTTTTGGCGAAAGATGGGTTGAAGACCCATCCTGCGCGGTCAGTTGTGCTGGACGCGGATGCGCTCACGGCGTTTGAGGGGGCGCCGGAAGGGCTGTTCGAGCTGCTGCATGGGAAATGTGTTTTGACGCCACATGGCGGGGAGTTTCGCCGGCTGTTTCCGGATATTGCCGAGAAACTGGCGGCCCCGGCAGTCAAAGGCCCGGCCTATTCCAAGGTGGATGCGACACGCGAGGCGGCAAAGCGGGCGGGCTGTGTGGTGCTGTTCAAGGGGCCCGATACCGTGATCGCGGCGCCGGACGGGCGGTGCAGCATCAATTCGGCGCGATATGAGCGCAACGCGCCGTGGCTGGCGACGGCAGGGTCTGGCGATGTGCTGGCCGGGTTCATCACCGGGCTGTTGGCGCGCGGGTCTGAGCCGATGCATGCGGCGGAAACGGCGGTGTGGCTGCACGTCGAATGCGCGCGCAGCTTCGGACCGGGGCTGATTGCCGAGGACTTGCCGGAGGAATTGCCCAAGGTGTTTCGCGCGTTGGGTTTGCCCTGATGGTGCGTGAGATCACGCTCCCTACGGTTCAGGCTGCGTTTCTCAGGGGCGTGATTGGCTCGCAAGCCAGCTCCATGCCATCGACATAGAGAATATGCGGCGCGTCGAAGTCGAGCTGGAAGAGTGTGAGCGTCTGGCGTCCCGCCATCCGGATGAATTCACCATCGATCAGCTTGCGCGCGGGGGCCAATGCCTGCGGCGCGCCGAACAAGGCCTGCGCGCGCCAATCGCGCAGCAGCACCTTCTGCTCGGCGGGCAGGAGAGTGTCATGTTCGGGGCGGGTATGGCCCAGCGTGCCGGCCATGATCGAAACCATGTCACAGGTCACTTCCACCCGGCGCACACCGCGCAGCAGAACCATGCCACGATCGCGGGTGATCACCCGGTCGCCGGGCGCGAGGAATTCGACCGGCAAGGCGCCGTCGAGGGTCAAAACAGTGCTGCCTGCGGCGAAGCCGGCGGGGAGCATGTCAGGACGCTTGCGCGCGGAAACACCGCGCGACTGGCCCGAGGGAAATTCTTTCATGGGCAAAACCTGCTCTGTCTGCCTTTTATTTTTGCATCATAATAGGCAAATAATCGGTAAATGTCGCGCGGTTTTTCCGAGCAGGTGCAATTGATTGCATCAAAGCAACGGTTTTGGGGTCCGGTCTCGCAACCAAATGCAAACCGGCGAGCGGTGGGAGGAAAAACACGCGCGGGCTGCGGCGCTGGCCGGATCACAATGTCCCGGCACCTGGCGGCGTAGAAGCATGGCATCGCCGCAAGACCATGGCCGCCTGTGCAAGGCGCAGGTTTTTCCGCTCGCATCGGCAATCGGGGTTTGCTAGAAGGTCGCGGGTTTGCATCGGCTTTGCGCCGGTTCGAGCCACGTGCGGGTGTGGCGGAATTGGTAGACGCACCAGATTTAGGTTCTGGCGCCTTTGGCGTGGGGGTTCGAGTCCCTTCACCCGCACCAAAATCGTTTCGCGCAGCGGAACGACAAATTCGCTCTGCCAGAAGCGGAAGGCGGCAGTCGTTTCGCAGAAAAGATGAGAGCTTTGACAGTGTCAGATCGCACTGATCCTCTGTCGCGCTTTCGTCGGGCCAATCGCCTTCGGTGTCCTCAAGCCGTTCCGGTTCGAGGTATCTCCACTTACCGGCGCCGTTGCAGTAATGCGCGGCTTTCGGCGCGAAAGCGGCGCCATTGCCCCTTGCATCGCTGGCGGAGCAACCCTAGAAGGGCGACTGATTTCTATGGGTGCCGTGCAGCGCCCCATTCCGGATTGCAAAGGACGACAACATGCAGGTCACCGAGACCCTGAACGAAGGCCTCAAGCGCGCCTACAAACTGATGCTGACGGCGCAGGAACTGGACGACAAGGTCAACTCCAAGCTGGCCGAGGCGCAGCCCGAAGTCGAGATGAAGGGCTTCCGCAAGGGCAAGGTGCCGATGCCGATCCTGAAGAAGCAGTTTGGCCAGAAGATTCTGGGCGAAGCGATGCAGGAGAGCATCGACGCAGCCATGGGCAAGCATTTCGAGGACAGCGGCGACCGCCCGGCGCTTCAGCCCAAGATCGAGATGGTCGATGGCGAGAACTGGAAAGAGGGTGACGATGTCACCGTCGAATTGTCCTATGAGGCGCTGCCGGCAATCCCCGAACTCGATCTCAAGAGCATCAAGCTCGAGAAGATGGTTGTGAAGGCCGGCGACGACGAGATCAAGGAGGCGCTCGAAAGCCTGGCCGAGTCGGCCCAGGATTTCGAACCGCGCAAGAAAGGTGCCAAGGCCAAGGACGGCGATCAGGTGGTGTTTGATTTCGTCGGACGGGTCGATGGCGAGGCGTTCGAAGGCGGCGCGGCGGAGGATTATCCGCTGGTGCTGGGCTCCGGCTCGTTCATTCCGGGGTTCGAAGAACAGCTGGTGGGCACCAAGGCGGGCGAAGAGAAGGACGTGACCGTGACCTTCCCCGAGGAATATCAGGCCGAGGCGCTGGCCGGGAAAGAGGCCGTGTTTTCCTGCGCCATCAAGGAGGTCAAGGAGCCCAAGGCGGCCAAGATCGACGACGAGATGGCCAAGAAATTCGGCGCCGAGGATCTCGAGGCGCTGAAAGCGCAGGTCGCCGAACGGCTGGAAGCGGAATATGCCGGCGCCGCGCGTGCGGTGATGAAGCGCGCGCTGCTCGATGAGCTCGACAAGGTGGTGAGTTTCGAGCTGCCGCCGAGCCTGGTGGAGGCCGAGGCGCAGCAGATCGCGCATCAGCTGTGGCACGAGGAGCACCCGGAGGTGCACGATCATAACCACGATGCGATCGAGACCACCGACGAGCACACCAAGCTGGCCGAGCGCCGGGTGAAGCTGGGACTGTTGCTGGCCGAGATGGGGCAGAAGGCCGAGGTCGAGGTGACCGATGCCGAGATGACCCAGGCGATCATGACTCAGGCGCGGCAATATCCAGGCCAGGAGCGCCAATTCTTTGAATTCGTGCAGCAGAACCAGCAGATGCAGCAGCAGCTGCGCGCGCCGATCTTCGAGGACAAAGTGGTGGACTATGCCTTCGAGCTGGCCACGGTGAAGGACAAGGACGTCACCAAGGACGTGTTGCAAAAGGCGGTCGAGGCGCTGGACGACGAATAGGCCTGCCGCGTTTGCGAAAGTTTCAAGGGTCGCCTTTCGGGGCGGCCCTTTTTCGTTGGCGACGCAGCTCGGCTGACGCATGCTCGGGGGCATGGACTGGTTTGAAGAGCTGTTTGGCTTTGCCGAAGAAAGCCCACGCACCGTGCGCGATATGCTGAGCGTTGAGGGCGCATGGATCGAAAGCCGCGCCAACGGGCGGCGGTTTCATGCCGGGCGGCTGGGCCATGAGACGCTGGGCGAGATGCGGCGCCGGCAGGCACACGGGCGAAAAGGACGGTTGCGGCTCTGCGAAGTGGTTGGAGATGTGCGTGCACTGCATGGTGATCCGGCCAATGCCGGGGCGGTGTTCCAGGTGGCGTCGCAGTTCAACCTGCTGGAAATGATCTCGCCCGAGGTGACGCCCGAACAGGGGATCACCCGCTATGCCCAGGATCGCACCCAGGGGCCGGCCTGCGCCATGGCTTGCGCGGCGGGAACGGTGTTTCGCAATCATCTGATGATGCTGGGCGGCGCGCAGGGGCAGAGCGCCGGGCGGCAACTGGATGGGCTCGACGCGCTGGGCTCGGCACTGGGCAACGAAGGCGGGCGGCTCTGGCGGATGCGCAATGGCTACGCGCTGGCAACGCCGGAGGGGTTGGCCGAATTGGCGCGGCGTATCGGCGCGGGGCAGGGCGCGGCGCTGCGCGATCTGATACGTGTCGGGGTGCAGGCGCAAACTGAGGTGACGCTGCCGGGCGCCGGTCACCGCGTCACCCAAGTCTATTGCAGTGCGATGCCGGTGGCTTACAGCGGCCATGACAGCGCGGGTTGGGAGGGCTTTGCCAGACTGGCGCTGGAGGCCGCCTACGAGGCGACGATGCTGGCGGCGCTGGAGGCGGAGGGGCCGCTTTTCCTGACGTTGCTGGGCGGCGGCGCCTTCGGCAATCCGACCGGCTGGATCCTTGACGCTATGGCGCGAGCACTGGAGCTCCATGCCGGTCATGATCTCGATGTGCGGATCGTGAGCTATGGGCGCAAGAGACCCGAGTTGGCGGCGCTTTTGCAGCGGTTCGGATAGGGGGCGCTGCCCCCTGGCTCCAAAATCGAAGATTTTGGAGCCTCACCCCCGGGATATTTCTGGTCAGAGGAAGCGCGGGTCAGAGATTTTCAAGGGCGGATGAGACGGCGGCGGTGAGCTGCTCTGTCGGTTCGACGCCGAGCGACAGGCGCAGAAAGCCGGGGGCGACCTGATCGCCCCAACGGGCGCGTCGATCGCCTGAAGAATGCAGGCCACCGAAGCTGGTGGTGGCGGCGAATCCGGCGAGGGCGAGGAAACGGTCGGCACTGGGCGCATCGGCGAAGCTGACGCCGATAAGGAAGCCCTGATCGGAGCATTGCGGGTGCGGCGCGGGATAGAGGACATCGCGCGCGGCGCGCGAGGCTTGCAGCAGGGGCAGGACCGCGCGGGCATTGGCGCACATCCGGGTCAGCCTTACGTCGAGAGTCTCCAGCCCGCGAATGAGCAGCCACGCCTCCTGCGGGCCGGGATTGAGGCCCATCAAGGTGCGCACCGTCTGCACCCGCTCCATCAGGCGGGCATCGCGCGACGCGACATGACCCATCAGCAGATCGGAATGACCGCCCATCGCCTTGGTATCCGACACGATTACCGCATGCGCCCCGAGATCGAGCGGGTTTTGCAGCAACGGCGTGCAGACCGTGTTGTCGACCACCAGCCTGGCCCCGGCATCGCGGCAGGATTCGGCCAGGACGGCGATGTCGATCACGGCCAGACCGGGATTGGAGGGGGTTTCGATGAGGACCATGTCGAAGGCGTCGAGCACGGCATGCTCGATCTCGCGCGCCGGGCAGAAATCACAGGCCACGCCGAAAGGAGCCAGGATCTCGGTCAGCAGGTTGCGTGCGGCGTAATAGCCGTCGGACAAGGCGAGCACGCGGTCGCCCTGTTTCAGCGCCGCCATCAGCAGGCCGGCATAGGCACCCATACCGGAGGGAAACGAGAGACACGGCGCGCCTTCGAGTGCGGCGAGGCGGGCCTCCAAAGCTTCGAGCGTGGGGGAATTGCCGCGGCCATAGGTGCGGCCGGGATCGGGCTGTTCGGGCAGAGAGAAGACCGAACTCATCACCAGAGGATCGGGCACCGGTTCGCCCGGTTCGAGCGCGGCGGACCGGCTGTGCAGCATGTCATAGAATCGCGCGATCGGAGTCCTGGTCATGTCGTGTTCCTGTCTCTGGCGAGCGCGACTATGTGCACAATTGCGCAGCGCCACAAGCCCTGCCGCGTTGACCCATGCCCTGGTCACGGCGCAGGCTGGCGCAAGTTCCGCAGCGAAGGGAGGACGAGATGGCGCATATCGGTTTCACCGGCGAAGAATTCAACGCGTTCCGCAGCGTGCCGCGCGACGGGCCGATCCACATGCTCAACCTCGTGGCTCTGCGCGACGCCGCCGATTACCCCGACGGGCGCAAGACGACGGGGGCGGAGGCCTATGCCGCCTATGGTCGCGAGACCGCGCATATTCTCAAGCGGCTCGGCGGGCGGATCGTCTGGCGCGGCAAGATGGAGGCGATGCTGATCGGGCCGCAGGCAGAGCAGTGGGATCTGTGTTTCATCGCCGAATATCCGTCGGTCGATGCCTTTGTCGCGATGATCAAGGATCCGCAATATCGCGAGGCGATGGTGCATCGGCAGGCGGCGGTTAAGGATTCGCGGCTCATTCGGATGGAGCCGCAGGGCGAGGGTGCGAATTTCGGAGGCTGACGCGCACGCCGCCTGGGGGTGAATCCCGCCCTATGCTAGCCCACTCTCACCGGCAGCGCAGCGTAGCCCCTGAAGCGGGCCAGTGGCACCATCTTGCTTGGACCGGTGGCTTGCAGTTTTGGAAACCGGGCGACGAATTTCCCGACGGCGATGCGGCCTTCGATCCGCGCCAGCGTGGCACCGAGACAGACATGGATGCCGGTGATGAATGCGATGTGCCGGTTGGGTTTGCGGGTGATGTCGACACGGTCGGGATCGGCGAACACCGCCGGGTCGCGATTGGCGCCGGCGATGGAGGTGTGGATATAGGTGCCCGACGGCAGAAGCTCGCCGCCGGCCAGTTCGATCTCTTTCCCGGCGGTGCGATTGCCGATCTGGAGCGGCGATTCGACCCGCAGAAACTCCTCGACCGCCGTTTCGATCAGGGACGGATCATCGCGCAGCATGCGGTGCTGATCCGGTGCGCCGAGAAGGATGCCGATGGAATTGCCGACAAGGCTGGTGGTGGTTTCATGCCCGGCGTTCAAGAGAAAGATGCAGTTCTGGATCAGTTCTTCCTGGGTCAGGCGGCGGCCCTCATGTTCGCCGAAGATCAGGGCTTCGAGCACCTCGCCCTGATGTGCGCCTTCGGGGTTGGCGCGGCGGTGGTTGATCAACTCATCGAGAATCACGCTGAATTCTTCAACGGCTTCGTTGCCGGCCTTCATCCGCGTTTGCGGCACCACCGGGTCGAGCGCGCCGAGAATGGCGAGCGAGAAATCACGCAGTTTGGGGCGCAGGCTTTCAGGAATGCCGAGCATTAAGGAGATGATCTCGGTGGGCAGCACCTTGGCGAAATGCTCGATCAGGTCGAGCTCGCCCATCTCCTCGACCCGGTCGAGCAGCTTGTCGACGATGGCGTCGATCAGCGGCTCGAATTCGGCCAGTTTGCGCGGGGTGAAGGCGCCCGAAATCAGCTTGCGCACCACGGTATGATAGGGCGGATCGTTGAAGATCAGCGAGGTGGTGTGATGGGTGTGGAGCGGGCATTTGCCGAATTTGCGGCCGAATTCCTCGGTCTTGTCGGAGAGCATGTCGCGCGATTGATAGACCTTGAGGCAATCGGCATGGCGGGTGAGAAAGACCGACCCATCGCGATTGCGGTGCACCGGGCTCTGCGCGCGCAGGCGGTGCAATGTGGGATAGGGATCGGCGATGAAATCCGGGCCGATTCCCATCAGATCGAAATCAGCGATGTTTGCATCCATCGGTTCTCACTCCCAAGGCGTGGATTTCGCACGATGGTAGGGAGACGGCAGCCCGGGGGCAAGCCGGAGGATCAACTGCGTAGGCCGGTTTCCTTGAGCAGGCCGAGCCGCTTGGCCTCATAGTAATAGCCCCGGGCATACCACATCACCGCCTCGTCGATATCGCCGCCCGAAACCAGCCAGGCGCCGCGCAGGTATTTGCCGGCGAATTGCAGGTTCACGTCCGGATCGAGCAGATCGGAGGGTTTGCCGCGAAAGCCCATGGAGCGCGCGGTCTGCGGCAGGATCTGCAACAGGCCGTAATAGGGGCCGTTGCGCGCTCCGGGCCGATGGGTGCTTTCGCGCACCGCCTGGCGATGCACCAGCTTGCGCGGCATTTCGTAGTGATCGGCCCATTTGTTGATCAGCGCGCGTAGCTCGGCGGTTTCGTTGGGATAGAGCGGCGGGTTGTAGGTCGATGCAGGCTGGAGAGTGGCATCCGCGCGTTGGGCGCCGCAGCCCGCAATCGGCAGGACGGCAAGGGTGAGAAGGAAGGATCGTCTGGTCGGGACGCGCATGGGTCTGCACCTGTGGTTTTTTCTGCCCCGATGTGCCCCAGCTCGTTGCCCCAGGTAAAGAGGCATGCAAAGGCACGCGCGGAAACCTGCGCATGCGGCGGGGACATCTCGCACAGTGTTGTAGTCTGCCGGAAGCCTCTGCAGGACGCTGGCCGGACGGCTGCCTATTTCATGGACCGGCGCGGAATGCTCTGCTAACATTGCGAAAAAACAATCTTGTGAGGCACGAAATGGCAGAATTGGACAGCCCGATTTCGCATCTTGTTACCCTGTCCAGGCAGGAGAGCTGTGAAGCGTTCAAGGAGCAGATGGAGCAATCGATGTTGTTCCGCAAGAAAGAGCAGAACCGCAGGTACTGCCTGCGACGGGCAATCAAGAACGATCTGCCGGACGGGCTCTACATCGAGCTGGGCGTTGCTGGCGGGGCAGGCTGCCGCCTGTTCGGAAATGCGCTGGCGCGTGTCGGCAAGACCTTGACCGGCTTCGACAGCTTCGAGGGGCTGGAGGAGGACTGGACCGGAATTCAGACCGGGCGTGCCGCAGGCGCCTTTACCCAGGGCGGCGAATTGCCCGGGGTACCTGGCAACGTCACGTTGGTGAAGGGATGGGTGCAGGATACGCTGCCGCCCTACCTCAAAGACACAGGCAAGGCACCGTTTTCCTTCATTCACATGGATATGGATACATATGCCCCGACGCGCTACTCGCTCGAGGTCATCCGGCCGCGGCTGACCGAGGGCAGCATCATCCTGTTCGACGAGCTTTACGGCTATCCAGGCTGGCGCCATCACGAATTCAAGGCATTGAATGAGGTGCTCGAGCCTGACAGCTATCGCTACATTTCATTTTCAACGGAGAATGTGGGTATCGAGATGCTGCGCACACCCGCTGCACCGAGCAAGAAAAAGACCGCGCCCTAGAAGCGCGGCCTTTCGGTTTTTCAACAAGAGCCTGACGCTCAGGAGTCGTCGTCCTCGGTCGGCTTGTCGTCGTCGGCTTCGACGCCGGCCGCTTCGGCCAGGTCGTCATCATCCGAGGCGGCGGCGCCGATATCGTCAAACAGTTCGGCGATCTCGAAATCGGCGGCGGCTTCTTCTTCGGCAGCCAGTTCCTGGATCGATTTGCCCGAGGCCTGCAACTCGGCTTCTTCAACCGAACGCGCGACGTTGAGTTGGATCGTCACGTCGACTTCCGGGTGCAAGAGCACATGGACGTCATGCAGGCCGAGATCCTTGATCGGACGGGCCAGAACCACCTGTTTCTTGTCGAGCGAGAAGCCCTCTTCGGTGGCGGCGTCGGCGGCGTCACGCGGGGTGACCGAGCCGTAAAGCGCGCCGGCATCGGAGGCCGAGCGAATCACGATGAACTGCTGGCCATCAAGCTTGGCGGCCATCGCCTCGGCTTCTTTCCGGGTCTCCAGGTTGCGGGCTTCGAGCTGCGCTTTTTGCGCTTCGAAGCTGGCCACATTGGCCTCGGACGCGGTCAGCGCCTTGCCCTGGGGCAGCAGATAGTTGCGTGCGAAGCCGGCTTTGACATCGACCACATCGCCCATCTGACCGAGCTTGGCCACGCGTTCAAGAAGGATAACTTGCATGTTCTGTTCTCCTTATTTCACGGCGTAGGGGAGCAGGGCGAGGAAGCGGGCGCGTTTGATGGCGCGGGCCAGTTCGCGTTGCTTCTTGGCCGAGACGGCGGTGATACGGGAGGGGACGATCTTGCCGCGCTCGGAGATGTAGCGTTGCAGCAGTTTCGTATCCTTGTAGTCGATCTTCGGCGCACTATCACCCGAGAAGGGGCAGACCTTGCGGCGGCGGAAAAACGGTTTTGCAGCCATGGTTTATTGTCCTTTCTTCGAGGGGTTCAGCGGCGCTCGCGACGGGTGTCGCGTTCGTCACGTTTCTGCATCTGGACCGAGGGGCCTTCGACATGCTCATCGACCTTGATGGTCAGGATGCGCATCACGTCGTCATGCAGGCGCATCAGGCGTTCCATTTCCTGCACCGCCGCCGAGGGCGCGTCGCTGCGCAGGAAGGCATAATGGCCCTTGCGGTTCTTGTTGATCTTGTAGGCCATCGTCTTGACGCCCCAATATTCATGATCGACCAGCTTGCCGCCGTTATCCGCAAGGACGGTGCCGAAATGTTCGATCAATCCCTCGGCCTGGGTGTTGGAAAGATCCTGGCGCGAGATGAATACATGCTCGTAAAGCGGCATGTGCATTCCCTTCATGTTTCAAGCGCATTTCATAGGAGGGGCCATGTCGGGTCTTTTCGCGGCTCCTCCACGAGAGACTGCGCGGGTGTGTTAGTTGCGAAAGACCGCGGGGCTATACGACGCTTTGGCCCGATGCGCAAGCGCTGCAAGCGGTTTTCATCACAGAGCTGCGCGGGGGATTTGTGCGGGCTTCGCGCCAAGGGGCGGGCACGATGCCACGCTTTCGCCCCAATGCGCCGGATTTAAATCCAATTTGGACCTAATTGGCGACGTTTTGTTTCCCGAAAGTGGCTGCAATCGAAGGGTTATCTCAATTGATCCGGTTGCAAACAAGGGAAGGACGAAATCATGGTTGCGATGCCTGACTTCATGGAAGTCGCCGAAAGCCAGAACCATGCCATCGAGGGTCATGCGACCAGCGGCGCACTGGCCAGTTTCCTGGGTGTCGTGCTCTGTGTGGCAGCGCTTGGCCTGTGGCTGGTGCCGGGAGCGAGTTTCGATCCGGCGTTGATGCTGATGAAACTGGGACTGTCGATCGTCTTTCTGATTGCCGGATCGTTGTGCCTGATGCTGGCGCGCCGCGATACCCACCCGGAGGTCGAGCTTGACGCCAATCGCGGAATCCTGCGGATTCTGGAGCGCAATGCGCGCGGCGGCGTGGAAAGCTCGGTGGAGGTGTCGTATGACGACCTGAGCGAGGTCGACTTTCGCGATGGTATGCTGATCGCGCGCGATCACCACGGTCGCGCCGTTGTCGAAATGCCGGTGGAGAACGCCGGTGATCTCGACGAGATCCGCGCCGCCCTCGGCCCCGCCTTCAGCCGCGCCGCCTGACCTTTCTGCCTCACAAGGGGCATTGATCCCTGAGCCGGACCGCTGACCTTCTTCGGAAGGCCGGCGGTTTCCTGTTTCAGGGGCCGATATTACGTCTGAACGCGGGGCACGAGCTTCAGGGCTTGGCGTTGCACTGTGACGCGCGGCGCGCTATCCCGGCGCAGGGATATCAATCGGGAGGGCTTCATGAGCCGCGCATTCGTTTTTCCGGGCCAGGGCGCCCAGACCATCGGGATGGGGCAGGCGCTGGCCCGGGCCTATCCTGCTGCCAAGGCGGTATTCGACGAGGTCGACGCGGCGCTGGGTGAAAAGCTCTCGGCGCTGATCTGGGAAGGCGAGCCGGATGCGCTGACGCTGACGCAAAACGCACAACCGGCACTGATGGCCACCTCACTGGCGGCGATACGGGCGCTGGAGGCCGAAGGCGTGATGGTGGATCAGGCGCAGTTTGTTGCCGGGCACAGCCTGGGCGAATACTCGGCGCTGGCGGCGGCGGGGGCGCTTTCGATCAGCGATACCGCGAAGCTGCTGCGCATCCGCGGTCAGGCGATGCAGGAGGCCGTGCCAGTCGGAGTCGGCGCGATGGCGGCGCTGCTGGGGCTCGATTTCGAAACGGTGCAAGCGGTGGCGCGGGAGGCAGCGCAGGGTGAGGTCTGTCAGGCGGCGAATGACAACGATCCGAGTCAGGTGGTGGTGTCGGGCCACAAGGCGGCGGTGGAACGCGCCGTGGACCTGGCCAAGGAGCGAGGTGCCAAGCGGGCGGTTCTGCTGCCGGTGTCGGCGCCGTTCCACTGTGCCTTGATGCAGCCGGCGGCAGATGTGATGGCCGAGGCCCTTGGTGCGGTCGAGATCAAGGCGCCTGTCGTGCCGCTGATCGCCAATGTCAGCGCAGCGCCGGTCAGCGACCCGGACGAGATTCGCGCCTTGCTGGTAACGCAGGTGACCGGGCTGGTGCGCTGGCGCGAGAGCGTGATGGCGATGGACGCCGCCGGTGTGAGCGAGATCTGGGAGATCGGCGCGGGCAAGGCGCTGTCGGGCATGGTGCGGCGGATCAACCGCGACATCATCTGCGGCGCGTTGGGTACACCCGAGGATGTGACGGCGGCAGTCGCGGCGATGAACGGATGAGGCCGGCGGCGAGTTTTCGCGAAAATTCGGGCTTTGAAACAAGGGATGGGAATGATGTTTGATCTGACGGGGAAATGCGCGCTGGTGACCGGGGCGTCGGGCGGAATCGGCGGCGCGATTGCTCGGGTGTTGCATGGGGCCGGGGCCACGGTAGGCTTGTCGGGCACGCGGGTGGAGCCGCTGCAAGCACTGGCGAGCGAACTGCGCGAGCGCGCCCATGTGCTGCCTTGCAACCTGTCGGACGCCGAAGCGGTCGACGCCTTGCCGAAGCAGGCCATCGAGGCAATGGGATCGGTCGATATCCTGGTCAACAACGCCGGCATCACCCGCGACCAGATCTTCATGCGCATGTCGGACGACGAATGGCAGAGCGTTCTGGATGTGAACCTGACTTCGACGATGCGGCTGTGCCGCGGCGTGATGCGCCCGATGATGAAGGCGCGCTGGGGCCGGATCGTGAACATCTCGTCGATCGTCGGGGCGACGGGCAATCCGGGGCAGGCCAACTACGCCGCCTCCAAGGCCGGGATGGTGGGGATGACAAAATCGATCGCCTATGAGGTCGCCAGCCGCGGCATCACCGCCAATGCGGTGGCGCCCGGTTTCATCGCCACGGCCATGACCGAAAAGCTGACCGACGATCAGAAAGCCAAGATCAACGCCCAGATCCCGGCCGCCCGAATGGGTACGCCCGAGGAGATCGCCGCCGCCGTGCTCTACCTCGCGAGCCCGGAGGCTGGCTATGTCACCGGCGCCACCTTGCACGTCAATGGCGGCATGGCGATGCACTGAGCATTTGAGGGCGCGGCGCGCGAAAGCGTTTGCCTCTGTCGCGCCATATGCTAAAGACGGCGCAGATTCACGAGTGCCCGCGACAGTCGGGTCGTGATGTCCCGCACCATCGCGGGGGGAGAGCGCCTCGACAGAGGCAAAACCTCAGACCCCGCGGGGCGAGGGCAGGAACTGGGCCGAATGGTCCGAAGAACATGAGGATTATATCATGAGCGACGTCGCAGACCGCGTGAAGAAAATCGTTGTCGAGCATCTGGGAGTGGATGAAAGCAAGGTCGTCGAGAACGCTTCGTTCATTGACGATCTGGGCGCAGACAGCCTGGACACCGTTGAATTGGTGATGGCTTTCGAGGAGGAGTTCGGTATCGAAATCCCCGATGACGCGGCCGAGACCATTCAGACTTTTGGCGATGCGGTAAATTTTATTTCCGAAGCGACCTGAACGCGCTACGCTGATCCGAATTTGAAACGGCTCCTGTCCTTTCGGGCGGGGGCCGTTTTGTTTTGTCCCGAGATCGGCAGACGGGTTGATTCCGGCGTGGGGCGCAAACGGCATCCGGGGTGTCGATTCGAGAAAAGTCAGAATCTGGTGTAGGATTAGGGTTTCCCGGTGCGCCGCTTGTGCGGCGCGCATCTCAGCCAAGGGGGCCTGTCATGATCGTCTATCCCACGATGGAATTGCAGAACGGAAAATGCGTGACCCTGAACCGGGGCCGTCTGGAAGAACCTTCAATTTATCACGTCGATCCGATCGAGACAGCTCAGAGCTGGGCCGCCGCGGGGGCGGACTGGATCCACGTGACGGATTTCGATGCTGTGGCGGACAGCGGCGACAATGGCGCGCTGATCGAGGAGATCATCCGCGTGGTTCCGGCCTCGATTCAACTGGCGGGCGGATTTCGCACCCAGGAGGGTGTGCAGAGCTGGATCGACCGGGGTGCCGGGCGGATCGTTCTGGGTACCTTGCCGACGCGCGATCCAGATACGTTCAAGCTTCTGGCGAGGGACTTTCCGGACCAGATCGTTCTGGCGCTGGATATCTGGCGCGGGCAACTGATGACCGACGGTTGGAAAAACCCGGCCGCAATCACACCGCAGGCGTTTCTCGCAAGCTTCGCCGACGATCCGCTGGCAGCCGTTCTGATCACTGACATTGATGGCGAAATCGGCGAGACCGATGCCCAGTTGGGCATGATCACCGGACTGGCCGCGCAGACCCGCCATCCGGTCATCGCCGGCGGCACGGTGCGCGCAGCCGATGACATTGCGCGGCTACGATATGTGCCCAACATCGCAGGCACGCTGGTCGGCCGGGCATTGTTCTCGAAAGCCGTCGATCTGGCCGAGGCGCTGAAGATTGCCCAGCCCACGCCCGACCGGGTGGCAGACTTCCTCTGATGCCGGGCCCGACAGCGCGCGCAGCACCCCTTTCTCTTGCCCCGATGGGTCAAGCCGCGTAAACAGCGCTGAAACATTGTCGATGGGGAAGGGGCATTCGCATATGCGTCGAGTGGTTGTCACAGGGCTTGGACTGGTCACACCTTTGGCTGATGGTGTCGAGGAAAGCTGGAGCCGTTTGCTGGCTGGGCAATCCGGGGCCGGGCCGATCACCCAGTTCGATACCGAACGGGTGATCACGAAATATGCCTGCGAAGTGCGCCATGGCGATGGCAGCGACGGCACGTTCAATGGCGATGTTTATGTCGAGCCAAAGGAACGCCGCAAGATCGACGATTTCATCCTCTATGGCATCGCCGCTGCCGTTCAGGCCGTGCGCGACGCGGACTGGATGCCCGAGGACGAGGAAAGCCGCCTGCGCACCGGCGTGCTGATCGGATCGGGGATCGGCGGGCTGAAATCGATCGAAGCCACTACCCTGTTGATGGCCGAGAAAGGCCCGCGGCGGGTGTCGCCGTTTTTCATTCCCGGCGCTCTGATCAACCTGATTTCCGGGCAGGTCGGCATCCGCTATGGCTTCAAGGGGCCGAACCACGCGGTGGTGACCGCCTGTTCCACCGGCGCACATGCCATTGGCGATGCCACCCGGCTGATTAAATATGGCGATGCCGACGTGATGATAGCGGGCGGCGCCGAAGCGGCGATCTGCGAGATCGGCATTGCCGGGTTCAATGCTTGCAAGGCGCTGTCGACCAAACGCGAAGACGATCCGAAAGCCGCCAGCCGCCCCTACGATGCCGATCGCGACGGCTTCGTGATGGGCGAAGGCGCGGGTGTCGTCGTGCTCGAGGAATACGAACACGCCAAGGCGCGCGGCGCGAAGATCTATGCCGAAGTGGCGGGCTATGGCCTGTCTGGCGATGCCTATCACATCACCGCGCCCAGCGAGGACGGCGATGGCGGCTATCGCTCAATGAGCGCGGCGCTGAAGGATGCCGGGCTGGAACCGGGCGCGCTCGACTACATCAATGCGCATGGCACTTCGACGATGGCCGATGTGATCGAACTGGCGGCGGTGGAGCGCCTGTTGGGCGCCACAGCGGGCAAGGTGACGATGAGTTCGACCAAGTCGATGACCGGGCACCTTCTGGGCGCGGCGGGCGCGATCGAGGCGATCTTCTCGATCCTGGCCATTCGCGACCAGGTGGCGCCACCGACGATCAATCTAGACACTCCGGCTGTCGAAACGCCGATCAACCTTGCCGCCAATGCAAAGCATGAACGCGAGGTCAATGTGGCGCTTTCCAACAGCTTCGGCTTTGGTGGTACCAATGCCAGCGTGATTTTCAAGAAGGTCTGATGCCATGTGGCGCCATTTTGCCTCGAACGCGATCACGCTGCTGATCGTGATTGTATTCCTCTTGGGCGGGGCGATCCTTTGGGGGCAGTCGCAATATGTGGCTGAAGGGCCGCTGGAACAACAGATCTGTCTGCGGGTGGAACGCGGCAGTAACGTTACCCGAGTTTCCGCGACTTTGGAAAAGGAAGGTGCGATCACATCCGGCACAATCTTCCGGCTGGGCATGGATTACAGCGACAAGTCGAGCCAGTTGAAGGCGGGATCGTTCCTGGTGCCGGAACGGGCCTCGATGGCGGAAATCGCCGAGATCGTCACCCGGGGCGGCGCCAGTACATGCGGCACGGAAGTGATCTATCGCATTGGCGTAACCGCGCAGGGCGTGCAGGTGCGCACGCTCGACCCGGCAACCAGCCGGTTCGTCGAGGTGGTCAAGTTCGATCCGGTGACAGAACCCGCGCCGGCGGAATTCACCAAGGTGCGGGCGCAGAACGACACCCGCTATCGCATTGCCATTGCCGAAGGCGTGACCAGCTGGCAGATCGTCGATGCGCTTGCCCGCGTTGATGTCTTGCAGGGCGAGGTCAAGGACGTGCCGCCCGAGGGCATGCTGGCGCCCGACAGTTACGAGGTGCGTGTCGGCGATGACCGGGAGGCCCTGATCGAAAAGATGCGCGAGGCGCAGGAGGTGCTGCTGGCAGCGGCCTGGGAAGGGCGCGACTCCTCGGTGCCGCTGGCCAGCCCGGAGGAAGCATTGATCCTGGCGTCGATCATCGAGAAGGAAACCGGGGTGCCGGAAGAGCGTGGCCAGGTCGCCAGCGTGTTCGTCAACCGGCTGCGCGAGGGCATGCGGCTTCAGACCGACCCGACGGTGATCTATGGCCTCACCAACGGCCAGGGCGTGCTGGGTCGGGGCCTGCGTCAGAGCGAGCTGCGCAAGGCGACGCCATACAATACCTATGTCATCGAAGGGCTGCCGCCGACACCGATTGCCAATCCGGGGCGCGCCAGTCTGGAAGCGGCAGTAAACCCGGAAGAGACCGATTTCCTGTTCTTCGTCGCCGATGGCAGCGGTGGCCATGCCTTTGCCAAAACGCTCGATGAGCACAACGAGAACGTCAAACGTTGGCGCGAGATCGAGAAGCAACGGGCCAACGAATAGCGGCTCCGGAGCGCGACTTCGAGATGGACCGAAACCGTCGCGAAGCGGCGGGCGTTGGCCGGAGAGCCAGATTGATTCTTTGCCAGGAAACGCGTGCCGAGCAGAGCGGACTATTGCTGGAGATCGGTACGCGGGCGCCTGCCAAATCCGGCCGAAGAAAGATCATCTATAATTTTCAATAACTTGAGGTTGTTGATGAGGCGACCTCTGCGAGGCAAACCGCCGTTGTCTGCCCCGTCACAAATCCGCATATCGTGGGGGTTGAGTGATGTTTGCCACGATATATAGTGAAAGCGACAAAAGGCGGGCGGCAACGCCCAACACACCAAGAGGCAAGTCGCGCATGGACGGTGATTTCAGGTCGGAGTTTGTCAGGCAGCCTGGTGCGCTCAGGCATTTTCCTGCTCTGGTTTTGAACGCCGACTACCGGCCGTTGTCTTATTATCCGCTCAGCCTCTGGCCCTGGCAGGAGGCGGTCAAGGCGGCCTGGCTCGATCGGGTGGATATCGTCGCTGAATATGACCAGGTAGTGCATTCGCCCAGCACCGAAATCAGGATCCCTTCGGTGGTGGTGCTGAAGGATTATGTGAAACTCGGCAAACGGGTGGCGTTCACCCGATTCAATCTGTTCCTGAGGGACGAATTCCGCTGCCAGTATTGCGGATCAAAGGGCGATCTGACCTTCGATCATGTGGTGCCACGCGCTGCCGGAGGCGTGACCAGCTGGCAAAACGTGGTGGCGGCGTGCAGCCCCTGCAATCTGAGAAAGGGGTCGAAAAGCCTGCGCCAGGCGGGCATGAACCTGCGCAAGCCGCCGCGTATGCCCGGCGCCGAGGAGCTGCGCAATCTCGGCCGGAAATTCCCGCCCGGCCATCTGCATGCCAGCTGGATGGATTTCCTGTATTGGGATGCCGAACTGGAAGCGTGAGCTCGAACGCCGGACCGCCAAATAAAAAAGGCGCCGGATGAACCACCGGCGCCTTTCTCTAAATCTGCCGTGTCTGGCGTTCAGCCAGCGGGCTTGGGCGCCGGGGCGGGCGCGGCCGGAGCGGGCTTGGCCGGGCCACCTTTGGTCAGCGGATCGTCCTGGCGCTGGACCGAGCCTTCGAAATGGGCGCCGGATTCGATCGCGATGGTCTTGTGAATGATGTCGCCTTCCACCCGGGCGGTGGAGGTCAGACGCACCTTGAGCCCACGCACCCGGCCGACGATACGGCCATTGACCACGACATCATCGGCCACGACCTCGCCTTTGACGGTGGCGCCTTCGCCAACGGTCAGCAGGTGGGCGCGGATATCGCCTTCGACGGTGCCTTCGATCTGGATGTCGCCGGTGGTCTTGAGATTGCCGGTGATATGCAGATCGGCCGACAGGACCGATGCGGGCGGTTTCGCCTTGGGAGCCATCGGAGCCGAGGAGGATTTGAACTCGGTGCCGGATTGCGGCGCCGCGGGCCTGGCGCCGGACTCTGCGGGTTTCTGCGCCTCCGGCTTGGCGCTGGGCTCGTTGATTTTGCTTTTAGAAAACATTGTTCGCAGCCTTGATGTAGGTCATTGGATTGACGGCCTTCCCGCCGATGCGCACTTCGTAATGCAAGTGGGGGCCAGTGACACGTCCAGAGGCTCCCATATCACCAATACGGTCGCCGCGCGAGACTCTTTGTCCAACTTTCACGCGAATTTTGTTCATATGGGCGTAGCGGGTTTCGATGCCGAACTCATGCTGGATCTTGACCAGCCGGCCATAGCCCGAACCCCAGCCGGCATGAGTGACCACGCCATCGGCGGTGGCGAACAGCGCCGTACCGACCGGTCCGGCAAAGTCCACGCCCTTGTGCAGGCGGCGTCCGCCGGTCTTGGGATCACGGCGATAACCGTAGCCTGAAGTGAAACGGAAGCCCGATTTCACCGGGATCGCGAAGGGCGCCTTGGTGGCAGCGATGCGATAGAGGTTCAGCCGGTCCATCTGATTGAGGATGCGGTTGGCGCGGTTGGCATCGGGCGAGGGCTCTTCGCCTTTGGTCGAAAAGCTGAGCGGCATCAGTGGGCCGCCCTGGCCGGAATAGCCGCGGCGCACCTGCTTGAGGATCGTATCGGTGTTCATGCCAGCCTGACGAAACATCTTGTCGAGCGGCTTGACCGAGATGGTCATGGCTTCTTCGAGCTGACGGAAGATCTGATCGTTCTGATCCTGCATCAGCTTGATTTTCAGGGTCAGCTCATCAGCCTGGTGCAGCGCATCCTGGGCATCGGCGATCACTTGGTCGCGCTGGGCGGCAGTCTCCGACAGGGCGTTCTGAAGCGCCGCTATGGCGCCGTCGAGTGCCGGATTGGCGCCTGGCAGCGTGCCGCCCGAGCCGCCGTTTTCAGCCAGGGCCACCTTGAGATCGCCGAGTGCCACACGGGCTTCATCGCGTTCCTTCATGGTGCGGCGCAGGGTGGTCTGGATTACCTCGATGCCGGTTTCCAGCTCGCGGCGGCGGGTTTCCGACGCCAGAAGCTCGGACTGCATGACCGATATCTGGATCAGGGCAGTATTGAACCGTTCCTGTGCGGCGAGGGCTTCTTCGGCACGGCTGTCGCGCGCGCCAGCGAGATAATTCAGGCGGGCTTCATAGGTGCGCTGATCGCGTTTGGCCTGTTCGCGGAAATTGCCCGAGCCGATGGAATCCATCAGCAGGATCGCAGTGGCGATGATCGCCCAGGCGACGATCGCGGCGCTGCCGAGAAACCCGAGCAGCTGCACACCGGAGCGCAGGCGAATGAAACGAGTGTCGGTATCGGAGCGTAGAAAGACGCGTCGCTCGGGGAAGAAGCGTTCAAGCGTCGAATGAAAGCGAATGGCCAAAGTTGATCGCACGGAAACCTGTCCTTGTTGCCCCATCCCAGGCAGACCCGGCCCCTCAGGCACGCTACCCTGGGTGTGATTAGCGAGTGGGTTGCTCCAGGGCAAGGAGTTTAGGCCCTGTGATTCGCTATGTCGCAGCTGTCGGGCGGTTTCCGGCGGTAATTCGCCGATATTAGGGGCTTGACCCGCCTTTGCCGGGGCTGTCGGTGAGCGGCCAATAGAAATCAGGGGGTAATCCGGCCTCGGCGCGTTTCTCTGCGTTGAAAGGCGGCTTCAGCGGACCGTGAAAATAGTGCCTGACAAGGCGGTGAAACTCGTCTTTCGGATCGATGTTGTGGCGCCCGCAAAGAAAATGAAACCATTTCGAGCCGTAAGCTACATGGCCGACTTCTTCGGCGTAGATCACTTCGAGCGCCGCCACGGTCCTGCTCTCGCCAGCTTTGCGGAAAACCTCGATCATACCGGGGGTGACATCAAGCCCTCGGGCCTCGAGCACCATCGGCACCACCGCCAGGCGACCCATCAGGTCCGCGCGCGTATCCTCGGCCGCGCGCCACATTCCGGCATGTGCCGGAAGGGCGCCGTAATGGCTGCCGAGTGCTTCAAGACAGTCGCATATCAGATTGAAATGTTTTGATTCCTCATCCGCCGCCTTGACCCAGTCATCGTAGAACCCGAGCGGCATCTCGACCTCCGAAAATCGTGCCAGGATATCCCAGTGCAGGTCAACAGCGTTGAGCTCGATATGCGCCACGGCGTGCAGAAGTGCGATCCGGCCCTGTGGGCTGCCGGGGCGGCGGCGCGGCACGTCGCGCGGGTCGCGCAACTCGGGCTTGTCGGGGCGCGCCGGGCGCAAGGGCGGTTCGGCGCTGCCGATTGCAAGCGGCACTCCGGAGGCTCGTGCGGCGACCCAGGTGGCGGCATGAGCATGCGACAGGGCCGTCTTGGCGCGGCCATCGGCACAACTGAGCACCTCGAGCGCCATCTCGGCCAGTGACAGCGCCATTCAGAGCGCCCGCGCGGCGGAGAGAACTTCTTCGGCATGACCGTCGACCTTGACCTTGCGCCACTCGCGGACAATCTGGCCAGCGCTGTTGATCAGGAAGGTCGAGCGCACGATGCCGAAGAAGGTCTTGCCGTACATCTTCTTTTCCTGCCAAACGTCATAAGCTTCGCAGACCTTTTCGGCTTCGTCAGACAGGAGAGCGACGGTGAGATCGTGTTTGGTGCGGAATTTGGCGTGACTGGAAAGGCTGTCTTTCGAGATTCCGAAGACAAGAACGCCAAGCGTATCGAACTCGGCCATGAGCCGGGAGAAAGAGACCGCCTCCTTGGTGCAGCCCGAGGTGTTGTCGCGCGGATAGAAAAACAGCACCACGGGCGCGGGGGCCAACGCCGACAGCGTCGTCTCTGTGCCGTCATCGGCAGGCAGGGTGAAATCGGGCGCCGGGCGCGGAAGGTCGGTCATGAGCGGTTCCTGTCCTGTTCACGGAAATTCCGGTTTCATAATAATGAGCAAGCCGCCAGAATAGAACCAATGACATGCAGGAAAATCACGCCGGATCATCCAGCGTGCGAAATCGGGCCGGAATGAGCGACACGCTGACCGAGACGCCACCTGAAACCGACGGGGCCAAAGCGGCCAAGAAGGCGAAAAAGGGTGGCCGCAAGACAAGGCCGCTGCACCACAAGGTGGGGCTGGCCACGCTTTTCATGCTGGCCGCGCTGACACTCGTGCTGGGTGTGGCGGCGTATCTGATCATCGGCCGGCCCATCGTCGCGCCGGATTGGCTGCGCACGCGGATCGAAGCGCAGGTCAATGACCAGTTGCGCGATACCCAGGTGCGGCTGGGTGAGGTGCGGCTGGTGATCGAAGATATGTGGCTGCCGCGCGTGCAGGTGAGCGACATCAACATCGCCGATGCGGAAGGCCGCCAGCTGGTGCGGCTTTCTGATATCGAGGGCACGCTGGCGCTGACCCCGCTGATCAAGGGGCAGGTGCAGCCGGCTCGGATCTGGCTGACCGGGGCGCAGCTGGTACTGCGGCGGGATGTTTCGGGGCAAGTGGGGTTGAGCTTTGGCGAGGCGGCGCCGTCGGCCCGCGAAGCCGCCGGGTTCGTGCAACTTGTCGATCAGGTTGACCGTGCATTCGTGACCCCGGCACTGTCCGATCTCAGCAGCGTCGCGGCCGACGGGCTGACCATACGCTACGAGGATGCGCGAGCCGGGCGGGCCTGGACGGTGGATGGCGGACGGATCAAGCTGGAACGCGACGCCGACGTCCTGACACTGCGGGGCGATTTCGTGGTGCTGAGCGGGGGGGCCTCGGCGGCGACTGTCGAGATGAGTTACCAAAGCAAGATCGGCTCGGCGGCGGCGGCCTTCGGCATGAACTTCGCCGATCTCAGGGCCGCCGACATCGCCGCCCAGTCGGGCGCACTGTTGTGGCTCAACGTGCTCAGGGCGCCGATCTCGGGCGCGCTCAGAGGCTCGACCGACGAAAGCGGCAATCTGGGGCTGCTTTCGGCGACGTTACAGATCGGTGAAGGCGTGTTGCAACCCACCGACCAGACCGAGCCGATCCCGTTCCGCTCGGCGCGCAGCTATTTCACGTATGCGCCGGACAGCCAGACCATGCAGGTTGATGAAATGTCGGTCGACAGCGCCTGGGGCTCGGCGCGCGCCGAAGGCAAGGTTGTGCTCGGGCTGATCGAGAACGGATTGCCGCGGGAGTTCACCGGACAATTGCGGGTAAATGAGTTCCAGGCCAACCCGCAGGGGCTTTATAGCGAGCCGATCGTGCTGAGCAACGCATCGATGGATGTGCGGTTGCGGCTCGATCCGTTTCAGTTTTCAGTTGGCCAGCTCAGCATGCGCGATGGCACGCGCAACATGGTTCTGACCGGCGATTTGCGCGCCCGTCCGAAGGGCTGGGATTTGAGCCTTGCGGGCCGGATGGACAGCCTCGGGCCGGCGCGGCTTTTGGAACTTTGGCCGGTGAGCCTGGCCGGCAATACGCGCGAATGGGTTGAGCGCAATGTGCTCGATGGGGCGCTGCGAAATATCCAGATCGGGCTGCGCTCGGAGCCGGAGAGCAAGCCGGTTTTCCAGCTCGGCTTCGAGTTTGAAAAGCTCGGCACGTTGTTCATGAAGACGATGCCGCCGATCGAGAACGCGCGCGGCCATGCCACCCTGTTTCGCAACGCTTTCACCGTTGTCGCCGAGGCGGGAACGGTGACAGCCGATCAGGGCGGCGCGGTGGATATCGCGGGAACGGTGTTCCGGATTCCCGATGTCAGGGTCAAGGAGGGGCCTGCCGACGTGCTGCTCAAGACCGAAAGCACCATCACCGCGGCCCTGTCGCTGCTCGATCGCGAGCCGTTCAACTTCATCTCCAAGGCCGGTCAGAAGGTGACCATGGCCGACGGCATGGCGCTGGCCACCGGGCAGATCGGCTTTTCGCTGAAGAAGAAGGTGCCAATCGAGGATGTCAGCTATGACGTCAGCGCGGCGCTGCGCAACATCCGCAGCGAAACGCTTGTCCCCGGGCGGGTTCTTGCGGCCTCGGAGCTGACCGCCAGAGCGGATGGCGAGACATTGCGCATCACCGGCGCAGCCCGGATCGGTCAGGTGCCGGTCGAGGGGGAGTTTTCCGCGCCGCTGGGAAAGGGCAACGCGGGTAGGAGCCGGGTCGAAGGCACGATTGAGCTGTCGCAACGCTTTGTCGAGGAATTTCGCGTCGGTCTGCCGCCGGGAAGTGTCTCGGGGGCCGGGAGGGGGGCGGTGGAAATCGACATGCAGCGCGGCACGCGGCCAAGTTTCACGCTGACGTCGCAGCTCGATGGGCTGGCGCTGCGGGTGCCACAGATCGGCTGGGCTATCGGCGCGTCGACCCGAGGCAAACTGGAGGTTTCGGGACGGCTCGGGCAGCCTGTCGAGGTCAACCGGATCGCGCTCGACGCGCCAGGGCTGACAACGACAGGCAGCCTGGCACTCGGACCTGATGGCAGCTTCCGCGAGGCCCGCTTCGAGCGGGTGCGCGCGGGCAGCTGGCTCGATGCGCCGGTCACCCTGGTCGGGCGTGGCGCCGGCCGTGCGCCGGCAGTGCGGGTAACCGGTGGCACCGTCGATCTGAGCCAGACCGAAATCGGCAGCGGCACTGGTTCGAGCGGCAGTTCCGGTGGCGGGCCACTCAGCGTTGCACTCGACCGGCTGCGGATCAGCGAGGGCATCGCGCTGACCGGATTTCGCGGCGAGTTCAGCACCGCGCGCGGCATCGACGGGAATTTCACCGGCAAGGTCAATGGCGGCGCCCCGGTGACCGGGCGGGTGGTTCCGCAAAACGGGCGCAGCGCCTTTCGCATCCAGTCCAAGAACGCCGGCGGTGTGTTTCAATCCGCCGGCCTTTTTCCCAGTGCCAGAGGCGGCGAGCTTGACCTGACAATGGTGCCGGGCGGCGGAGTCGGCAGCTATGACGGGCGGATGACGGTCAAGAGCGTCTGGCTGCGCAACGCCCCAGCGATGGCGGCGCTCCTGAATGCGGTCAGCATCATCGGGTTGCTCGAACAACTGACCGGAAATGGCATCCTGTTCAGCGAAGTCGAAGCCCGCTTCCGGCTGACCCCGAAGCAGGCGATCATCACCAAATCGAGCGCGGTGGGAGCTTCGATGGGGATTTCGATGGACGGGTATTACGATCTCGAAACCGGCGCGATGAACATGCAAGGTACCGTTTCGCCGTTTTACATGATCAACGGGATCGGCGCGATCCTGACGCGCAAGGGCGAGGGGCTGGTCAGCTTCACCTATCGCCTGAAGGGCACGCCCAAGAATCCGCGGGTGCAGGTCAATCCGTTGTCGCTGTTGACGCCAGGCATGTTTCGCGAGATTTTCCGCCGGCCTCCGCCCAAGCTCTCTCAGTAGGAAAGCCCGCCCCGCATGCAATTGAGCGATTTCGATTTCGATCTGCCCCAGGGGCTGATCGCCACCCGGCCTGTCAGCCCGCGCAGCGCGGCGCGGCTTCTGGTGGCCGAGGGTAGCGGCATTCGCGATGCCCATATCCGCGATCTGGCCGATATCCTGTGTCCCGGTGATCGGCTGGTTCTGAACGACACCAAGGTGATCCCGGCGCGGCTCAGCGGGGAGCGGGTGCGAATCGGCGAGACCGGCGAAACCCGTTCGAAGATCGAAGCCACGTTACTGGAACCGCGCGCCAACGGCACCTGGGCGGCATTGCTGAAACCGCTGCGCAAGATCCGGCAAGGCGAGCGGATTGAATTCGGCGCCGGGTTGTCGGCGGTCTGCGTCGCGAAGGCCGATGGACAGGCGGTGCTGGATTTCAACCTCGAGGGCGAAGATTTCGATGCCGCTCTCGACATCGCGGGCGCGATGCCGCTGCCGCCCTATATCGAAGCCCTGCGCAAGGCCGACGCGCGTGACCGTGAGGACTATCAGACCGTCTGGGCGCGCCATTCCGGTGCCGTGGCGGCGCCGACGGCGAGTCTGCATTTCGACGCGCCACTGCTGGAGCGGCTGAAAGACAAGGGGATCGCGTTCACCCATGTCACCCTGCATGTCGGCGCCGGCACGTTTCTGCCGGTCAAGGTCGATGACGTGACCCGGCACAGAATGCATGCGGAATGGGGCGAGGTCAGCGCAGAGGCGGCGGCGGAAATCGCAGCCACCAAAGCGGCGGGCGGACGGGTGATCCCGGTGGGCACGACTGCGCTGCGTCTGATCGAAACCGCGGCGGCAAGCGGCGAAATTGCGCCGTGGCAGGGCGAGACCGATATCTTCATCTATCCCGGTTTCGAATTCCGCGTCACCGATGCGTTGATGACCAATTTCCATTTGCCGAAATCGACACTATTGATGCTGGTCTCGGCTTTGATGGGACAGGACCGGATCAAAGAGATCTACAAACATGCGGTTGAGACCGGTTATCGCTTCTTTTCCTATGGCGATGCTTCGCTTCTGATCCCGTAAGACTGAAATCGCCACTCAAGCGTCGTTTAATGACGTGCCGTGACCCGGGCGCAGCGCGTAGGCGTCGGGAGGAATAGGAGAAGTGCCATGTTGAAGGTTTTGTCGGCTTCCTGGGCCTTGCTCCTGGGCATGATGCTGCTGATGGTCGGCAACGGGCTTCAGGGCACGCTTCTGGGTGTGCGCGGCAATCTCGAAGGGTTCACGACCTATCAGATGTCGATCGTGATGTCGGCCTATTTCGTCGGCTTTCTGGGCGGCTCCTATCTGGCTCCGGCGATGATCCGGCGGGTTGGGCATGTGCGGGTTTTTGCGGCGCTGGCGTCGTTCATCTCGGCCGTACTGGTGCTTTATGCCACCTGGGCCAACCCCTGGGTCTGGGCCGCCTTGCGCGTGCTGATCGGGTTCTGCTTCTCCGGCGTTTACGTGACCGCCGAAAGCTGGCTCAACAATGCCGCAACCAACAAGACGCGGGGCAAGGCGCTTTCGCTTTACATGATCGTGCAGATGATCGGTATCATCGCGGCGCAGGGCCTTCTGCTGGTGGCCGATCCGGCCGGGTTCATCCTGTTCGTGATCCCGTCGGTGCTGGTGTCGATCGCGTTTGCGCCGATCCTGCTGTCGATCTCGCCGACGCCCGCGTTCGCGAGTTCCAAGCCGGTCAGTTTACGCCAACTCTATCACATCTCGCCGCTGGGCTTCGTCGGCATGTTCCTGCTCGGCTCGGTGTTCTCGGCGCAATTCGGGATGAGTGCGGTCTATGGCGGGCAGGCGGGGCTGAGCCTCGGGCAAATTTCGCTTTTCGTGTCCAGCTTCTATGTTGGCGCGACGCTGTTCCAATACCCGTTGGGCTGGTTTTCAGACCGAATGGACCGCCGTGTGCTGATCTTCATCGTGGCGGCGACCGGGGCTGCGGGTGCGATCCTGGGCGCTGCCTTCAGCGACGGTTTCACGGCGATGTTGATCGCTGCCTTCGTCATCGGCGCAACGTCAAACCCGCTTTACTCCCTGCTGATCGCCTATACCAATGACTTTGTCGAAACCGACAATATGGCTGCGGTTTCGGGTGGGCTGGTGTTCACCAACGGGCTCGGCGCGATTGCCGGGCCGGTCATCACCGGCTGGAGCATGTCGTTGTTCGGGCCAAACGGGTATTTCCTGTTTCTGGGCGTCATGCTGTCGGCGATGGCGGGCTACGCGGCGTGGCGCATGACACGGCGCGCCTCGCCGGACATTGAACATACTGGCGGCTATACCCCGGTGAGCATGGCGACCTCGCTGGTGGCAGTGGAATGGGCGGTTGAAGAGGACGCCGAAGCAGATGGATTGACCAAGGACACATGAACTGTCGCATTTGGACATAAATCTTTACTATTCTTTACAAGGCAATGATGTGTAACCTTTACTAAACACCGGGGGCGCAACGTTAAAGGAGGCAACCCGATGGTAGGTCCGGACGAAATTCTGAAGTTCTGGCTCGATGAAGTCGGATCGGCTGGCTGGTATGAGGCGTCGGACGCGCTGGACGAGACCATACGGTCGAAATTTCTTGAGACCTGGACCAAGGCCGGCGAAGGGGCGTTTTCGCTCTGGCTGACCTATCCCAGCGGTGCGTTGGCCTATGTCATTCTCCTTGATCAGTTCCCGCGCAACATGTTCCGGGGCAATGGCCGGGCGTTTTCCAGTGACAAGGCGGCGCGCGCGGTGGCGAAAATGGCGATCCACAAGGGCTGGGATCTGAAGATCGACGAACCGGCGCGACAGTTCTTCTATCTGCCGCTGATGCATTCGGAAAACCTGTGTGATCAAGAGCGTTGCGTGCGGCTGATGAAGGAACGGATGCCCGAAGCTGGCGAATCCCACCTGCTGCATGCCAAGGCGCATCGCGAGGTGATCCGCCAGTTTGGGCGATTCCCCCATCGCAATGCCGCGTTGCACCGCAAACCGACCGTCCCGGAGGGGCGGTACGTGTCCTCCGGAGGCTATGGCGCAACCGTGCGGCAATTGCAGGCTGCGGGCTAGGCCGCGGACAAGGAGCCCGCGAGCCGATCAGAAGCACTTGTCGTGCCTCATCACGCTGCATTGCGGCGTCTCCAAGAGTAGTTTAATATCAAACTAATTTTGGATTCGGAGATGCGCTATGGCTGATACACCTTTCGACATGATCGTGATCGGGGCGGGGCCTGGCGGCTATGTGGCCGCGATCCGCGGCGCCCAGCTCGGGCTGAAGGTCGCTATCGTCGAACGCGAGCATCTGGGCGGGATATGCCTCAACTGGGGCTGCATTCCGACCAAGGCGTTGCTGCGTTCGTCCGAAGTGTTCCATCTGATGCATCGGGCCAAGGAATTCGGCCTCAGCGCGGAAAAGATCGGTTATGATCTCGACGCCGTTGTCAAACGTTCGCGCGGGGTGGCGGCACAGCTTTCCGGTGGAATCGGCCACCTGATGAAGAAGAACAAGATCACCACCTTGATGGGCGAAGCACGGCTTTCGAGCAAGGGCAGTGTTACGGTCAAAACCGACAAGGGCGAGGAGGTGCTGAAGGCGAAAAGCATCGTGGTGGCCACTGGCGCGCGGGCGCGCGAGTTGCCGGGGCTGGAGGCGGATGGAAAGCGAGTCTGGACTTACAAGCACGCGCTCAACCCGCCGCATATGCCGAAAAAGCTGCTGGTCATCGGCTCTGGCGCGATTGGGATAGAATTTGCCAGCTTTTACAATACGTTGGGTGCGAAGACGACCGTAGTTGAGGTGATGGATCGGATCCTGCCGGTTGAAGATGCCGAGATTTCGGCCTTTGCCAAGAAGCAGTTCGTCAAACAAGGCATGAAGATCATGGAGAAAGCCATGGTCAAGCAGCTCGACCGTGCCAAGGACAAGGTAACCGCGCATATCGAAGCCGGTGGCAAGGTCGAGAAGCACGACTTCGACACGGTGATTTCCGCAGTCGGGATCGTCGGCAATGTCGAAGGACTGGGGCTGGAAGAGGCCGGCGTGAAGGTGGATCGCACCCATGTTGTGGTGGACGAATATTGCCGCACCGGTGTCGACGGTGTTTTTGCCATTGGCGATATCGCCGGGGCGCCATGGCTGGCGCACAAGGCCAGCCACGAAGGCGTGATGGTGGCCGAGCTGATTGCTGGGCAGAAGGCGCATCCGGTGCGCCCGGAAAGCATCGCCGGCTGCACCTATTGCCAGCCGCAGGTGGCCAGTGTCGGCTATTCAGAGGCCAAGGCGAAGGAACTGGGCTATGACGTCAAGGTCGGGCGGTTCCCGTTCATCGGCAACGGCAAGGCGATTGCCCTGGGAGAGCCTGAAGGCATGGTGAAAACCGTGTTTGACGCCAAGACCGGCGAGCTTTTGGGGGCGCATATGGTGGGTGCGGAAGTGACCGAGCTGATCCAGGGTTATGTGGTGGGCCGGACCCTGGAGACCACCGAAGAAGAGCTTATGCAGACCGTCTTCCCGCATCCGACCCTGTCGGAAATGATGCATGAAAGCGTGCTGGATGCCTACGGTCGGGCGATCCATTTCTAAGAATATTCCGCTTTAAGATCAAACCTTTGAACGAACCGGCCCCGGTGCATCAACCGGGGCCGAATTGTCTTGAAGGGGCGGGTGGCTCAGGCGCGTTCGATCAGCCCGCCGCCACGCAGCCAATCGTTGACGCCGCCGAGATTGCGCACATCCTTGAACCCCAGTTGCGACAGCATCTGCCCGGCCGAAGCCGAGCGCGCGCCAGTGGCGCAATAGAGCACCACGGTTCTATCGGTATCGAGGCTGGCATCGAATTCCGGATGTCGCGGATCGCATTTCGAGCGCAGCAGCATCATCGGGATGTGCCTGGCGCCCTTGGCCTTGCCGGTGGCCGCCACCTCGGCATGTTCGCGCACGTCGATTATCGTGACCGACCCCTCGGCTGCGCCTTTCACGGCTTCATCAGCCGCAATTCTGGGCACTCCGCCGCCCATGAGAAATCCAAACATCGCTCATCCTCATTTTCCTGTGACGGGCAGGATCGCCGTCGCTACGGATATAACATTCCATTTACCGAATGTGAAGGGTTAGCCAACAAACATTCCCGTGAGGTGTAAAATGTTCATCCTTCGTTCGCTTTTGAGGCTTGGAAGATCGCTGCGTCTCCATTATCTCTGTTAAAGATTGCGGGGGTGTAAAATGGGCGAGCAGAAGTATATCGAGGTCCGCGGTGCGCGGGAGCATAACCTCAAGAGCATCGACGTGGACATCCCGCGCGATCGGCTTGTGGTGATCACGGGGCTCAGCGGCTCCGGCAAATCCAGCCTCGCTTTCGATACGATCTATGCCGAAGGGCAGCGGCGCTATGTCGAGTCGCTCAGCGCCTATGCGCGCCAGTTCCTCGACATGATGGAAAAGCCGGATGTCGATCATATCTCGGGGCTTTCGCCGGCGATTTCCATCGAGCAGAGGACGACCAGCAAGAACCCACGTTCCACTGTCGGCACCGTAACCGAGATCTACGACTATTTGCGGCTGCTCTATGCCAGGGCCGGCGCGCCCTTTTCCCCCGCCACCGGCCTGCCGATCGAAGCGCAGCAGGTGCAGGACATGGTCGACCGTATCATGGCGCTGGAGGAGGGCACACGGGCCTATCTTCTGGCCCCGATCGTGCGTGACCGCAAAGGCGAATACCGTAAGGAATTCATCGAGTTGCGCAAGCAGGGGTTCCAGCGCGTCAAGGTTGACGGTGCGTTTCATGAGCTCGACGAGCCGCCGGTGCTCGACAAGAAATTCCGCCACGATATCGACGTTGTGGTGGATCGGATCGTCGTCCGCGAAGGGCTGGAGACCCGGCTGGCCGATAGCCTGCGCACGGCGCTTGATCTCGCCGATGGGATAGCAGTTCTGGAGACTGCGCCGGCCGAGGGTGAAGCAGAGCGGTTGACCTTTTCGGAGAAATTCGCCTGCCCGGTCAGTGGCTTTACCATTCCCGAGATCGAACCACGGCTGTTTTCGTTCAACGCGCCGTTTGGTGCCTGCCCGGACTGCGACGGGCTCGGCGTCGAACTGTTTTTCGACGAGCGGCTGATCGTGCCGGATGCGGCGCTGAAGGTCTATGATGGCGCGCTGGCGCCGTGGCGCAAGGGCAAAAGCCCTTATTTTCTTCAGACAATCGAGGCGATTGCCAAGCACTACGAGTTCGACAAGAGCGCCGCCTGGAAAGATCTGCCGCCGCATGTGCAGCAGGTGTTTCTCTACGGCTCGGGTGAGGAGGAGATTGCGTTTCGCTATGACGAGGGCGGGCGGGTGTATCAGGTGACGCGGGTGTTCGAGGGGGTGATTCCCAACATGGAACGCCGCTATCGCGAGACCGATTCGAACTGGATCCGTGAGGAATTCGAGCGCTATCAGAACAATCGCCCCTGCGGCGCCTGCGGCGGCTTCAGGCTGCGTGAGGAGGCTCTGGCGGTGAAGATCGGCGGGCTGCATGTCGGCCAGTTGGTACAGATGAGCATTCGCGAGGCGCTCGATTGGGTCGGCAAGGCGCCGAACAGCCTGAGCAAGCAGAAAAACGAGATCGCGGCGGCGATATTGAAAGAGATTCGGGAGCGGCTTGGATTCCTGAATAACGTTGGATTGGAATACCTTACACTCAGTCGTTCAAGTGGAACGCTGAGCGGTGGTGAGAGCCAACGTATCCGCCTGGCGAGCCAGATCGGCAGCGGGCTGACTGGCGTGCTTTACGTGCTCGACGAGCCCTCGATCGGGCTGCACCAACGCGACAATGACCGGCTGCTCCTGACGCTGAAGAACCTGCGCGATCAGGGCAACACCGTGATTGTAGTGGAGCATGACGAGGAAGCGATCCGCGAGGCGGATTACGTGTTCGACATCGGTCCCGGCGCCGGGGTGCATGGGGGGCGGGTGGTTTCGGAGGGGACGCCGCAGGAGGTGGAAAACGATGCGGCGTCGATCACGGGGCAGTATCTCAGCGGCAAGCGCGCGATTCCCTATGACACCGTGCGCCGGAAGGGCAGCGGCAAATCCGTCACCGTGGTGAAGGCCACCGGCAACAACCTCAAGGAGGTCACGGCCAAGTTTCCGTTGGGCAAATTCGTCTGCGTCACCGGCGTGTCGGGCGGGGGCAAATCGACGCTGACCATCGAGACCCTGTTCAAGACCGCGAGCATGCGATTGAACGGCGCGCGCCAGACGCCGGCGCCTTGCGAAACCATCAAGGGGCTGGAGCATCTCGACAAGGTGATCGACATCGACCAGCGCCCGATCGGACGCACGCCGCGCAGTAACCCGGCGACCTATACCGGCGCCTTCACCCCGATCCGCGACTGGTTTGCCGGGCTACCCGAATCCAAGGCGCGCGGCTACAAGCCCGGCCGCTTCAGCTTCAACGTCAAGGGCGGGCGCTGCGAAGCCTGCCAGGGCGACGGACTGATCAAGATCGAGATGCATTTCCTGCCCGATGTCTACGTGGAATGCGAGACCTGCAAGGGCGCGCGCTATAACCGCGAGACACTGGAAATCAAGTTCAAAGGCAAGAGCATAGCCGACGTTCTTGATATGACGGTTGAAGAAGCGCAGGGCTTCTTCAAGGCGGTTCCCAGCATCCGCGACAAGATGGATGCGCTGGCCCGTGTCGGCCTCGGCTATATCAAGGTGGGCCAATCGGCGACCACGCTTTCGGGCGGAGAGGCGCAGCGGGTGAAGCTCTCCAAGGAGCTCTCCAAACGCGCCACGGGGCGGACGCTCTATATCCTCGACGAGCCCACCACCGGGCTGCATTTCGAGGATGTGCGCAAGCTGTTGGAAGTGCTGCATGAGCTGGTCGATCAGGGCAACACCGTGGTGGTGATCGAGCACAATCTCGATGTGGTGAAAACCGCCGACTGGATCATCGATATCGGCCCTGAGGGCGGCGATGGCGGCGGCGAGATCGTGGCCACCGGCACGCCCGAACAGGTGGCCGAGATGGACCGGAGCTATACCGGGCAATACCTCAAGCCGATGCTGGCGGCTGGCAAGCGCGCAACGAAGCTGGCGGGCAAACGCACGGCGGCAGAATGAAGCGTTAACCTAATGGAAGATTGCAGCGCCGCGCGGTCGCGATCTTAACTTGGGTTAACGGCTGCGGATGCCGGAAAAAGGGGGGGGTGACTCTCGGCTGACTCCCGGCTGACATCCGGCTGCCGGGCGAACCGGCGAATTTGCAGTCTGAAAAAGCTTAATGGTGCGCGCCTGCCGGAGGATGAACACCGGTGCGCCGGAGCCGGGACGGAGGCCGGGGGAGAGGGAACTGCTGCGCGCGGCGCCAGATCGGATACCTAATCCAGCACTGCGCCGATGGCACCGATCAGGTTGAGGATCTCGCGGGTTTCACGGTCGACCCGGAAGACATAGCCGTCGCGGCGGTAGTAATCATAGACCGGATCGAGCCCATGGCGGTGCGGATCGCGGATGATGATGTAATCGGCATCAACGCGCCGGCCGCGCCAGTCATGATCGTGATCCCAGTCGCCGCGCTGTTTCTTGGCGAGGCCGGGCGGCACGCAGGCAGGCGATTTCTTGGCCAGCCCCGGCGGGCAGCCCTGAACTTGACCGGCCTTGACCCCGTTACCGTGCTTCTTGCCGTTCCGCTTGTATTTAGAATCGGCGGCGGCGGGCAGGGCGAGGGCCGCCGTGAGGATGAGGGCTGTGAGGGTTACGGCTGTGTGGCGCATGGCGATGGCTCCTGTGGTGTCGTTCGAGAATAGAACGCCGCCGTCGACGTGTCAGTTCCGCCGGGCCGATGGCTCGGCGGTTTCCCGCGCAGCGCCGCTCAGCGTTTCATCGGGCAGGTGCTGACCCCGAGCAATGAATAAATCGGACACCAGCCCAACAAGCCTGTTGCCAGCGGGACAAGGCCTACGAGATAGAGCCAGCTGTAACTCGCGTTGGTGAGGAAAAACCCGGCGAGCAGGGCCAGGCCCGCAACAATGCGCAGGATGCGGTCGATATTGCCTTCGTTCTTGGTCATGTCGGTCTCCTTTGTTTCGATGACTTAACCAAAGCATAGACCTATTGCGCGGGGCGGTCTGTGACCTCGTCACACTGGCGAGCGGGCGATTTCGCTGAGCGCCGTCGGATCGAGTATTTCCACCGTGCCGCGCCCGGTTTTGACCCAACCCTGGCGCGACCAGCTTTCCAGTCGCCGCGAGATAACCTCACGCGCCGTTCCCACTTGGGTGGCAAGATCGGCCTGAGTGATCCGCACCGGGCCGGGGGCGGCATTGGCTAGTTCGAGTAGGCGTTCGGCAAGGCGGCATTCAACCCGTTGGAACGCGACTTTCTCCAGCAGCATCATCATGTTCTGCATTCGGTCGGCAAAGGCACGAAAGACGATAGCGCGAAAGCCCGGTGAGCTGTCGACCAGGCGCAGAAAGATATCGCGCGGCAGCAGCACAAGTTCAGTATTGCCTTGGGTGATGGCTTCTGCCGTGTAATCGGAGCCGCCGAGCAAGCCCATGGTGGACTGGATGCAGCTTTGCCCCGGCACGACAGAATAGAGCAAGATCTCGCGCCCGGTGCTGCCGGTGAGCGAGACATCGACCCGGCCCGAGAGCACGATGGCATAGCCCTTGACCGCCTCGCCCGGGTGAAAGAGGGTGGCGCCCGCAGGCAAGGTGGTTGGGATCAGCCGCGACAGGGTGGATTGCGCGCCCGGTTCAAGCGCGCTGAGCATTGGGGCGCGGGCGAGCCAGTTCATTTCAGCCGCGCGTGCGCTTCTCGAACCGGGGCAGCATGGCGGAGAAATCCATGCCCTTGCCGCCTTCGGCTTCGACGAATTGTTCGTAAAGCGCGGCGGCGGCCTGGCCCATCGGCGTATCGGCATCGACGGCTTCGGCGGCCTGCTGGCTGAGGCGCAGATCCTTGAGCATCAGCTCGGTGGCGAAGCCGGGCTTGTAGCCATTGTCGGCAGGGCTTTGCGGGCCGACGCCGGGGGCGGGGCAATAGGCGTTCATGCTCCAGGAATAGCCCGAGGAGGTGGAGACCACATCGAACATCTTCTGGCGGTCGAGGCCGAGCTTGTCGGCCAGCGCGAAGGCTTCGCAGGTGGCGATCATGGTGACGCCGAGGATCATATTGTTGCAGATCTTGGCGGCCTGCCCGGCGCCGGCCGCGCCGCAATGCACCGCCTTCTGGCCCATGATCTCGAACAGCGGTTCGGCCTTGGCGAAGGCCTCGGCGCTGCCGCCGGCCATGAAGGTGAGCGTGCCGGCGGTGGCGCCGCCAACGCCGCCGGAAACCGGGGCGTCGACTGAGAGCAGCCCGGCAGCGGCAGCCTGATCGGCGACGGCGCGGGCGGATTCGACATCGACGGTGGAGCAATCGACGAGGGCGGCGCCTTTGCTCATCGCCGGGATGATCTCGTCGGCGACGGCGCGCAGGATGGCGCCGTTGGGCAGCATGGTGATGACCACGTCGCGCCCGGCGGCGGCTTCGGCGGCGGAGGCAGCCA
>CBDUGF010000018.1:0-43199 GCA_965366835.1 uncultured Rhodobacterales bacterium
ACAAATTACGCGAGGATCTTGGAGACCACGCCGGCGCCGACGGTGCGGCCGCCTTCGCGGATGGCGAAGCGCAGGCCGTCTTCCATCGCGATCGGGGCGATCAGCTCGACCTCGAACTTCAGGTTGTCGCCCGGCATCACCATCTCGGTGCCTTCCGGCAGGTTCACCGTTCCGGTCACGTCGGTGGTGCGGAAGTAGAACTGCGGACGGTAGTTGGCGAAGAACGGCGTGTGACGGCCACCCTCATCCTTGGTCAGGATGTAAGCCTCGGCCTCGAACTTGGTGTGCGGCTTGACCGAACCCGGCTTGCAGAGAACCTGGCCACGCTCGACACCTTCACGGTCGATGCCGCGCAAGAGAACGCCGACATTGTCGCCGGCTTCGCCGCGGTCCAGGAGCTTGCGGAACATCTCGACACCGGTGCAGGTGGTGTTCTTGGTGTCGCGGATGCCGACGATCTCGATGGTGTCGCCGACATTGATCACGCCGCGCTCGATCCGGCCGGTCACAACCGTGCCGCGGCCCGAGATCGAGAACACGTCCTCGATCGGCATCAGGAACGGCTGATCCACGGCCCGTTCCGGCGTCGGGATCGATTCATCGACCGCCGCCATCAGCGCACGGATCGAGTTCTCGCCGATCTCCGGATCGCGGCCCTCGAGCGCGGCCAGCGCCGAGCCCGGAACGATCGGAATGTCGTCGCCCGGATATTCATACTTGCTCAGCAGCTCGCGGATTTCCATCTCGACCAGCTCGAGCAGTTCCTCGTCATCGACCTGATCGACCTTGTTCATGTAGACCACGAAGGCCGGAATGCCGACCTGGCGGCCCAAGAGGATGTGCTCGCGGGTCTGCGGCATCGGGCCGTCGGCGGCCGAAACCACCAGGATCGCGCCGTCCATCTGCGCCGCGCCGGTGATCATGTTCTTGACGTAGTCGGCGTGGCCGGGGCAGTCGACATGGGCATAGTGGCGGGCGTCGGTCTCATACTCGACATGCGCGGTCGAGATGGTGATGCCGCGGGCCTTCTCTTCGGGCGCGCCGTCGATCTGGTCATAGGCCTTGAAATCGCCGAAATACTTGGTGATCGCCGCCGTCAGCGTCGTCTTGCCGTGGTCAACGTGACCCACTGTCCCGATGTTCACGTGCGGTTTGTTACGTTCAAACTTTGCCTTTGCCATGAGGCGCCCCTTGGTTGCGGCCTCCGGGTCAAACGCGGCGGCCAAGTTTCACTCCGCGCGCCGTTTATTGGGTTGTAGACAGGAAATCAAGGCCTTGATGAGCTTCGGACAGGTCGCAGCTGGCGCACAATGCCGGGACTCCTTGATCGCCCTGCCGATTTCGCCGCCCGGCATGGCTGAGAGATTGTCGAAATCCTTCGTTTGCGCCGCCATGAGCGCCACGCCGAAAGGCGCCACCGGACTTCGCCTCCTGCCACTCATCGCCGCGAGTAAAAGGCTGTGGGCGCATTGCGGCGGGGCTGTCCGACCGTCGTTGGATATCCGCGCAACTGCCTGCGCAGTCTGGATTATCTGTCGGTCAGGAAGCCACGGCCGGAAGCCGGATCATTCGACCGGTTTGTCCTTGAACCAGCCTTCCTCGTAATTCTGACGCACCAGGTAGTTCTGAATCTGCTTGGCGGCGTTGCGGGTGAGGCCCTGCATCTGCTCTTCGGCGGATTGGGTATAGCCCGAACCCACCAGCGAGCCGCCCGAGAAGCTTTCGATCACGGTGATCTGTTCGACCTTTTCATTCAGCTTCTTGCCGGCGGCGTCGTCCCAAACCGTCAGGTTGATGATCAGGATCGATTTCGGGCTGGCGACCAGCGGTATGCCGGGCTGGGCCAGCACGTAGCCTTCAAGGCTGATGCCAAAGTGATAGAGCTTGTCGCCCTCATAACGCCCGAACCTCTCGTCGATCGCTTCCTGCATGACCTTGATGAACTGGTCCTTGTCGGCCTCGCGCGAGGCCGGGCCCTTGGTCAGTTTCGGAGCCACCACCACATTGTGTCCGAGCGAGAAATTCCCCAGTGGAACCGGTCCTTTGTCCAGATCGTTGGAATTCGTGCAGGCGACGGCGAACGCCAAAGCGAAAAACAGGAACACGGTGCGGAACATGGGCAGCCCTCAAGCATGATTGATCGCAATGAAATAGCTCAGGCAGTCCGGGCGTGCAATGATTGGAATGCTGCGGGCTCCGGCCTATATTGGAATGGCAACAGTGCGAGGGCGAAGATGACAGCTGCACAGATCCCGGTGCATGTGCCGCTGGTGACACGGCCGATGGGCATTCTGGCCTCGCTCAATGCGGCGCGGCGCAACCTGCTGGAGATTCTACCCGAGATCGCCACCCGCCAGCCGATGGTCTCGGGGCGCACGGGCAAGCGCTGGCATATGGTGATGGACCCCGGCGCGATCCGGCGTATGCTGCTGGAAAACCTCGATAATTATCCGAAATCTCTGGTCACGAAGAACCTGTTGAAACCGGCGATCGGCGACTCGTTGTTCATCGCCGAGGGCGCGCATTGGCGCTGGCAGCGGCGGGCGGCGGCACCGGCGTTCTCGCATCGCAACGTGACCGGCCTCGCGCCGGTGATGTCGGCGGCGGCAGAGCATAGCCTCAAGCGGATCGAGGCGGCGGGCGCGCGCGCCGTGGACATGTATGAAGAGATGGTGCGCGCCACCTTTGAAGTCATTGGTAACGTTACATTTTCCGGAGGGTCGCATTTTGATCCGGAGGAAGTTCACAAGGCCATCGACGCCTATATAGATGCCGCCGGGCGGCTCTCGCTGTTTGACATCCTGGGCTTTCCCGACTGGGTGCCGCGACCGGGGCGGATGGTAACCGGGCGGCCGCTGCGGCAGATGAAAGCGCTCGCCGATGAGGCGGTCGAGGCGCGCAGATCCACTGGCAGGCGCGGCGAGATACCCGATCTGCTCGACCTGCTGCTCGAGGGCGAAGACCCTGAAACCAAACGCAAAATGAACACATCCGAGCTGCGCGACAACCTTCTGACCTTTATCGTGGCAGGCCATGAAACCACGGCGCTGACGCTGAGTTGGGCGCTCTATCTCTGCGCCTTCGATCAGGACGTGCAGGACCGTGCAAGGGCCGAGGCGCAGGCCGTTTTGCAAGGTCGAACTGCGACCGCCAACGATCTGGATTCATTGCCTTTTACCCGGATGATCATCGACGAAACCCTGCGGCTCTACCCACCCGCCGGGATCCTGTCGCGCACGGCGCAGGCGCGCGACGAACTGTGCGGGCGCGAAGTCTTGCCCGGCGATACCGTGATGATCCCGATCTATGCGTTGCATCGCAACCGGGTTCTGTGGCAGGATCCCGATGCGTTCAAACCGGAAAGGTTAAAGGATCGCAAGGAGATAGAGCGCTATGCTTATCTACCTTTCGGGGACGGGCCGAGGATTTGCATCGGCTCGAGCTTTGCCATTCAGGAGGCGGTGATCGTGCTGGCGACGCTGCTTTCGAAGCGGCGGTTTCATCTGGTGCCGGGGCGCGTGCCCAAGCCGGTGATGATCCTGACGCTGCGTCCCGAAGGCGGGGTCTGGCTGACGTCGCAAGCCGCATAGGTTAACGGCACCGAACGGTGGAAAATCCGTGGGGTGACTCCCGGCTGTCGCCCGGCTGACATGCGTATGACATCGGATTCTGGAATGTATTAACGCGCGTTAGGGTTAATCCGCCGCGCGGTGGGGCGAATTCCGCCGCGGAATTCGGTTCTTTTTCCGACGCGGAAAAAGATTTGCGCGCGCTCAGCCCCGGGCGCGCAAATCCGCGTCGGATTTGAGACCGGATTTCGCGTCGAAATCCGATTCAGGAAAATTTGTATTCCTTCGGGAATCCATAGGGCGGGCGCTTGCCGACCCCGGCGCGCTTGCCCAGCCATTCGCTCATGTCGGGCTCGTGGCGGGTCTTGCCGCCGCCCATTTCCCAGCTCAGCCCCTCATCCCAGACGAAGGTGACAAGATCGCTCAATCCGCCATCGAGCTCGAGCGCGCCCTGCCGCCCGCGGGCGAGATTGTATTTCTGCAGCCGCACGCCCTTGCCGCGGCCCATCTCGGGCAACTCCTCGAGCGGGAACACCAGGAACTTGCCGTTCTGCGAACAGATCGCGACGTGATCGCCCGCCACCGGCTTGCACACTGCCGCGACCGTATCCTTGACGTTGAGCACCTGCTTGCCCGTGCGGGTCTGCGCGATCACCTCGTCCTCGGGCACGACAAAGCCGTTGCCTTCGGCGGAGGCGACCAGAAGCTTCTGCCCGGGGCGGTGGATGAACAGGGTGACGATCTCGGCCTCGTTGGGCAGATCGACCATCAGGCGCAACGGCTCGCCCATGCCGCGCCCGCCGGGCAGGTTGGCGGCCGAAAGCGTATAGAAGCGCCCGTTCGAGCCCATCGCGAGCAACCGGTCGGTGGTCTCGGCGTGGAACAGGAAGCGGCCCTCGTCGCCATCCTTGTATTTCAGCTCGCGATCGAGATCGATATGGCCCGACATGGCGCGGATCCAGCCCATTTTCGAGCATACCACCGTGATCGGTTCTTTCTCGATCATCGCTTCCAGCGGCACCTCCTCGACCTCGGCAGCTTCGGCGAACTGGGTGCGGCGGGCGCCGATCTCGTGGGCCTTGCCAAAGGTCTTGCGCACCTGTTTCAGCTCGTCGCCGATCCGGTCCCATTGCAGGCCCTCATCTTCGATCAGGTCATCGAGATCGGCGCGCTCCATCATCAGCGCGTCACGTTCGCGCACGAGCTCGATTTCCTCGAGTTTGCGCAAGCTGCGCAGCCGCATGTTGAGGATCGCGTCGGCCTGCACTTCGCTGAGCCCGTCGCCCTCACCGCCCGGAGCCGGCGAGACATAATCGCGCTCATCGGTGGCGCGCACGAAGTCGCGGCCCCAATCCTCGCGCATCAAAGCCGCCTTGGGCTCGTCGTCATAGCGGATGATGTCGATCACCCGGTCGAGATTGAGGAAGGCGACGATGAAGCCTTCCAGCACTTCGAGCCGGTTGTCGATCTGCTCCATCCGGTGCCGGGAGCGGCGCAGCAGCACGTCGCGGCGGAAATCGAGGAAGGCGCGCAGCACCTCCTTCATCGAGCAGACCTTGGGGGTGACCCCGTCGATCAGCACGTTCATGTTTAGCGAGAAGCGCGTTTCCAGATCGCAATTGCGGAACATCATGTTCATCAGCACGTCAGGATCGACGTTCTTGGAACGCGGCTCGAGGATCAGGCGGATATCCTCGGCGCTCTCGTCGCGCACATCGGCCAGGATCGGAATCTTCTTCAGCTGGATCAGCTCGGCGATCTTCTCGATCAGCTTGGATTTCTGCACCTGGTAGGGAATCTCGGTGATCACGATCAGCCATTGGCCGCGGCCCTGATCCTCGATCTCCCATTTGCAGCGCAGGCGGAAGCTGCCGCGCCCGGTACGATAGGCCTCGGCGATGTTCTCGCGCGGCTCGACGATCACCCCGCCGGTGGGGAAATCGGGGCCGGGCACATAATTGAGCAGCGTCTCGTCGCGCGCATCCGGCGTCTTGATCAGGTGCAGACAGGCGCCGATCAGCTCGTCGATATTATGCGGCGGGATGTTGGTGGCCATGCCGACGGCGATGCCGGAAGAGCCATTGGCCAGGAGATTGGGGAACTGCGCCGGCAGAACGCTCGGCTCTTCCAGGCGGCCATCGTAGTTGGGCCGGAAATCGACCGCGTTTTCGGCCAGCCCGTCGAGCAGCGCCTCGGCAAAGACGGTCATGCGGGCTTCGGTATAACGGCTGGCGGCCGGGTTATCGCCATCGATATTGCCGAAATTGCCCTGGCCGTCGACCAGCGGATAGCGCACCGCGAAATCCTGCGCCAGGCGCGCCATCGCATCATAGATCGCGGCGTCGCCATGGGGGTGGAAATCGCCCATCGTGTCGCCCGAAATCTTGGCCGACTTGAGGAAACCGCCGGTGGCATTGAGGCGCAGGCGCGACATCGCATAGAGGATTCGGCGATGCACCGGCTTGAGCCCGTCGCGGGCATCGGGCAGCGCGCGGTGCATGATGGTCGAGAGCGCGTAGGTCAGGTAGCGCTCACCGATTGCGCGGCGCAGCGGTTCGGACACCTCTGCGCCCCCGCCCGCGTTCGTCTCATCCGGATCATCGACCAAATCGTTCATGCAGGCTGTTTACCGGGCGATGGATTCGCCATCAAGCGCGATTGGCCGATGGCTTGGTTTATTCGCGCGGGTCAGGGTTTCCAGACTTTCTTTTGCGCCCGAAACAGTGCAAACTGGGCATTATTGCCATAGTGGGAAACTTCTTGGGGGCTTCCCCCTGTGGCGGGAACGATTCTACTTTAGAGGCGTTTTGAAAGTGTGGGTAACCGGGGGTGACGCCATGTGGCGCTTTATCGTTGTGACATTCGGGTTTCTGGGCGTCGCGTTCTACCAGCTGAGCGGCGGCGCGGATTATCAGCCGCGCGAAGGCTCGCGCCAGCATGCCGCGCTGAACCAGAGCCAATTGCAATCCCCGACGCTTGCCGCGCCGCAGGTCAACGACAAGCCGGTGATTGTACAGCGCAACCCCCAGCGCCAGGTGCAGACCGCAGGTTCGGGCAACGCCCGCGTCGTTCTGGCTTCGGCCAGGGCAAAGGCGGATAGCACCGACAAGCGAATCCGGCTGACATTGAACAGCGGGGCGCGCGCCGCGACCGGCGAATCGCCCGATCTGGCAACCGTGACGGTTGATCCTGAAAAAATCGCCCGGCTCGTCGCCGCCGCCACCACCGAGGCGCGCGCGCCCGCTAAGCCCAAGGCTGAGCCGACTGCAGATCAGAACCCGGGCCAGGAGATTCGCAGGGTCAAGCCGGCACGGGTCAACATGCGCGCCGGCCCCGGCACGGGCTATGACGTGCTCGACAAGCTGACCCAAGGCACCGAAGTGGCGATCCTGTTTGACAATGGCGATGGCTGGGTCGAGCTGCGCGTGCTCGACAGCGGACAGCAAGGCTGGATCGCCGATTACCTGCTGGTCGCCGCCAACTGAGCGCGCACCTCGTGAAATGTGAACAATGGTCCCGGCTCCGGCTCGGGGCTTGTGTCATGTTTCAGGCTTGCATTGAAACCAATGGACCGAAATGCGTGGTCGAGCGGCAGGCGCGAGGCAGCGCATTTCGGGTCCGGTTTGACCTGAAACGTTCTAGCTGTTTGCACCGGCCCTGCCATCCGGCCTAAGGGAGAGGCGCAAAAACGAAAGACGCGCGGGTGCAGAAATCCATCCTCATCACCGGCTGTTCCTCAGGCATCGGCCATGACGCGGCGCATGGCCTGCGCGCCCGGGGCTGGCGGGTGTTTGCCTCCTGTCGGGCCGAGACCGATTGCGCCCGGCTGCGCGACGAAGGCTTCGAAGCGCCGCACATTGATTACGCCGACAGCGCCAGCATCCAGAATGGCCTCGCCGAAGTGCTCGCGGCGACCGGCGGCAGGCTCGATGCGCTCTTCAACAATGGCGCCTTCGCCCTGCCCGGCGCGCTCGAGGATCTGCCCACCGACGGGTTGCGCAGCATCTTCGAGGCCAACGTCTTCGGCTGGCACGAGCTGACCCGCCTGGTGATCCCGGTGATGCGCGCACAGGGCCATGGCCGCATCGTCAATTGCTCCTCGGTGCTTGGGTTGGTGGCGATGCGCTGGCGCGGCGCCTACGTGGCCTCGAAATTCGCCCTCGAAGGGCTGAGCGACGTGTTGCGGCTCGAGATGCGCGATGCCGGAATCGCGGTGATCCTGATCGAGCCGGGGCCGGTCACCTCGCGGATCCGCGAAAACTCGATCCCGCATTTCGAACGCTGGATCGACTGGCGGTCGAGCCCGCGCGCCGCGCAATACCGCGATGATCTGCTCGAACGGCTCTACCGGAAACGCGACCGCGACTTTTTCGAATTGCCGCCCGCCGCGGTGACGAAAAAGCTGATCCATGCGCTCGAGTCGCGCCGCCCGCGCCCACGCTACCACGTGACCGGCGCGACCCATCTGATGGGCGCGGCGCGCCGCCTCTTGCCGACGCGAATGCTCGACTGGCTGATTTCCAAGGGCTGAGGCGGGCGCGGCTGCTGGCGCCGCGTGGCATTTCTCCCTTCGCTTTTGCCGCGCCAGGCACTACATGATCGTCACGAAGCAAGGAAAGGATGCGACAGATGGCCAATGATCCCCTGTTCTGGGTTGTCGCGCTCTCGTGTCTCGCGGTGCTGGTCATCCTGATGGTCGGCGTCGGCGGTTTTGCCAAGGGTGGCGATTTCAACCGCAAGCACGCCAACAAGATCATGCGCTGGCGCATCGCGGCGCAGGCGGTGGCGATCGCGCTGATCCTGCTGTTCGTCTGGATCAGATACTGAAAGAGGAGCGCGCCGCGATGGTGGTCTTGTCGAAAATCTATACCCGCACCGGCGACAAGGGCGACACCGCGCTCGGCGACGGCTCGCGCCGGGCCAAGCATGACCTGCGCGTCAGCGCCTATGGCACCACGGACGAGCTGAATTCCACGCTCGGCCTGGCGCGGCTGCATGCCACGGACGAGACCGACGCGGCGCTGGCGCGGATCCAGAACGATCTCTTCGATCTCGGCGCCGATCTGTGCCGCCCGGATCGCGACAAGGACGAGACTGCGGAATACCCGCCGCTGCGCATGATCGCGTCCCAGACCGAGCGCTTGGAAGGCGAAATCGACGCGATGACCGCGGTGCTGGAACCGCTCCGCAGCTTCATCCTGCCCGGCGGCTCGGCGCTGGCGGCGCATCTGCATCTCTGTCGCACCGTGGCACGCCGCGCCGAGCGGCTGTGCGTCGAACTCGGCCAGCACGAGGACGTGAACCCGGCGGCGCTCCGCTATCTCAACCGCCTCAGCGACTGGTTCTTCGTCGCCGCGCGCATGGCCAACGACGAGGGCCGCGCCGATGTGCTCTGGGTTCCGGGCGCGAACAGGTAAGCGCCCGCCGCCCTGGCATCCGGCGCGTGGCTAGGGCGAAGACGGGAACATCCGGAGAATCCGCGGCACGATCCGGTAGGGCAAGGCCCCGGCCGTGACTTCGTCGACGCTGCCAGCGAGAAAGAGATCGCGGTCGGGACAGTGAAACAGCCAGCACCCGGTCGAACCGGTGTGGCCAAGCACCGCGGGCATCGGCGTGAAGGGCGAAAAGATACGCGGCAGGCGGAACCGCATGATCCCCAGCCCGTATTCGATCGGCCAACCCGGCGCCCTGAGCGCGGCCCGGTCGAGCGGCAGGCCGAAACGGTGCATGTGCCGGGTCATCCGCGCCAGCGTCGCAGGGTCATCGAAGACAGCCCCACGCGTCAGCGCCCGCAGGAACCCGATCGCGTCCGCCGCATCGGCATAGAGCCCCCGGATCGACCGCAGCAACAGGGGCAGGTGCACCGCGCGCCCGGCGCCCCGCAGAGTCATCGCCGCCGGCGCCGGATCCAGCCCGGTCGAGCGGCCGCAGAAATAGCTGTGGCGCAGGCCGAGCGGGCGAAACAGCAGGTCTTCGTGAAGACGCTCGAGCGGCGCGCCGGTGAGCGTTTCGAGCAGGGCGACCAGCAGGATATAGTTGGTATCGCTGTAGCGCACCCGCAGGCGTTTGCCCGATCTCTGGCCTGATCTCCGGCCCGCCAGGTCCTGCGGCGGAAAATGCGGGCGAAGCCGCTGCCTGACATGATCGATGATCTCGATATCGGTGAGCGCGCGATCGCCCTCGGCAAGCACCTGTTCCAGCAAACTGGGGCCATCGGAAGGGCGATCCTCAAGCCAATCAGCCAAGCCAGACATGTGCGTCATCAGGTGACGGGCGGTGATCTGCCCGGAATAGTCGGTGCCGCCCAGCCGGTGCACCCAGTGCGAAAGCGCCACAGGCAAGTAGCTGCCGATCGGTGCGTCAAGGTCGAGCCGGCCGGCTTCGACGAGTTTCAGCGCAAGCGCTGCATTGTAAAGCTTGTCGATGCTGGCCAGGAAGAACGGCGTGTCCGCTCGCACCGGCATGCCAGTCGTTTCGATCTGTCCGGCCGTGGCGATCCAGCGCGTCGCGCCATCGCCGCTTTCGACCGCGAGGATACCTTGGCGGATTGGGGCGCGCTGCGTCGCGCGATCCAGAACCGCCTGCAATGTCTCAGAGAGCTGTTGGCTGTCTTCACGCATCTCGATCCTCCCTGCCCGGACTATTCTGGCACCAACAATAAGCATGCAATATTCCGGCAATGATTCCCGGGCAAATCCCGTGGACGCGACGTCTGTTGGCGCTAACGCGGCGTTTTTTCCCTGTTTCCCTCCGCTCCAAGGCTGTAACAGGACCAAGAGAGCCTGAATCGCCCGCGCGCGGGTGGCAATGAAGATGCGAAGGAGACCGCTGGAATGAAGGTGCTTGTGCCTGTCAAACGCGTGATCGACTATAATGTGAAAGTCCGGGTGAAATCGGACGGCAGCGGGGTCGATCTTGCCAACGTGAAGATGTCGATGAACCCGTTCGACGAGATTGCCGTGGAAGAGGCGATCCGTCTGAAGGAAGCCGGCAAGGTCGAGGAAGTGATCGCCGTATCCATCGGCGTGAAACAGGCGCAGGAGACGCTGCGCACGGCGCTGGCGATGGGCGCCGACCGCGCCATCCTGGTGATCGCCGCCGATGACGTGCACACCGATATCGAACCGCTGGCGGTGGCCAAGATCCTCGCCAAGGTGGTCGAAGAGGAACAGCCCGGGCTGGTTCTCGCCGGCAAGCAGGCGATCGACAATGACATGAACGCCACCGGCCAGATGCTGTCGGCCCTGTTGGGCTGGTCGCAGGCGACCTTCGCCAGCGATCTCGACATCGAGGGCGACAGCGCGAAAGTGACCCGCGAGGTCGATGGCGGCTTGCAGACTATCAGCGTCAAGATGCCGACCATCGTGACCGTCGATCTGCGGCTCAACGAGCCGCGCTATGCCAGCCTTCCCAACATCATGAAGGCCAAGAAAAAGCCGCTGGATGAAAAGACCGCCGCCGATTACGGCGTCGACGTGACGCCGCGGCTCGAGATCATGAAGACGACCGAGCCGGAGTCGCGCAAGGCCGGCGAGATTGTCGGCTCGGTTGACGAGCTGGTGGCGAAACTCAAGGAAGCGGGGGCAATATAATGGCAGTTCTTCTTCTTGCCGAAGTCAACAATGGCGAGCTGGCGATGGACGCCACCGCCAAGGCCGTGACCGCCGCCAAGGCGCTCGGCGACATCACGGTTCTGGCCGCGGGCGCACATGCGGCTGCCGCCGGCAAAGCCGCCGCGACGATCGACGGTGTCAGCAAGGTTCTGGTGGCCGAGGATCCGACGCTGGGCCACCGCCTGGCGGAATCCACCGCGGCGCTGATCGTGTCGCTGGCTGGCGACTACGAGCATATCGTCGCGCCCGCCACCACCGACGCCAAGAATGTGATGCCGCGCGTGGCGGCGCTTCTCGACGCGATGGTGATCTCGGATGTTTCCGGTGTGGTCGATGGCAATACCTTCGAGCGCCCGATCTATGCCGGCAACGCCGTGCAGACGGTGAAATCCTCGGACGCCAAGAAGGTTGTCACCTTCCGGACCTCGACTTTCGATGTCGCCGGGACCGGCGGCAGCGCCTCTGTCGAGACCATCTCGGCGGTGGCCGATCCGGGCCTGTCGAGCTGGATCGAGGACAAGGTCGCGGCCAGCGATCGCCCCGAGCTCACTTCGGCCGGTGTGGTCGTCTCGGGCGGGCGCGGTGTCGGCTCGGAAGACGATTTCAAGCTGATCGAACAGCTCGCCGACAAGCTCGGCGCCGCTGTTGGCGCGTCGCGCGCGGCGGTCGATTCAGGCTATGCCCCGAACGATTGGCAGGTCGGCCAGACCGGCAAGGTGGTGGCGCCGGATCTCTACATCGCCGTCGGCATTTCGGGCGCGATCCAGCACCTTGCGGGGATGAAGGATTCAAAGATCATCGTCGCCATCAACAAGGACGAGGAAGCGCCAATCTTCCAGGTCGCCGATTATGGCCTGGTGGCGGATCTGTTCACCGCCGTGCCGGAGCTGATCGAGAAGCTCTGAACCGGCACGGTGCGTGCAAGCACGCACCCTACGATGACAGCAAGGCCCGCCCCAACCGGCGGGCCTTTTTCATGCCTTGCCGAGCAGCGCCTCGAGCCGGTCGATCACCGCGCGCGCAGCCTCGTCATGGGCGGCAGGCCCGAGCATGCCGCGCGCCGCGGGCGCTTCCATTTCGTTGAACACCATGCCCTTGACGCCGCGCGCCAGCGCCTTCGGGCTGGCCACCACCTCGACCACGCAGGCGACGCGAGGGCGCAGCCGCTCGATCATCCAGCGGTCGATGGCGAACGGGTCGTCGCGCGCATGGCTCAGATCGGTGCCGTCCTCAGGCGCGTGATCGGCAAACCAGAGCAGCACAGCGCGCGGCCCGATCCGGGCCAGCAACAGTTCCATCCGCGACAGCCACGCGCGCTGCACCTCTTCGATCAGCATCGCGAAGCGCTCCGGCGCCTTCGCCGCAAGGGCGCGCAGCATGTGCCGGGTAAAATGGAACTCGGTGAAATCGACCTCACGAAACACCGATTGCATCATCGCCGAGGCCCTGAGGAACCGATCGTTGCGGCGCGGATGCACCGTGTAGAACCGGTTGGACAGGTTGTTGGCGCCGGTCACCTGCACCACGCATTGCCGCGCCTTGGCCGCGGCGGCAAGCACCGTGGGATCGTTGAGGAACACATCGACCCCGGCATTGGTCTGGCCGAAGTTGACGCAGGCAATGCCGAGCGTCTGTTCGACCAGGACCGGAAACGGCTCGGCAATGAACTTGCCGTAGGTTTCGGTGCCACCGAGAAAGGCGATATACTCCCCCTCCAGCGCCCGCACCGGACCACGAAACACAAGCCGGCTGTCGCCGTATTGACACGGGTCATAGTCAAGGGGCCCGCTCCCCATGTTTTCAAAGGACATTTCACCCACCAATTTTTTACTCACCCGCAGCCAGATTCGCACAAACCCGTTGTCGAAAGGCTAATGTGCGGAATTGACGCGAGTTTTAACGATCGAGACGGCGCGGCGGGGCGGAAATCGCGGCCCGCAGCCTCTTGCGGTCGGCGGCGGCGCGCGCCTATGGTTGGGGCGAATTTGGCAAACGGGGCAGCGGCATGGAAATCAAAAAGGTCGGCGTGATCGGGGCGGGGCAGATGGGCAACGGCATCGCGCATGTGATGGCGCTGGCCGGGTATGACGTCTTGCTCAACGATATCAGCGCCGAGGCGCTGGAGGCCGCGATGGGGCGGATCGAGAAGAACATGGGCCGCCAGGCCGGGCGCGGGCTGATCAGCGAGGAGGAGATGGCCGCAGGGATGGCGCGGATCAAGCCGACGCAGGATCTGCCCGAACTGGGCCAGAGCGACCTTGTGATCGAAAGCGCGACCGAGAACGAGGATATCAAGAACAAGATCCTGGCCTCGCTGGCGCCGCATCTGGCCGATCACACCATCCTGACCTCGAACACCTCCTCGATCTCGATCACGCGGCTGGCCAGCCGCACCGACCGGCCGGAAAAGTTCATGGGCTTTCACTTCATGAACCCGGTGCCGCTGATGAAGCTGGTCGAGCTGATCCGCGGCATCGCCACCGACGAGCCGACCTACAATTCCTGTTTGGCGGTGGTGGACAAACTGGGCAAGACCGCCGCCAGCGCCGAGGATTATCCCGCCTTCATCGTCAACCGGATCCTTATTCCGATGATCAACGAGGCCTGCTATGCGCTCTATGAAGGGGTCGGCAATGTCGCCTCGATCGACAACGCGATGAAGCTCGGCGCCAACCATCCGATGGGGCCGCTGGAGCTGGGCGATTTCATCGGCCTGGATACCTGCCTTGCCATCATGCATGTGCTGCATGACGGGCTTGCCGATACCAAATACCGCCCCTGCCCGCTCTTGACGAAATATGTCGAAGCCGGTTGGCTGGGCAAGAAGACCGGCCGCGGGTTCTATGACTATCGCGGCGATGCCCCGGTGCCGACGAGGTGAGAGGATGCGCACGAAACCCGATGTATTGACCGAGGTCGCGCTGCCCGATGGGCGCGTCAGCGTCGACGAGCATGGCTATCTGATAGATCCGGCGCTGTGGAGCGAAGCCTTTGCCGAACATGCCGCCAGGGCCGAGGGCATCAGGCTGACGCCGCGGCATTACGAAGTGATCGCTTTCGTGCGCGCCAGTCAGGAAGAGCATGGCATCATTCCCGATCAACGCTTCGTGCTGAAATTCCTCGGCCATGGCGACACGCTCTCTAAATCCGAGGCCAAGGACGCGCTCTACGAGCTGTTTCCGCAGGGCTATGTCAAGCAGGTCTGCAAGATCGCCGGGATGAAACAACCGCGCGCCTGGTCGACCGGTTAGCCCTTGCGACATCGCCCCCGATGACGCCGCGTTCGATGCCCTGACGTCAGGGTTAACGCCATTGGCGGCCATGCGCTTTGCTGGGGCCATGAGCGAAGATATCACCATCGAGAGCCAGGACGGCAGCATCGCCGGGCGGTATTATCGCGCCCCTGCCCCGCGCGCCGTGGCGGTGCTGAACCCGGCGACAGGCGTGCCGCAGTCCTATTACCGGCATTTCGCGGCGTGGCTGGCTGAGGCCGAGGGTGTCAACTGTCTGACCTACGATTACCGCGGCTTCGGCGCCTCGGCGCAAGGCCCGGTGAGCCGGGTGCGCCTGACCATGGCCGATTGGGGCGTTCACGACCAGCAGGCGGCGCGCGACTGGCTTCACGGCCAGGCCGAGGGGCTGCCGCTCTGGGTGATCGGGCATTCGCTGGGCGGCTTCATGCTGGGCTATCAACAGCGGCTGGCAGAGATCGCGCGGGTGATCGCGGTCAGCTCGGGGCCGATCCATGTCTCGGATCATCCCTGGCCCTATCAGGCCAGCGCGCGGCTGTTCTGGTATGTGCTGGGGCCGCTGCTGCTGGCGACCACGGGCTATCTGCCGGGGCGGTTTTCGGGGCTGGGCGCCGATGTTCCGGGGCCGGTGTTCCGGCAATGGAAGGCATGGTGCACCACGCGCGGGTTTCACGGCGCCGATGCCAGCCTGCCGCCCTATGATGCAAGCGCTCTTGGCGCCCAGCTGCGCAGCGTCGCGCCTGCCGACGATGTGATGATCCCGCCCGCCGTGGTGGCGCGGCTGGGCAGCCTTTACCCCAACGCGGCGCAGACCCACGCGGTTCTGGAACCCGAGCGGTTCGGGCTCTCCAAGGTCGGGCACCTGGCGGCGTTTGCCCGGCGCAACGCGGCGCTCTGGCCGGCGATATTGGGGGCAGAGGCAAGCCGTTGAAATCGGTGCGGTGCGGGGTAAGCTCGGGCATGTTGCGGATTGGGAGGACGAAATGATCGCGCGTCTGGGCCTTGCGGTGCTGCTGAACCTGCTCGGCGCGCTATCGGCGGCGGCGCAGGCTGTGGCCGAGCCGCCGGTGCTGATCCTCGAAAGCTATGGTGTCTATTGCGCGCTGGAAGGCTCGTCGCGCAAGGTGGCCGCTCCCGGCACGGTTCTGGGATATGTCCACATCACCGAGGCCGATACCGCCGCAACCGTGGTCACGACGCGGGTTCCGGCAGCGCTCGGGATCGGCTTTGGCGTGGCGCTGCGCGCCGCCGGGGATCAGAGCGATTTCATCGCCGAATTTCGCGTCACCCATCCCGCCGGTGCGAGCGGCGCGCGCATCACCGAACGCTGGACCACGAGCTTTTCGCCGCAGGCTGCATCGCTCAACCGGTTCCGCTTTGAATTCCCCGAAGAGCTGCATGTCGGGCTCTGGGTGATGGAGGTCTACCGGGACGAAACGCCGGTCTTCCGCCAAGCCTTCGAGGTGGTGCCACCCGAGGCGGCAGGCGATATCCTGGAGCAATGTTCGGGCTTTGTGCCTGTGTCGTGATCGCGCGATTGCATTGCGCGGCCAAATCGCCCAATTTCGAGCGTCCGTATAGCTTCATTTTCCGAAGGAGTGCGTCTGATGAGCGCCGAGAACAACAGCGAAAAGCCAACCGTCATCCCCGCCGAGCCCGGTCAGATCGCCGAATGGTTGGAGGCCGACGAGATCGTGCTGGTCGATGTGCGCGAGCCGTCGGAATACGAGGTCGAACATATCGCGGGCGCGCTTTTGCTGCCGATGTCGAGCTTCGAGGCCGATCTGTTTCCGACCCTGCCCGGCAAGAAGCTGGTGCTGCATTGCGCGGTCGGAAAACGCTCGGAGGCGGCCGGCAAGATGCTGCTCAACGAGGGCCACGGCCAGGTGATCCACATGACCGGCGGGATGGACGCCTGGAAGGCGGCAGGGCTGCCCACCGAGGTGCAGCACATGCCGCCGGGCGAGCCGAAAGCGGTGTTTCTCTGCCCGGCGCCGGGCGAAGTGCTGCGTGGGGAATACCTGGAACCGTTGGGCATCGCGCTGCCCGAGCTGGCGCAGGCGATCGGTGTATTCGAAGGGCGTCTCGGCGGGCTGCTGAAGGGCGAGGAGAAGGTGACGGTGGAGCTGTCGCTGCGGCTGGCGCGGTATTTCTCGACCGCCGCCGATTTCTGGGTGCGCCTGCAGGTCGATCACGACATGGAGCGCGCGCGCCACGCGGTGGGCGAGGATATCCGCCGCACTATCAGGCCGCGGGCCCAGGACGGATAAAGCTCACGGCGGTTTTTCTGCTAAAAATCAATATGGTGTGGCGCTGACTTCGCCTAGAGGATCAACGCGCGGCGGATCAGGTTGAGCCCGGCGATGAGCAGCACCGCCAGGGTGACGCGGCGAAACAGCGCCTGGTCGATCCGGTCCTGCACCATGAAGCCGAGCGCCATGCCGGCAAGCGCGGGGATGCAGAGCGCGATGGAAAACGGCAAGGTCTCCCAGCGGATCACGCCCGAGCCGATATGGGCGAAGAACAGCACCACCGAACCGAGGCCATAGAGCACGCCCTGGATGCGCACAGAGTCGCGCTTGGGCGTGTCGAGCGCGGTGAGATAGAGCACGGTGGGCGGGCCCCATGTGCCGGAAAACCCGCCGATCGCGCCGGAAAATGCCCCCACCCCGGCCTCGACCGCCGGTGAATTCGCCTTGAGATGCGGCCGCCAGCCGAAGAGCTGAAGCGCGCTGAACAGCACCACCGGCAGGGCGATCATCAGCAGCATCGTGGAGACGGGAATCACCCGCACCAGCTGGGCCGAGAGCACCAGCGCGACAAAGCCCACGGCCATGAACAGGCGGAACTGCATCGCCGAGTGCCAGGCCGCCCTGATCCCCTGTCGCAACGCCTGCCAGACATTGGCCAGCACCGTGGGCAGAATCAGCCCGGCCAGCGCCAGATCGGGCGTCACCAGGCTGCCCAGCAGCGAGATCATGATCATCGGCAGCGCAAAGCCGACGATGCCCTTGACCATACCGGCCAACAGCGCCACGCCAAAGCAGATCGCGAACGTGGCCGGGGAAATCAGGGTGAAAAGACTGTCCATGACGCGAGTGATAGCATTCTGGCCGGCCAGCGCATCCGAAATCCTCGCGCGCAAGATTTGAACCTTGTTACGCCGCTTTGCAGCAACGATGTTGCGCTGCACCTGCAAAATGACTAAATCACTCGGGTGACATATGAACGAGACCGCCCCATGCCCAAGGATTTGAAAGCCCCCGCCATGACCGACATCCTGCTGCCCGATTTGCTGAGCCTGACCAAACCCGCCGTCGCCCCCGCCGAGGCGGTTCTGGAAAAGGCCCTCGCGGCCCTGCGCGAAAAGGTCAGCGAAGAGGGCCGGGTTTCGGCCCGCCTACTCGAGGCGCATCAGAGCGCGGCGCATGGCGTTGCCTGGCTGGCGACCTATGTCGAGGCGCTGCGCCAGATGCAGAACTGGGCCGAGCGGGTGAGCGAACAGGGCAAGTTCGGCGAGGTCGAACAGCTGATCCTGCAGATCGCCTTTGGCGAATACCTGCATCAGATCGCCGGCGGCATCCCGATGAACCAGGGCGAGGTGGTGCGGCTGCAAGAGATGGGGCTGGGATGGGATGCGCTATCGGGCTTCCAGTGCAGCGAAGTGCAGACATTGATGGCGCGGGGCAACACCCAGGACGCGCGCACGGCGCTTGTGGCGCTGATGCAGGAGCGCGCCGCCGAGATCACCGTGGGCGCCACCGGGCTCGACGACGAGCTGGAGATGATCCGCGAGCAGTTCCGCCGCTACGCTGTTGAAAAGGTGGAACCTTTTGCGCATGACTGGCATCTGAAAGACGAGCTGATCCCGATGCAGGTGATCGAGGAGCTGGCCGAAATGGGGGTGTTCGGGCTGACCATCCCGGAGGAATATGGAGGGCTGGGCCTGTCCAAGGCGTCGATGGTGGTGGTCTCCGAAGAGCTGAGCCGTGGCTATATCGGCGTCGGCTCGCTCGGCACCCGCTCGGAGATCGCCGCCGAACTGATCGAGGGCGGCGGCACCGATGCGCAGAAACAATATTGGCTGCCCAAGATCGCCAGCGCCGAGATCCTGCCGACAGCGGTGTTCACCGAGCCCAATACCGGCTCGGATCTGGGCAGCCTGCGCACCCGTGCGGTGAAGGATGGCGACGATTACCGGATCACCGGCAACAAGACCTGGATCACCCATGCCGCGCGCACCCATGTGATGACGCTTCTGGCGCGCACCGATCCCGAGACCACAGATCATCGCGGGCTGAGCATGTTCCTGGCCGAGAAGCTGCCGGGCGACGATGCCGATCCGTTTCCGAGCGAGGGCATGAGCGGCGGCGAGATCGAGGTGCTGGGCTATCGCGGGATGAAGGAATACGAACTCGGCTTCGACAATTTCGCGGTCAAGGGCGAGAACCTGCTCGGCGGGGTCGAGGGGCAAGGCTTCAAGCAACTGATGAAGACTTTCGAGGCGGCGCGGATCCAGACCGCGGCGCGGGCCATCGGCGTGGCCCAATCGGCGCTGGATCAGGGCATGCAATATGCCCAGGACCGCAAGCAGTTCGGCAAGGCGCTGATCGAATTTCCGCGCGTCTCCAGCAAGCTGGCGATGATGGCGGTTGAAATCATGGTGGCGCGGCAGCTGACCTATTTCAGCGCCTGGGAGAAGGATCACGGCCAGCGCTGCGATCTGGAAGCCGGGATGGCCAAGCTCTTGGGCGCGCGCGTGGCCTGGGCGGCGGCGGACAACGCCTTGCAGATCCATGGCGGCAACGGCTTTGCGCTGGAATACAAGATCTCGCGCATCCTGTGCGACGCGCGCATTCTCAACATCTTCGAGGGCGCCGCCGAGATCCAGGCGCAGGTGATCACCCGGCGCCTGCTGGGCTGATCTCCCGGTCGTGCCGCGCCTTGCCGGCGCGATCCGAGGGCAAGCGCGGCATCCGATGGCTGTCGATCGCCCCGCCGCCTTCTGCGCCCGCTGCAGCTTCATCTTGCCGAAAATATCCCCGGGGGATCGTCAGAAAAACGCTTTTGCGTTTTTCGACGTAGGGGGGTTGGCCCCCCGGCGCGCACCGCTTGCCAGCAGCGGCGCGCTTGCGTATGCCAAAACCCGGAGCAACCCCGAAAAGGCAGGCAGCATGAGCAGAAACGTCGATCTCCTGATCATCGGCGGCGGCATCAATGGCTGCGGCATCGCGCGCGATGCGGCCGGGCGCGGGCTGTCGGTGGTGCTGGCCGAGATGGGCGACCTGGCGCAGGCCACTTCCTCGGCCTCGACCAAGCTGTTCCATGGCGGGCTGCGCTATCTCGAATATTTCGAATTCCGCCTGGTGCGCGAGGCTTTGCGCGAACGCGAGGTGCTGCTGGCGGCGATGCCGCATATCGCCTGGCCGATGCGGTTCGTGCTGCCGCTGGCGCCGGAAATGCAATTCGAAGGCGATACACCCGCCTCGCGGCTGATCCGCATCTTCCTGCCCTGGATGGGCGGGCGGCGCCCGGCGTGGATGATCCGGCTGGGGCTGTTTCTCTATGATCACCTGGGCGGGCGCCGGATCCTGCCCGCGACCCGGGCGATTTCGCTGACGGGTAGTCCGGAGGGTGCGCCGCTCAAGGATCACCTGACGCGCGCTTATGAATATTCCGATGTCTGGGTGCAGGACGCGCGGCTGGTGGTGCTCAATGCCCGCGACGCGGCGGCGCGCGGGGCGCGGGTGCTGACGCGCACCAGGGTGGTCGCGGCGGCGGCGGAAGACGGGGCGTGGCGCGTCACGCTGGACAGCGGCGAAGAGATCCGCGCCCGCGCGCTGGTCAACGCGGCGGGGCCCTGGGTCGGCGATGTCATCGCCGGGGTGCTGAAGCTCGAGACCCGCGAGCGGGTGCGGCTGGTGCGGGGCTCTCACATCGTCACCCGGCGGCTATTCGATCACGATAAATGCTATTTCTTTCAAGGGCCTGACGGGCGCATCATCTTTGCCATTCCCTATGAGCAGGACTTCACCCTGATCGGCACAACCGATCTCGACCATGACAGCGCCGACACGCCGCCGGTCTGCACCGAGGCAGAGGCCGATTACCTGCGCGAATTCGCCGGGCAGTATTTCAAACGCCCGATCGCGCGCGAGGAGATCGTCTGGACCTATTCCGGCGTGCGCCCGCTTTACGATGACGGGGCGCGCTCGGCCACGGCGGCGACGCGCGAATATGTGCTGAGCCTCGACAGCAGCGCCGGGGCGCCGGTGCTCAACGTGTTCGGCGGCAAGATCACCACCTATCGCAAGCTGGCCGAGGCGGCGATGGCCAGGCTCGGCGCGGTGTTCGAGGGGCTGGACGGCGACTGGACCGCGGGCGTGGCGCTGCCCGGCGGCGATTTTCCGGTCGACGGCGTGGCCGGGTTGATCGCGGCATTCCGGGCGGCGCAGGGCTGGGCCGACGAAAAGACGGCGCAGCGCATCGTGCGGGCTTATGGCACCGAGGCCGAGACGATTTTCGCGAATGGGCCGGGGATCGATTTCGGCCATGGGCTGCGCGGGGCCGAGGTCGATTGGCTGGTCGAGAAAGAATGGGTGCGTTGCACCGAGGATCTCTTGTGGCGGCGCAGCAAGCTGGGGCTGCATTTCAGTGCGGCCGAGGTGGCGCGATTGCAAGACCACCTTGAAACCAGAGCGCCCCGGTAGACCTTTGCATTCCGCCCGGAGTCAAGGCCGCAGGCCGCCGGGCAGCGCCTGCCCGTCCCGGCGGGCTGGCGCTTGGGCGACGTAAGCACATCGGTCATAGAGAAGATGTGTTTGGCAGAGATAAAATGCCCCGTTCAACCGTAGTAGCGCCACCCCACGGACAGGCGCTGCCCGGCTCAACACTCCGCGTCTCACCCCAGCACCGAAAAGCTCGACTCGGTGTTGATCGGGCGTTTGCGCGAGTAGAAACCGACGTCGATCTCCTGCCCGATATAGGGCAGCGTGAAACGCAGGGGCGCGGCATCGTGATCGGCGCCGCCTTCGCAATATTCGACCAGCGCGGCCATCATCTTTCCGGCGATGGGCGCGTTCTTGTACTGGTTGCCCGATGAGCCGCAGGCCATGTAGAAACCGCCGAGGCTCGACTTGTCGTAGATCGGGATCCAGTCGGTCGAGGCGTCGTAGAGCTCAACCACGCCGCGGCTGCGGCTGGGGATACCGAGGCTCGGCACGCGCTGGGCATAGCGCATCGCCTGGGTGGTCCATTGATCGGTGAAATCGCGGTTGAATTCGGTGTCGGAGGCGACCCATTGATGGGTGTCGCATTCGGGGTCTTCCGAGCCGACGAGGATGTGATTGCCCTGTTCCGGGCGGCAATAGCAGGCGATGTCGCTGTCGCTGACGATCATGCCCGAAGCTTCGAAATCAAAGCCCTGCGGCGCGGGCAGATGCACCACCTCCTGGCGCAGCGGGCGGGTTTCGATGGTCATGTCTTCGGTGACACCGGCCATTTCGTTGATCGCGCGCGAGCCCGGCCCGGCGACGTTGATCACCACGCGAGCGTGCAATACCTCGCCATCGGCCAGGCGCACACCGGTCACATGCCCGTTTTCGCGCATGATTTCAGCAGCTTCCACGCCAAGACGGAATTCGGCCCCGGCAATGCGGGCGGCCTCGGCGAGGTTCTGGGCCGACAGCGCGGGATCGTTGACATAGCCCGCATCAGGCCAGAACACCGCGCCTTGCAGCGCGCCGCCGGTGGGGGTGCCGAATCCGGGGTCGTCGATCCGCTTGGCCGGAGCGAACCTCTCGAGCGCATAGATCGGCAGGCGGGCCTTGATCTGCGCCGCGTCCCATTCCTCGAACGGAATGCCCAGCGCGCGCGAGGTTTCGATATGCTTGGCCATGAAGCCATTCTCGGGGGTCTTCATCACCAGGCAGCCGCATTGGCGGAACTCGGCCAGCGGCGTGCCCGGCGGCAGGCCGAGATAGTCGGCCCAGTCGCGCCAGTAGTGATAGCCCTCCCAGGCCAGCGCGGTGCCGTCGAGCGTGCTGTAATGCATCCGCACGATGGCGCAGCTGCCGGCGGTGGAGCCGTGGCCTGCCGCCTTGTTGCGATCGAGCGACAGGGTCTTCCAGCCCTTGCGGGCCAGTTCGAGCGCCACGGCGGCGCCGATCACCCCGGCCCCGATGATGATCGCATCGGCGGATCGCGTCATGCCTTGCTACTCTTGATGTCCTGCCACGGCCTGGCCTTCAGCCCGCGATATTTCACCGTCAGGTCCAGCGGCGTGTCGTTCTCGTCATAGACCCCGATCACCACGCCGCGCCGCCCTGAATTGCCGCGCATCGCCAGCAGCTGCGCCTCGGAGCGGGTGGTGCGCTGCGACGGGCGGCGGGTCCATGCGAACAGCTTATCGTAGAGCGCGGCTATTACCTCGGCATGTTCGGCGCTGTCGCCCAGATCCACCAGTTCCTGCGGATCGTTCTCGAGATCGAACAGGATCGGGCGGTAGCCGCCTTCGCAATGCACCATCTTCCAGCGCTTGTCGGCGATCATGAACATCACCGCGTCGCGCACCGAGGCGTTGAGCTGCGCCGCCACCGGCGCGCCGGAATAGTCGTATTCGCAGATCACGTAGTCGCGCAGGGTCTCGGAGCGTTCACCATGCAGGATCGGCATCAGGCTTTCGCCTTCGAGGATGTGACCGGCGGGTTCGGCCCCCGCCACATCTACGAAAGTGGGAGCAAGATCAATGCTTTCGACCAGCGCATCGCAGGTGGTGCCGCGGGTGGCATCGGCCTCGGCACTCGGATCGTAGATGATCAGCGGCACGCGGGTCGAGGTGTCATGGAAGAACGCCTTTTCGCCGAGCCAGTGATCGCCGAGAAAATCGCCATGATCGGAGGTGAGCACGATCATCGTGTCCTCCATCCGGCCGGTCTGTTCCATCCAGTCGAACAGGCGGCCCATCTGGTCGTCGCATTGCTTGATCAGGCCCATATAGGCCGGGATCACCGCCTCGCGCACATCCTGACGCGAGAAGGTCTGGCCTACCCGGGTGTCCATGAAGGCTTTCAGCACCGGGTGGGCCTGCTGGTATTCGGAATCCGAGCGCACCACCGGCAGCAGGTGTTCGGGGCCATACATGCTGGCATAGGGCTCGGGCACGATATAGGGCCAGTGCGGCTTGATATAGCTGAGATGGCAGCACCACGGGCCGTCATGTTGCTCCATGAACTCGATGCCGCGCCCTGTCATGTAAGGGGTTTCGCTGTCCGGTTCGTCGATATTGGCGGCCATCGGCGAATGTTTCAGGAACCAGCCCGAGAGCACATTGCCCTCGGCATCGAGCCCGGAATTGGCGAAATCGTGCCACGGGTTGTCGACGTCATAGCCCTTTTGCTTGAGCCAGATGTTATATTGCTTGGCGCCATCGGGATCATAGGCGCCGTCGGGGCCTTCGGGCAGCATGCCGTCGTCGCGCTCGAACACGTCGAAGCCGCATTCGGCAACCCGCGCGCCGATGATCGAATCCGGCTCGAGGCCGAGCCGTTCCATGCCCTCCTTGTCGGCGCGCATATGGGTCTTGCCGACAAGCCAGCACTCCATCCCGGCCTTTCGCAGATGATCGCCCATGGTCATCTCGCCGACCTTGAGCGGGATGCCGTTCCAGCTGGCGCCGTGGGAATGGACATAGCGCCCGGTATAGGTGCTCATCCGGCTCGAGCCGCAGATCGGCGACTGGATGTAGGCGCGACTGAAGCGCACGCCCATCTTTGCCAGGCGGTCGATATGCGGGGTCTGAAGATGCGGATGGCTGTAGCAGCTGAGGTAATCCCAGCGCAGCTGGTCGAACATGATGAACAGGATGTTTTTCGGCTTGGCCATGGGCGCGGATCCTTGGACTGGAGGTCAGGATCAGCTTAGCCGGAGATCATGCTCATGTTAAAGGGTGGGAATTCTGTTGAAACGCTTCTCCCGCCCCGACTCAAGGGCTAAGCCCGCCGGGTGCTTCGGTTTCGCGTGCACATTGATTTGAGCGACGACCTATTGTCACTATTAAGTGCCGATCGGCACCGTCAGGAGCGCCCGCCCGCGGACAGGCGCTCCCCGGCTTGTCGGCAACGTTGCATTACGCCTTGGCGTGGTCCCATGGGCGGACGAAGGCGCCCAGAACCTTGCTGATCTCATCGTCGGACGCGCCATTGGCGGTGACCTGCGCCACCAGCCCGCGCTTCTTGTCGTCGATCACAGAGCTGACGCGTGCCGCCGATCCGGCCTCTTCCAGGGCTTCGTTATAGACCCGGGTGATGGCGCGTTTGCGCAGGTCGGGCTTGAACACCTTGCCGACGGCGGTCTTGGGCAGTTCGCCCAGCACCTCGACATGCTTCGGGTAGGCCGCACGCTCGTGGATATGCACCTTGGCATGTTCGACCAGCTCCGCGGCCGTCACCGTGCCGCCGGCGACCAGTTCGACATAAGCGCAAGGCACTTCGCCGGCATGGGCATCAGGCTGGCCGATGGCACCGGCAAAAGCCACGTCCTTGTGCGCCAAGAGCGCATCCTCGATCTCGGCCGGGTCGATATTGTGGCCGCCGCGGATGATCAGATCCTTGGCCCGCCCGGTGATCCAGATATAGCCGTCGGCGTCGATCCGGCCGAGATCTCCGGTGCGCAGATACTTGCGGTTGCCGATGTCATGGTAGAGCTTTTCGTTCTTGGCGGCCTCGGTATAGGTGTTGCCCGGATTCACCCCCGGGTTGGAGACGCAGATCTCGCCGACCTCGTCGACCGCGCATTCCACCGGCTCGCCTTTCTTGCCCTCATGCAGGATGCGGACATCGGTATAGGGGAAGGGAATCCCGACCGAGCCGATCTTCTTTTCGCCATCGACCGGGTTGCAGCTGACCAGAACTGTGGCCTCGGTCAGGCCATAGCCTTCGATGATGTTGATGCCGGTGGCCTTGGTGAAGCGGTTGAACAGCTCCAGGGGCATCGGCGCCGAGCCGGAAAAGGCGTTTTTCACGGTCGAGAGATCGGCATCGACCGGCTTTTGCATCAGCGCCGAGACGGCGGTCGGCACGGTGATGATGAAGGTGGTCTTCCAGCGTTCGCACAGCTTCCAGAAATTATCGAACACGCCTTCGCCGCGATAGCCCGCGGGGGTGGGAAACACCACATGCGCGCCGGATTTGATCACTGCGATCAGGATCACATGGCAGGCAAAGACATGGAACAGCGGCAGCGGACACATGACGCTTTCTTCTTCGGTGTAGAGCAGCTCGTCGCCGATCCAGCCCTGATAGATGATGCCGGAATTGGTATGCTGGGCGACTTTCGGCATGCCGGTGGTGCCGCCGGTATGAAAATAGGCCGCCACCCGGTCTTCCCTGATATCCTCGAAGGTCAGGGTCTTGGGCTGTTTGGCGATCTCGGCATTGAAGCGCAGCACATCGGCGTGATGGTCCTTTTCCACCTTGGGCCGCACGAACGGCACGATCCAGCTTTTCGGCGGCGTCAGGTAACGATTGAGATCGACCGTCAGGATGGTGTTGACATTGGGCGCGTGCTGCACCGCCTCGGCGGTTTTCTGGGCGATGTCGGTTTTCGGGAAGGCATGCAGCGTGACCACCACCTTGGCCTTGGTCTCGCGCAGGATGGCGCCGATCTGTTCGGGCTCGAGCAGCGGATTGATCGGGTTGGCGATACCCGCCACCATCGCGCCGATCAGCGCGATCGCGGTTTCGTTGGTATTGGGCATGACCAGCGCCACCACGTCGTCTTTTTCGACCTTGAGCGAGCGAAACAGGTTGGCCGCCTGCACCACCTTGTCGTGAAACTCCTGCCAGGTTATGGTTTCGGCCTTGTCATCCGCACCCGAGAGCAGCTGATAGCTGATCGCCGGACGCGCGCCGAACTTGTCCCTGGTCTGGCTCAGCATCTCATAGATCGTGACCGGCAGATCGCGCTCTTCCCACGGCATTTCATTGGTAAGATCCAGGCTGTCCTGAAGTGTCGCAAATGTCATATGTAACCTCCCCGTTGGCCCGCGATGCGCGCCATTTCTCCCTGGCGCTCATTCTGGAAGGCTTTCGGGGCGCGTGCAAGGGCGCTGACCCCGGCGAAGGCGCGGATTTGCGCAACGTCAAGGCGACCGGCACGGCAGCGGCGCGCGCAGCGGGCGGCCCTTGTCGGCCCTGCCTGAAACCCCTAGGTCTGAAACGGGCGCCAATCGGGGCGGCCGGGCGCAGGGCGCGCGATGACACGGGATCGAGGGGTTGAGCGATGAAACTGGCCACCGCCACCTATCCGCCGAGCTGGCTGTCGAGCTGGCAGGCCTACGAGGACAAGATCAGCGCCTGGGTGAGCGAGGCCGCCGGGAAAGGCGCCGACCTGCTGGTGTTTCCGGAATATGGCGCGATGGAACTGGCCGCGCTCGGCGGGGAAGAGGCGGCTGGCTCGGCGCAGGGCGCGATCGACGCGGTGGGCGAATGGCTCGAGCCGGCCAACGCGCTGTTCAAGCGGCTGGCGGCGGCGCATGGCGTGCATATCCTGTCGCCCTCGGCGCCAGTGCGCGAGGACCGGCGCGTGGTCAACCGGGCCGGTCTGTTCACGCCGGGCGGCGCGGTGGGCTGGCAGGACAAGCAGATCATGACCAGATGGGAGCGCGACGACTGGCGCATTGCCCCCGGCGGGGCGCTCAGGGTGTTCGAGACCGCGCTGGGCAAGATCGCCATCCTGATCTGCTATGACGGCGAATTTCCCCTGCTGGGCCGCGCTCTGGCCGAAGCCGGGGCCGAGCTGATCCTGATCCCCTCCTGCACCGAGGCGCAGGACGGCTACGAGCGGGTGCGGATCGCGGCCAGGGCGCGCGCAATGGAACTGCAATGCGTCTGCGCCATGGCTTCGCTCACCGGCGGCGACAAGCGGCTTTACGCGGTCGAGGACAATACCGGCGCCGGCGGCATCTATGGCCCGCCTGACAAGGGCTTTCCACCGACCGGCATTCTGGCCGAAGCCAGCCGCGATGCGCCGGGCTGGAGCATGGCCGAGGTCGATCTTGCCGCCATCGCCCGGGTGCGCGCCGACGGCAATGTATTGCACCTCACCCACTGGGGCGAACAGGGCCCGCGTGTCGCGCAGGTCGCACAGGTGAGTCTGGGCTGACAAAAGCCCTTGAAAACCTGCCGGAAAAGGATCATCTAGGCGGCGCCCGCTGAACGGCGGCCCGCAGGCTTGCGGGAATTCATCTCAAAGGAGAGACCATGGCCAAGGAAGAACTGCTCGAATTTCCAGGCATCGTGAAGGAACTCCTGCCGAACGCGACATTCCTGGTCGAGCTGGAAAACGGCCATACCATCATCGCGCACACGGCAGGCAAGATGCGCAAGAACCGCATCCGCGTACTCGCGGGCGACAAGGTGCAGGTCGAAATGACGCCCTATGATCTGACCAAGGGTCGGATCAATTATCGCTTCAAGTAACCGACGCCAGACATGAAACTGATTCTCGGATCGGCAAGCCCGCGGCGTCTGGAGCTGCTGGCGCAGATCGGCGTCGTGCCCGACGCTATCCGCCCGCCCGAGATCGACGAGACCCCGCAGAAAACCGAACTGCCCCGACCCTATTGCGCCCGCATGGCGCGCGAGAAGGTGCAGGCCGTGAACGCGGCGCCCGAGGATATCGTGCTTTGTGCCGATACCACCGTGGCGATGGGGCGCCGCATCCTCGGCAAGCCCGCCGATGCCGACGAGGCGCGCGCCTTTCTCGGCGCGATGTCGGGGCGGCGCCACCGGGTGATCACCGCCGTGGCCCTGCGCCGGGGCGCGCAAATCTGGGAGCGCGACGTGCTGACCCATGTGAAGATGAAGCGCCTGTCGCGGGCCGAGCTCGACGGCTATCTCGCCAGCGGGGATTGGCGCGGCAAGGCCGGCGGCTATGCCATCCAGGGGCCTGCGGGCGCCCTGATCCCGTGGATTTCGGGCTCGTTCAGCGCCGTTGTCGGCCTGCCGCTGGCCGAAACCGCCGGGTTGCTGCAGGCGGCGGGCTATCCGCTCTGGGGCGCGTCATGAAGGGGCGCCAGATCGTCCTCGATCATCTCGGCGCGCGCGAAGCAGCCGCGCTTATGGTCGATGGCCGCCTCGAGGACCTGCTGATCGACACCGACGCGCCGCGCCCCGGCACGATCTATCGCGCCGTTGCCGAGCGCCCGCTCAAGGGCCAGGGCGGTCTGATCGTGACCACGCCTGACGGCGCAGGCTTCCTGCGCCAGGTCAAGGGGATCGCCCCCGGCCAGGCGCTGCTGGTGCAGGTCACGGGATACGCCGAGCCCGGCAAGGCGCTGCCGGTGACGCAGAAACTGCTGTTCAAGAGCCGGTTCGCGATTGTCACCCCCGGCGCGCCGGGCCTGAACATATCGCGCACCATTCGCGACGATGACCGGCGCGACGCGCTGATGGTGATCGCCAGGGAAGAGATGCACGGCTCGCCGCACGGGCTGATCCTGCGCTCGGCCTGCCTCGCCGGTGCGGATGAGGAGATCGCCGAGGATGTCGCCGCCATGGCCGCGCTGGCCGAAGCGGTGCTCGGCGATGCGGACGGCGCACCGGAGATGCTGACCGAAGGCGATGGCCCGCACGGCCTGGCCTGGCGCGACTGGAGCGATCCGGCGGATGTGGTCACGGCGCCCGGCGGCTTTGAAACCTGCGGCGTGCTCGACGCGCTGGAGGCGCTGAAGCTGGCCGAAAGCCCCCTGCCCGGCGGCGGCACGCTGTTCATCGAACCGACCCGCGCACTGGTCGCCGTCGACGTGAACACCGGCGCCGATACCTCGCTGGCCGCCGGTCTCAAGGCCAATCTGGCCTGCGCCCGCGCCCTGCCCCGGCAATTGCGCCTGCGCGGACTTGGCGGGCAGATCGTGATCGACCTCGCGCCGATGCCCAAGAAGGACCGCCGCGTTTTCGAGGCGGCGCTGCGCAAGGCCCTGCGCGACGATGGCATCGACACGGTTCTGGCCGGATATACCCCGCTCGGGCATTACGAACTGCAACGCAAACGCGCCCGCCTGCCACTGGGAGAGTTGCTGTCATGAGCTGTCCGATCTGCGCTTCTCAAAGTGACGCGAAATACCGCCCGTTCTGTTCGCGGCGCTGCGCCGATGCCGATCTGGCGAGATGGCTGAACGGCAGCTATGCCTTGCCCTCGGACGACCCCGAAGATATCGCCGAAGCCGAGGAGGCAGCGGCCCGCGCGCGCCCGGAAGATGCGCCGAAACCGCATTGATATTTTGTCCGAATGCCTCTGGACAGCGCCCGCGCCCTCTTCTAGAACGCCTGCACCCGAAGCGGCCCACCGCTTGACCCGTGCCCGGGTAGCTCAGGGGTAGAGCAGTGGATTGAAAATCCTCGTGTCGGTGGTTCGATTCCGCCCCCGGGCACCATTTAAATCATTGTAAATAGATACTTATTGGCCAGCGAGTTGACTTAGCTCTGAATCACTAACCTGCGCGGGTGCCGCATGGGTGGCCGCCCGTAATCTGATTGTGGCACTGGCTGCTTGTTTGTTGGTCAGGTCACGCACAACGCGGCTTTTGCCATCAATGGAAGGTATCTCAGCTTTCCTAGCCCCTTTGTTTGGTGTGTCGCAGTCCTATTGCCGCCTATCGGCCACAGCCATCGACCGACCAGACGCAAAAAGACCGGAACCCCATCGGGAGTTCCGGCCTTTTCGGATGGTCCGGGCGGGGGAGCCGCGGGACCGGTCCAGCTGAAAACCTCTTGCATGTGATCCGAGCCGCAGAGCGGATGCAGCGCGCCCGCATGACAGCGAGAAGGCGTGGGCCGTGTTGCGCAATTCCGCGTCGGAAAATGCGCAAATGGCCTTATTGCATTGCTTCGTATTTCGCCTGCAACTCTTCCTGGGTCTCTTCCCAGTCAGGGTTGGGAATGATGCAGGCTTCGGGGCAGACCAGCTTGCATTGCGGCTCGTCCTCCTCGCCGACGCATTCGGTGCATTTCATCGGGTCGATCACGTAATAGGGATCGCCCACCGAAATCGCCTCGTTCGGACAGACCGGCTCGCAAGCGTCGCATGCGGTGCAGGGGTCTACAATCATCAGTGCCATTTTCAGTCCTCCTGTGAAGTCGTCACGATGCCTTCAGCATCTGCCCGCTGGCTGCGAGCTTGTCAAAACGGAACGCGCCCCAGAGCGCGGCGCCGATCGCCCCGGCAAAGATCGAGTCGGGATGGTTGACCACCTTGGCCTCCTCCATGCCCTTCATCTTGGCCAGGCTCTCGCGCAGCGCCTCGCACAGGCCTTCATCGAGCCCCATGCCGCCGGTCATCATGATCACGTCGTCCTTGACGCCGATGGATTTCAAGAGCCGCGCCAGGCGGCTGGCCATGCTGAGGTGAATGCCCTTGAGGATGTTGGGCGCGGTGATGCCGCGCGACACCATGTTGATCACATCGGTCTCGGCCAGAACGGCACAGATCGACGAGACTTCCTCGGGGTCGTCGCCCTTGATCGACAACGAGCCGATCTCGTCCTGGGCAATGCCGAGATAGCGGGCGATGTTCTCGAGAAACTGGCCCGAGCCCGACGCGCACTGGCTGGTCATCTTGTAATTGGTGACCTTGCCCTTTTCGTCGGTGATCATCGCCCGGCCATGCAGCGCGCCGCTGTCGAGGATCGCGCCGGTCGCCGGGTTGAGGAAGCGCGCACCGCGCGCGTGGCTGGTCATCGAATAGAAGTGCCCGGTGTGGAACGGGATCGCCTCGCCTTCGCCGGTGGTGGCGACATAGTCGATATCCTCCTCCTTGACCCCGGCATCGTCCAGAGCCTGATCAAACGCCTCGCGGGCGAGCTGCATCGGATCGCGCGAGCGGATGCGCAGGCTGCATTTCGACAGCCATTCCTCCTTGTCGCCCTCGACCCGGAAGATCACCGCCTTGACGACGCCCGTGCCGACATCAATTCCTGCTGCCAGTGTCATGCTTCCACTCCTTCAATTCTGCCATGAGCGGCGCGGCGGGCAAACTCGGATGCACCCAGTGCGCCGGTATAGATCGAATCCGGGTCGATGTTGATCTGCAACTCGCCGTAATTCTCGAACACCAGTTTCTTCAATTCGCGCACCGCCGCCTCGTTCTTGGCGACGCCGCCGGTAAAGGTCATCTGATCGGCGACCCCGCCCGAACGCGACAGGATCGACATCGAGCGCAGGATGATCGCCCGGTGCAGACCGGCGAGGATATCCTCGCGCGCCTCGCCCAGCGCCAGACGGTCGCGCAGCTCGGCGCCGGCGAACACGGTGCAGGTCGAGTTGATCCGTGCCGGTTTCTTCGATTTGAGCGCCATCGGCCCGAGCTCGTGCAGACCCATGTTCATCTCGTCGGCGATATAGCCCAGGTAGCGCCCGGTGCCGGCGGCACAGCGGTCGTTCATCTGGAAATTCTCGACGATGCCGTCGGAATTGACCTGGATGCCCTTGGTATCCTGCCCGCCGATATCCAGCACCGTGCGGGTCTTGGGATACATCATATGCGCCCCCAGCCCGTGGCACAGGATCTCGGAGCGGATATGCTCCTTGGAAAACGGCAGCGTCACCCGGCCATAGCCGGTGCCCACCAGGTAGGTCTCTTCCAGCTCGATCCCCAGCGCATGTTCGGCCTTCTCGCCCAGAACGGTCGCGGCGCCGGTATTCTCCTGCGAGACCCGTTGCATCGCGGCCTTGAACTTCTCGTTGAGCTTGCCCGAAGGCGGGCGGTTTTCCACCGCGATGATCGACTTGTCATAGACATTCAGCAGAACGTCATAGGACACACCGGCCTCGCGCCCGACCTCCTCGGCCACGGCGAGATAGCGCGACCCGGCGATATCGCGGAAGAAATCCGACTTGCGGTCGGCATCCGGCGCATACATCGCCGGAGCTTCGTCGCGCAGGCGGCGGAACACTTCGGCCAGCGCCGCCTTGACGCCCTCACCGGTTTTTTCGAAGCGCTCGCCGCGCACCAGTTTGACGCAGGTCTCTTCCAGATCGCCGAGCTGTTCGAGGAACTGCTCGAGCCGGAACGACCGCTCCAGCGCGCCGAGGAATTCCTCGACCTGATCGTCAAGCGCACCGGCGGCGCCGAATTCGCGGCGGAACAGGGTGAACCTTGCGTCGATCTTGGCCTCCTCGGTCGCGACCGAACAGGCGGTTTCATAATTCGAGCGCGAGTTGGTGATGCCACGCCCCAGCACACGCTCTTCCTCGTCCATCATCACCGCCTTGGTGGTGGTGGAGCCGAGATCGATTCCTACGAAGGTTTTCATGCCGCCGCTCCTTTGCCGCTGCGTTTCTGCTCGACCATCTGGAAATAGCTTTCCAGCCGGTTCTTGACGTTGGCCGCCGAGAAGTAGCGCGGATCGACCAGATCGGTTTCGATGAAGGCCGCCGGCTTGCCGGTGCGTTTCTCGACCTCGCGCATGATCAGAAGCTGACCGGCGGAGAAGCTGTTGCAGCTTTTGATCGAGTTGATCAGCAGCCCGTCGGCCTCGTATTCGTTGATGTAATCGCTGAGCATGTCGATGCGCATCGGCAGCGAGCGGTTGGTGTAGACCCCGAGGCAATACTCGGCCAGCGATTCAAGCGGGCGGTCGGGATCGTGGCGGAAGCCATAGTCATAGGTGCCGCCGACCTTGGTATAGGACGAGGCCACCACGGTTGCGCCTTCTTCGTAGAACATCTTCCAGAACTGGCGGAACGAGGTGTAGTTGGGCGGGCCTTCGACCACGAGGCGGTATTTCTCCTCGGTCATCGGGCCGTCCGGTGTCACCGGGCCGAGGCCCTTGAGCAGCCGCTCGTCGACCTCTTCACGCAGGAAGCGGTAATAGTCGATGGCGTCGTCGGTGCCGCGGAAGGCGCCGAAGATCGGGCCGATATAGTAGATGCCGCCGAAATAGGCGTCGATCGGCGAGGGCTTGTTCTTGGCCGATTGCAGGATATAGACCAGATCGTCCTCGGCCTGGGCCGATTTCTTCAGGTATTCGCGCAGCCGGTCGATGTCGAACTTGACGCCCGAAACCTGTTCCAGCGTCGGGATCACGTCTTCCTTCAGCTGCTTGACCATATACTGGATCATGTTCGGCGTGACCTTGCCGTCGGCCATGTAGGGAGTCTGCAGGAAGATGGTCGGGCATTTATACTGCTCGCGCAGCAGCTCGAACCATTTCAGGAAGGTGAAACAGCCGGTATAGCTGAGCAAAAGCACATCCGGGTCGGGCAGCTTCTTGCCGTTGGGCCCGATATTGCCCTTCATCATCATGCCGATATCGGATTTCACATAGGTGCAGACATCTTCCGAATGTCCGGCCCGCTCGGCCTCCATGATATAGCCGCCCGACTGCTTGCGCAGGCCCGACTGGATGGCGTTGACCTCGGGCAGGTTGTTGACCAGATCGAAACACATGATCAGCTCGTTGAGGTTGCCCGGCACGAAGGTGGAGGCCACCTTGGCACCGGTCTCGGGCGCGCTTGACAGCCGGTCGTAATGCTTGGCCATCATCTGCTTCTGCTTGATCATCGAGGCGTCCTTGAGAGCGTCCTCGGGCTTGGCGGTTACAACTGAAGGTCTCATGCTGCGCTCCAAAGTTTGATTGAATCAACGAAGGTCCCGGCCTGTTCGCGGATGGGCTGCATCTGACCGGAGTTTTCGGCGTATTTGAACGCGATGAAGGGGATGTCGGCCGCTTTCAGCACGTTCTGCATCATCGGCCGATCCAGCAGCGCCGGATCGCAGAAGCTGGTCGAGGCGAAGATCACGCCCTCGGCTCCGGTCTGGCGCACCGAACGCACCAGGAACTGGCCCTTCTCTTTCTGATCGGGCTCGTATTTGGCCGCTGTCGACATCGAGCTGTGCAGGAACGCCTGGCTCAGATTGTGCACCGGATCGCCCTCTGTGGGCACATCCCCGATCAGCCAGCGGCTGACCAGCATGAAATCGTCATCGACGATGTAGCAGCCCGAAAGCTCGAGCGACTTGATCAGGTTCAGGGGCGGCTGCTCGCAAAACATGCCGGTCAGAACTACGCGGCTGTTGTCCTTCATCGGCCGGTCTTCCGCCTTGGCGGCGGCGACGTAGTCGCGCACCAGGACGGTATGCTCCTCAACCGGCAGCACCAGCCCGGCGCGGATCACCAGATAGGCTTCCGAGGCCGGCGCCTTCCAGGGCTCGGCGGCGCGCAGCGCATAGAGCTCGTTGATCGCCCGGCGGTTCTCGTTATAGACCTCGATCGAGGCGTTGATATCGTCGTCGGTGATCTTGCGCCCGCCGATCCGTTCCAGATCATGCAGGAATTCGCGCATCTCGCCGGTGTAGAACACCCCGCCGATCTCGTCCTTGTAGGTCTGCGGCACGTCGAAATACTTGGAATAGACCTCCGGGAACAGCATCTTCCACATGCCCGAAAGGTTGCGGATCACGTCGCAGATCGACGGGAACAGCATGCCATCGACGAAATCGACCCGGCCAGAGACACCCAGCTCGATGGTCGACCTCGGGATCCGGCAGATATAGCTCTGGTAGTAGGCGTCGCCATGGATGACTTCGAGGCTGTCGCCGCCGCCCATGATGCCCAGCGGCAGCATTCCCGCCGCGTGGATCAGCTCGCGCGGCACATAGACCGGCATGTAGCCGATCACCTTGCGGCCCGGCTCGGCCTTCTTCCACTCGCGAGCGGAGGTGAAGCTGAGATCGTCATAGAGCGCCTCACAGCGCGCGACGATTTCGGATACGGTTTTTTCCGTCATCTGTTTTCCCACTTTGCTGGACGTTTCGCAAGAAAGGCCTCAAGCCCCTCCACCGCGTCACGGGTTGACATCAGTTCGTTCAGATAGAGCGCCTCGACCTCGTCGAGACGGGCCGACATTTCGCGGCAATACGCCGCCCGCGCGGCGCGCACCGCGTAGCGCAGAGAGCTTGCGCTTTTCGGCTTGAGATGGGTTTCGACATAGGCCAGCGCCGCCGCTTCGGGATCTTCGCTGAGCACATCGACCAGCCCGATCCGATGCGCCGCCTCGCCACTGATCGAGCGGCCCGAATAGAGCAGGTCTTCGGCCTGGGCCTGACCGACGCGGCCGGGCAGCAGGCAGGAGGCGGCGGGCGCGAACACGCCCAGCATCATTTCCGGCTGGCCCAGGTTGGCATCCGGCGCGGCAAGGATCGTATGCCCGGCCATCGCCACCTCGAGTCCGCCGCCCAGGCACTGGCCGCGCACCGCGACCAGCACCGGGACGGGAAACTCCAGCATCCGCTTGACCAGCGCATGCAGCGCATGCAGCATCTCGGCGCAGCTCTCGGGCAGATGTTCCTCGACCGAGGCGCCAAAGCTGAAATGCGGCCCCTCGGCCTCGAGCAGAACGGCGACGATCCCCGGCGCGTCCCGGTGCGCGGCAAAGGCCGCGTCGAGCGCCGCGATCATCTCGGCATCGACGATGTTCGCCTTGGGCCGGTTCAGCCGGAGCCGCAGCAACGCACCGTCAAGCGCGTGGGATATGCCGAGCACCTGGCTCATTTGCGCACACCCGGCATCATCGAGTCGATATAGTCGGGGGTGAACTTCGCGCCATCCGCCAGTTCGCGGCGCAGCTGCACGAAGTCGATCTCGCGGCCGACCTCGCGGTTGCCCTCGTTGAAGGCGCGGAAGCCCATGTTGGCCTCGGACATCATGTTGAGCCCGAGCCAGTCGCGCGAGTTTTCCTTGTTCATGTTCCAGGCGTTGAGCTTGGGCTTGCGCAGTTCCTCGACCGATTTGGTGGTGCAGCCCGGGAAGGTCAGCAGCAGCTTGCCGCAGAGTTCCTCGACCTTGTCGTCGAGCGCGGTGAGGTCCATTTCGCCTTTTTTCATCAGCTCCTTGCCCTCGGCCAGCGCCTCGCCGGTCTTCATCTCGCCATGCAGCAGGCGGCCCCATTCGTCGGTCACATAGTTGGTTTCGACCATCGGGTTGGCGACATATTTGCCATCCACCTTCAGCCCCGGCACGATGTCGGTCAGGATGCCGACGCGCATTGCCTTCTGGGCGGTGAAGCTTTCGCAGAGCACGCCGGAGTTCATCGCCAGCTCGCAGCCGATCATCACCGGCAGGAAATCCGTCGAGCCGCCGATCGCCGCCGAGCCGTGCTTGGGTCCGGCCTGGCCGAACCGCGCCATGTCCTGGGCGACAGAGAAGTCACAGGCCATGCCGATTTCCTGGCCGCCGCCGATGCGCATGCCGTTGACCCGGCACACCACCGGCTTGTCGCAACCGAGGATGGCCGAGACCATGTCGTTGAACAGCCGCATATACTGGCGGTATTCCTCGGGCCGCCCGGCGTAGTATTCGGCATATTCCTTGGTGTTGCCGCCGGTGCAGAACGCCTTGTCGCCCGCCGCGGTAAAGACCACCGCATTCACATCGCGCATGTTGGAGGCCGCCCGGAAGGCCAGGATCACCGATTTCACCATGTCGGTGGTGTAGGAATTATACTGCGACGGGTTGTTGAGGATGATCCAGGCGTTGTAGAGCCCCTCGGCCACGGTGCCATCGGGCAGCCTGGCCGGGCGCTTTTCGAAGATCACCTTGTCGGTGATGGCTTCGCGCGTCGAGTCGCTCACCAGGTCATGCGATACGAAGTTGAATTTGGCGTAGTTCATTTTGTCTCTCCTTTACAGTCCGGGCACGAGGATCTGACGGCGCACCAGTTTGCCGTCATGCACGTCCTGGAAAATCTTGTTGATGTCCTCCAGCGGGCGCTGCTCGACGAACGGGGCCAGCTTGACCTTGCCGTTCATCACCAGCTCCAGCGCGCCGGGGTAAAGCTCGGGCGGGCAGCCCCAATTGCCCAGGAGGCGGGCATGAAAGGCCATCAGGTTGGAGAGGCGCACCTCGACCTTATCCATGGTGAAGCCAACCACGCACATGGTGGCGCCATGGTTGAGCAGGCCGAAAGCCGCTGTCTGTCCGGCGGCTGTGCCGGAGCATTCCATGATGATCCATTCCGAAGTCTTCAGGCCGTTGGCCTTGGCGAAACCGATGATCTCGCCCTTGAGGGCGCGGGCATCGAAATCGCGCGCGTTCAGGGTCAGCGCCGCGCCATTCTCGCGCACCGCGTCGAGCTTCTCGGGCACCACGTCGATCGCCACGACCGTGGCGCCCAGCGCCGCCGCCACCTGCACGGCATAACCGCCGACCCCGCCAACGCCGTTGACGATCACCAGATCGCCCTCGCCGATCCCGGCCTGCACCGCCGCCTGATAAGGCGTGGTCAGCGCATCGGCGACGACCGAGACATCGGCCAGCGTCAGCCCGACGGCGGCCAGCCGGTCGGTATCGACCGGGCAGAGCCCGCGCGCCGGCACCGTGATGTGGCTGGCGAATCCGCCCTGGATATCGTTGCCCGGCATCTTTTGCGCCCGGCAGATCGTGCCCTTGCCGCGCTGGCAGGCATCGCATTCGCCGCACGGCATCACCGCCGGAATGATCACGGTCTTGCCGATCCAGTCTTCCGCGCCCGGCCCTGCCGCAGTCACGGTACCGCTGATTTCATGGCCCAGCGCCAAGGGCAGCGCGTGGTTGGTGCGCACGCCGTCATAGTAATAGCCAAGATCGGTGTGGCACACGCCGCAGCCGGCGATCTCGACCGCAACCTCGCCCTCGCCCGGCCCTACGATGTCGAATTCGACCCGCTCCATCGGTTTGTCACCTGAGACCATCATCCAGCGCGTTGGCATGTTTTTCCTCCTGAACTCTGGGCGGGAAGCCTTGTTGACAGCGTTCTCAAACCCTATTACCGTAAATTGGTACGCTAATACCTATTTAAGGTCAACAGAGAAAACCACCCCCGGCCAGAAACGGCCTGAAATCCCCGCAAAACAAAGATGGGAGCCGCCATGAACGCCCTAAATCAACACGCAAGAACGGTCTCGTTTGCCGTCGTCGGCACCGGCGGCGCAGGTGCGATCACCGCAGGGTCGATCCTGCTGGAATCCGCCGGCAAGTCCGGCTGGTATGGTCTCTTGACCCGGTCGGTCGGGCCACAGATTCGCGGCGGAGAGGCTGCCGCGCTGGTCCGGCTGTCGACCGAACCGGCCGCTTGCATGTCCAAGGAATTCGACATTCTCGTCGCCATCGACTGGAAGAACGCCAACCGCTTCATCGGCAACATGCCGGTCGCGCCCGGTGGGCTGGTGATCTGCGATCCCGCCGCCGGCGATCCGCCCAAGGCCGTGCTCGACGCCGATTGCACCATCGTGCAATGCCCGATCGGCGAGCTGGCCAAGGCGATTCCCGGCGGGCGTGAGAACATGATTTCGGTCGGCCTGGTCATCCAGCTGATCGGGCTGCCGTTCGACACCGTGATGAAGACCGTCGCCTCCAAGCTCGAAAGCAAGGGCGAGAAAGCCATCGAAACCGGGCGCGCCTGTATCGAAGCGGGGATGCAGGCGGCCAGCGCCTTCGGGCAGACCAAATCGCTGGCCCCGCCGACCCATCAGGACTCCAAGCGCTGGCTGATCACCGGCAACGAGGCGGTCGGCCTCGGCGCGCTGCGCGGCGGGGTCTCCTTCGCCGCCGCCTACCCGATCACCCCGGCCACCGAGGTGCTGGAATATCTCTCGCCGGCGCTGGCCTCGATCGGCGGCGCGCTGGTGCAGGCCGAGGATGAGCTGGCCTCGATCAACATGATCATCGGCGCCTCGTTCGGCGGGCGCGCCTCGATCACCGCCACATCCGGCCCCGGCCTGGCGCTGATGATGGAGAGCCTCGGCCTCGCCGCCGCCGCCGAAGTGCCGATTGTCGTGGTCGATGTGATGCGCGTCGGCCCGTCCACCGGCATCGCCACCAAATCCGAGCAATCCGACCTCAACATCGCGGTCTACGGGCTGCATGGCGACGCCGATCATGTGGTGGTCGCGCCGCTCAGCGTGTCGGACTGTCTGTTTACCGGGCAATGGGCGGTGCATATCGCCGAAACCCTGCAAACCCCGGTCATCGTGCTGTCGGACCAATCCATCGGTCAGGCCAATGTGCTGATCGACAAACCGGCCGACATCACCTTCCTGACCAAGCGCAAGCCATATGTGGCCAGCGGCGAACCCTACCTGCGCTATGGCATCACCGCCGATGGCGTCTCGCCGATGGCGATTCCGGGCCAGCCCGGCGGGCAGTATACCGCCGACGGGCTTACCCATACCGAGCGCGGCTCGCCGTCCAGCGCACGGGTCGATCAGCATGAACAGATGGTCAAGCGCCGCAGCAAGATCGAAGGCTTCGACTTCGGCGACCATTGGGGCGTGAGCGAAGGCGACGCCGCCAGCGACACCGTGATCCTGACCTGGGGGTCGCTGACCGGTGCGGGCCGCGAAGCCATGGATCTCTTGTCGGAACAGGGGGTCAGCGTGCGCATGGTCGCGCTGCGCCAGGTTTCGCCCTTCCCCGCAGCGGCGCTACAGGCCGCGCTCAAGGGCGCCAGGCGGGTGCTGGTGGTGGAACAGAGCTTCTCGGGCCAGTTCTATCGCCATGTCCGCGCCCATATCGACCTGCCCTACGAGATCAAGCAACTCAACCGCGAAGGGCCTTTCGTCATCGGCCCAGATGAAATCGCCACCCAGATCATTGATTGGAAAGACCAATGACCCTTCCCAACCTCAAAGCCAGCCAGTTCACCTCCGATATCACACCGATCTGGTGCCCCGGATGCGGAGACTTCCACGTCTTGATGTCGATCACCAAGGCGCTCGCCAAGCTGGGCCGGCCTCCCGAGGAGATCGCCGTGGTCTCCGGCATCGGCTGTTCGTCGCGGATCCCGGCCTATACCAACTGCTACGGCTTTCATGGCGTGCATGGCCGCTCGCTGGCCGTGGCCGCGGGCCTCAAGGTGGCGCGCCCGGACCTGACCGTGATGGCGATGAGCGGCGACGGCGATGGCTTTTCCATCGGCGGCAACCATTTCCTGCATGCCTGCCGGCGCAATGTCGACATGACCTATATCGTGATGGACAACCGCATCTACGGCATGACCAAGGGCCAGCCCTCGCCCACCACCGAGCCGGACTGGGACACAGCCCTGTCGCCCGGCGGCACCGGCCTGTCGCCGTTCCATCCGCTGGTGATCGCGCTGGCCTCGGGGGCCAATTTCGTCGCCCGCGAGTTTTCCGGCAACATCAAGGCCTGCACCGAGACCATCAAGCAGGCGGTCGAGCATCCGGGCTTCTCCTTCGTGCAGATCCTCAGCCCCTGTGTCACCTTCCGGCCCGACGAGAAGGAATGGAAGAACGAGGTGCACGAGGCCTCTGTGCCGGACACCGACGATCCGGCCCGCGCCGCGCGCCGCATCATGACCGATGACGGCATGAATACCGGCATCCTCTATCGCGGCCGTCGCAAGCCCTATTTCGCTTCGGTCAAGGACAAGGACCGCGATCTCAGCGCGCTGGAGCAGGCGTTCGAGATCTGAGCGATATGCCACCCATTCCGGCGCGCTGACACGGGCCGGCACGACAGCAGCCGGGCCGCATCGCGCCCGGCTGATCCGTTTCCGCGCTCGTCGGTTGTTGTCATGACAAGCAAACCGGACAATAGGACGCAGACGTAAAAATTGACAAGTCTCTGACCTTAAATGGAAAATACAGCCAAGGGAGAGCAATATCGTAAACCGGTACCGCAATGCCTTTTGCAAGTCTTTTCAATGGGCTGCATCGTTTTCGGGCTTCGCATCCAAGCCGACATCGGTGCCACCGAGATCTCCCGGGAAACATGGAGGAGTATCAAATTGAAACATCGAGCCACCACCGCAGCTGTCGCAGCCTTGCTGGCCCTGGGCCTTTCGGCCGGCGCCGCATCGGCCGAGGGCAAGCATACCGAGGGCAAGCCGAGCCTGCCCTTCGGACCCGGCGAAAAGATCGAGATCGACCCGCCCGGCATCAAGCCCGGTGTGCCGATCATTTCGGATGTCGAGTTCAAACGCGGCACCGAGATCTATTTCCAGCGTTGCGCCGGCTGCCATGGCGTGCTGCGCAAGGGCGCCACAGGCAAGCCGCTGACGCCCGACATCACCCGCGACCTCGGCGTTGAATATCTCGAAAGCTTCATCACCTACGGCTCGCCCGGCGGCATGCCCAACTGGGGCACCTCCGGCGAGCTGAGCGAGGATGACGTCAACCTGATGGCCCGCTACGTGATGCAGGATCCCCCGACCCCGCCGGAATTCGGCATGAAGGAGATGATGGCGACCTGGAAGGTGCATGTCCCGGTCGAGGAGCGCCCGACCAGCCAGCAGAACGACTGGGATCTGGCCAACCTGTTTTCGGTCACCCTGCGCGACAGCGGCGAGATCGCCCTGATCGACGGCGCAACTTATGAGATCAAGCTGATCATCAAGACCGGTTATGCGGTGCATATCAGCCGCGTCTCGGCCTCCGGGCGCTATCTCTTCACCACCGGGCGCGACGCCAAGATCAACCTGATCGACCTGTGGATGAACCCGCCCGCCACCGTTGCCGAGATCGACACCGGCATCGAGGCGCGCTCTGTCGAGGCATCCAAGTTCAAGGGCTGGGAAGATGTCTATGCCGTCTCGGGTACCTACTGGCCGCCGCAATTCGTCATCATGAAGGGCGACACGCTGGAGCCGCTGAAGATCGTCGGCACCCGCGGCATGGTCGTCGGCACCCAGGAATATCACCCCGAACCGCGCGTCGCGGCGATCGTCTCGTCGCATTACAAGCCCGAATTCGTGGTCAACGTGAAAGAGACCGGCAAGGTGATGATGGTCGATTATTCCGATCTGGAAAACCTCAAGATCACCACCATCGACGCCGCGCAATACCTGCATGATGGCGGGTTCGACTCGACGGGTCGCTATTTCATGGTCGCCGCCAATGCCTCGAACATGGTCGCGGCGATCGACACCAAGGAAGGCAAGCTCGCCGGTCTGGTCGAAACCGGCCCGACACCGCACCCGGGGCGCGGCGCCAATTTCGTCCATCCCGAATTCGGCCCGGTCTGGGCCACCAGCCACTTGGGCGACGAGACCGTGGCGCTGATCGGCACCGATCCCGAAGGCCATCCCGATCAGGCCTGGAAGGTCGTGGCCACGCTCGAAGGCCAGGGCGGCGGGTCGCTGTTCATCAAGACCCATGAGAATTCCAACAACCTCTGGGTCGATACGCCGCTCAACCCGGATGAGGAGACCAGCCAGTCGGTCGCCGTGTTCGACATCTCCGACCTCTCCATGCCCTACGAGGTGCTGCCGATCGTGGAATGGTCGGGCATCGAGGACGGGCCGCGCCGGGTGGTGCAGGCCGAATACAACATGGCCGGTGATGAGGTCTGGTTCTCGGTCTGGAACACCAAGGACAAGGAATCCGCCATTGTCGTCGTCGATGACAAGACCCGGACCTTGAAGAAGGTGATCAAGGATCCGCGCCTGATCACCCCGACCGGCAAGTTCAACATCAACAACACCCAGCACGACGTTTACTGAGACAGGCAGGGGGGAGCGAGCCGGGCGCCGTCGAAAGGCAGCGCCCGGTTTTTTCTTGCGATTTGCCGTTTGGTGTCTGCCACGCGATCGCCTAACAGCTGTTATGCGAGCCTTTTCCGCCGTTCATTGCCCTGCCCGAATAGCACCGAAGGTGCCGGGCTATCGCCAGCATTGACCCGGCAGGCGATTTGCAAAGCAAATCTGCCGGGAGGGGGCCGCCCCCCGGGCTGGCGATTTGGCGAAGCTTGGTGCACCGAATGAATGAAGCTC
>CBDUGF010000019.1:0-43075 GCA_965366835.1 uncultured Rhodobacterales bacterium
TATTCATAAATGAATGGATAAGACCGTGAACAAGCTCGATTGGGCACTGGTGCAGGCGTTTCTGGCGGTCGCCGAGGCCGGATCGCTGAGCGCGGCGGCGCGACGCTTGGGCACAAGCCAGCCGACATTGGGGCGACAGATCAAGGCAGTGGAGGCAAAGCTGGGACTCGACCTGTTCCGGCGCCATCCCAAGGGGCTTGAGCTGACCAATGCCGGTGCCGCGCTGGTCGCCCCGGCGCGCGCGATGCGCGAGGCGATGCGTGAGATCGCGCTCTATGCCGCCGGGCAGGAGGCAGCTCTGGCGGGTACGGTGCGGATCACTGCGTCGGAAATGGTCTCGCATCATGTCCTGCCGCCGATCCTGGCCCGGATCCGGCAGCAGGCGCCCGATGTCGAGGTCGAACTGGCACCGTCGGATCTGAGCGAGAACCTGCTCTACCGCGAGGCCGATATCGCGGTGCGGATGTATCGCCCCGAGCAGCTGGATGTGGTGGCGCGCTATCTGGGCGAGATCGAGCTGGGGCTGTTTGCCTCGAAAGCCTACGCAGCGCGGCATGGGCTGCCGCAGGGACCGGAAGAAATATTGGGTCACGACATGGTGGGCTATGATCGCAGCGAGCTGATCGTCCGGGGCATGCGCGAGGCCGGGCTCAAAGTGAGCCGGGAGAGCTTCAAGACGAGGTGCGACAGCCAGACCACCTATTGGGAACTGGTGCGCGCGGGATGCGGCATCGGCTTCGGGCAGGCGATGGTGGCGCGGCGCGATCCCGGGATGCTGGAAATCGATCTCGGGTTTCCGATGCCCAGCCTGCCGGTCTGGCTGGCGTCGCACCAGGGCTTGCGGCACACGCCACGGGTGCGGCTGGTCTGGGAGATCCTGGCAGAAGGGCTGGCAAAGATCGTCAGCAGGGGGAAGACGCCGCCGGGGTGAGTCCCCGCCCTTCATGCGCAGGTTTCTTGACGCTAGGACGGCTTGGGGGTAGGCGGGGAGCGACAGAATTCAGGAAGGATCCCAGCCCATGAGCAACCCCTCGCTTCTTATCCTGCCCGGTGACGGGATCGGCCCGGAGGTCATGGTCGAAGTGCGCAAGATCATCGACTGGTATGGCGCCAGGCGCGACATGGTGTTTGACGTGAGCGAGGATCTTGTTGGCGGCGCCGCCTACGACAAGCATGGCGTGCCGCTGGCCGATACGACGATGGCCAAGGCCCAATGCGTGGATGCCGTCCTGCTGGGCGCCGTCGGCGGGCCGAAATACGACAATCTGGATTTCAGCGTCAAACCCGAGCGCGGCCTGCTCAGGCTGCGCAAGGAGATGGACCTGTTCGCCAACCTGCGCCCGGCGCAGTGTTTCGACGCATTGGCCGATTTCTCTTCGCTCAAGCACGATGTCATTGCCGGGCTCGACATCATGATCGTGCGCGAGCTGACCTCGGGCGTCTATTTCGGCGAGCCACGCGGGATATTCAAGGAAGGCAACGAGCGGGTGGGGATCAACACCCAGCGCTATACCGAGAGCGAGATCGACCGGGTGGCGCGGGCGGCGTTCGAGCTGGCGAAGAAGCGCGGCAACAAGGTCTGCTCGATGGAGAAGGCCAATGTGATGGAAAGCGGCATCCTGTGGCGCGAAGTGGTGCAGAAGGTGCATGACGAGGATTACCCGGATGTGGAGCTGAGCCACATGTATGCCGATGCCGGGGCGATGCAGCTGACCCGCGCGCCCAAGCAATTCGACGTGATCGTGACCGACAACCTGTTCGGCGATATCCTGAGCGACGTGGCGGCGATGCTTACCGGCTCGCTGGGCATGCTGCCCTCGGCCTCTCTCGGCGCGCCGATGGAAAATGGCCGACCCAAGGCGCTATACGAGCCGGTGCATGGTTCTGCGCCCGATATTGCCGGACAGGGCAAGGCCAATCCGATTGCCTGCATCCTGAGCTTCGCCATGGCGCTGCGCTATTCCTTCGATCAGGGGGCCGAGGCCGACCGTCTGGAAAAGGCGGTGGAAGATGTGCTGGCCGACGGGCTGCGCACCGCGGACCTGTTGGGCGAGGAGGGCAAGACGCCGGTGTCGACCGCCGAGATGGGCGATGCGATTGTCGCCAAGCTCGAGGCGTCGCTCTGAGACGGCTGCGTTTTCTGGCCGGGGCGGTTGCGGCGGCCCTGGCCTTCGCGGCTCCGCTCGGGGCCGAGGTTTTCCTTGAGAACATGACCAGCCCGGAGCTGGCGGCGGAGATCGCCGCGGGCAAGCGCACGGTGATCATCCCGACCGGCGGGACCGAGCAGAATGGTTCGGCGATGGTTCTGGGCAAGCACAACATCCGGGTGCGCGCATTGTCGGGGCGGATTGCCGAGGCGCTGGGCGATGCCATTGTCGCGCCTGTCATTGCGCATGTGCCGGAAGGCGGGATCGACCCGCCGAGCGGACATATGCCCTATCCCGGTTCGATGACGGTGCCGCCCGAGCTGTTTGCGATGCAGGTGGAATGGGCGGCGCGCAGCTTGCGGCTGGCCGGTTTTGAAACCGTGGTTCTGCTGGGCGACAGTGGCTGGAACCAGAAGCCGATGGGTGTGGTGGCCGGGATCTTGAACGCGGAATGGGGCGGCGGGGTTCTGATGGCCGATGCCTACTACGCCAGCCATGCGGAGTTTGCGACGTGGCTGGAAGGGCAGGGGTATGCCGGTGCGGGCGTGCATGCCGGGCTGGCCGATGTCGCGCTGATGCTGGCGGTGGACCCTGGCGCGGTGCGTGAGGCGGGCTCGGCGACGATCGAGATGGGCGAGCATGGCGTGGAAATGTTCGTGTCGCGCACGGTGGCGCAGATCCGGGCGTTTCGCGAGAATTGAGGCGGGCGGGGTGAATTCGCCGGCCATCCACCCCGGCAGCAATGTGCGGCTTGGAGAGGGCAGGACCGGGAAGCTGCCCCGGACCCCGGGATAGTTTCGCCAAGTTGAAGCGATCAGCCGCCGACCAGGCGATTGAGCAGCACCACTTCGCTGTCGGGGCGGATCGGAGTGGCCCAGGTATCGTTGTAGATCTTGCCGTCGATGGAGACGGAGACCCCGCGTTCAAGCTGGGGTTTGAGCGCGGGGTATTTTTCTTCGAGCCGGTCGAGCAACTGGCGCAGGTTGGCGGCATCGATTTCGACCTCGGGCGTGCCGCCGGCGAGATCCGCCAGCGCACCCCAGAGACGAACCGCCACCATCGCCTATTTCGCCTTCATTGCCGCCAGCACCTTGGGCGGAGACATCGGCAGGGAGGCGAGGCGCACACCGGCACCGCGCGACACCGAATTGGCGATCGCCGCCAGCGGCGGCACGATCGAGGTTTCGCCGACGCCGCGCACGCCGTAGGGATGGCCGGGGTTGGGGATTTCGAGGATCACCGGCTCGATCATCGGCAGGTCGGAGGCGACCGGAATGCGATAGTCGAGGAAACCGGCGTTTTGCAAACGCCCATCCTCGCCATAGATGTATTCCTCGTTGAGCGCCCAGCCGATTCCTTGCGCCGCGCCGCCCTGGAACTGGCCTTCGACATAGGCGGGGTGCACCGCCTTGCCCGCGTCCTGGAACACGGTGTAGCGCAGCACCTTCACGGCGCCGGTTTCCGGGTCGACCTCGGTATCGACCATGTGGGTGGCAAAGCTGACGCCCGCGCCCTCGGCCGTGACCTCATGGTGCCCGGCGATCGGGCCGCCGGTCTTGGAGGCGATGGCGGCGATCTCGGCCACGCTCATCGGCGGAAATTTACCGGCGTTGGGGCCGGCGGGCTGAGCCGCGCCATCGACCCATTCGACCGCCTCTGGCTCGATTCCCCACTTCATCGCGGCGCGCTGTTTCATGATCTCGATGGCGTGGCGTGCGGCCTTGATCGTGGCGAGGCCGACGGCAAATGTCACACGCGATCCGTCGGTGACCTCGTTCTGGCCGAGGCTTCCGGTATCGGCAATGATGGTGCGGACCTGTTCCAGAGGAATGCCCAGCTCCTCGGCGGCCATCATCGACATCGAGGCGCGCGAGCCACCGATATCAGGATTGCCTTCGCTGAGCGACACGGTTCCGTCCGGGTTGACCATTAGCGAGACGCAGGTATCGCCGCCGAAGTTGAACCAGAAGCCGCAGGCCACGCCGCGGCCCTGGTTTTCGCCCAAGGGGGCGGACCAGTGCGGATGCGCCTGGGCGGCCTTCAGCGTCGCCTCGAGCCCGATGGCGGGATAGGTCGGACCGTAGGCGGCGCGGGTTCCTTCGCGGGCGGCATTCTTCAGACGGGTTTCGATCGGGTCGAGATCGAGCTTCTGGCACAGCTCGTCGATCACCGATTCCACTGCGAAGGCGGCCATCGGTGCGCCGGGCGCACGATAGGCGGCAGCTTTGGGCCGGTTGGTGACGACCTCCCAGCCCGAGGTGCGCACATGTTGAAGATCATAGGGCGCAAAGCCGGTCATCGCGCCGAGCATCGCGTTCATGCCGAGAAAGGCGCCGTTCTGATAGCGATACTCGCCGGTGGCGGCGGTCATCTTGCCGTCATTGGTCATGCCGATCTTGATGGTTATCGAGCTCGACGAGGTGGGGCCCGAGGCGCGGAAGCATTCGTCGCGCGACATCACCAGCTTTACCGGGCGGTTGGCCTTGCGCGAGAGCGCCAGGGCGGTGGGTTCGAGAAAGACGGTGGTCTTGCCGCCAAAGCCGCCGCCGATCTCCGACGCGGTGACCCGCAGCTTGCCGGCTTCGAGGCCAAGCACCGCCGCACAGGTGTTGCGCACCATGTAGTGGCCCTGGGTGCAAACCCAGAGATCGCCCTGACCATCGGCGCCAAGCGTGGCGAGGCAGGCATGCGGCTCGATATAGCCCTGATGGGTGGCGGCTGTCTTGAAGCTGCGTTCGATCACCAGGTCGGCGGCTTTGAAGCCTTCGTCCGGGTCGCCATGACCATAGGCCGTGCGCGAGAGCACGTTTTCGGAATAGCCTTCGGGCACGTTTTCCTGCTGGCGGCCCGCGTGCAAGACGGGCGCGCCGGGCTTCATCGCTTCGTCGACGTCGATGACATGCGGCAGCACCTCGTAGTCGACCTTGATCGCGTCAAGCGCGGCGCGGGCAATCGAGCGCGACGTCGCCGCGACGGCGGCAACGGCATGGCCATCGTAAAGCGCCTTTTCACCGGCCATGCAATTGTCGAGGATATCGGCCATCGACGGATCGTCTGGCTGATGGGTGAAGTCGGCGCGGGTGACGACGGCTTTCACACCTTGCATGGCCTCGGCTTTGGCGGTGTCGATGCTCTTGATCCGGGCGTGGGCATGGGGGCTGCGCAATACCGCACCCCAAAGCATGCCGGGGGCTGTCATGTCGGCGCCGAAGCGGGCGCGGCCGGTGACCTTGTCGATGCCGTCGGGGCGCAGCGGGCGTGTGCCGACAACTTTGAAATCGCGGGTCTGGAACTCGTCTTTGGCCATCAGGCGGCCCCCCTCATGTCGGCGGCGGTGGCGAGGACCGCGCGGATGATCTTGTCATAGCCGGTGCAGCGGCAGAGATTGCCGGCCAGCCAATAGCGCACCTCTTCCTCGGTCGGGTCTGGGTTGCGCTCGAGCAGGTTCCTGGCGGCCACGAGGATACCGGGCGTGCAGATGCCGCATTGCAGCGCGGCCATTTCGATGAATTTCTGTTGCAGCGGGTGCAGTTTCTCGCCCGTCGCCATGCCTTCGATGGTGTCGACGGTCCGGCCTTCGGCCTCGGCGCCCAGCATCAGGCAGGCACAGACCAGGCGGCCATCGACGATCACCGAGCAGGCACCGCAATCGCCCGAGGCGCAGCCTTCCTTGGAACCGGTGAGTTCGAGATCATCTCGCAAGACATCGAGCAGCGTGTCTTCGGCGTTGCAGAGAAATTCGGTCTCGTCGCCATTGATGGTGGCGGTAACGTGGATACGGGACATCAGGCCTCTCCTTTGGCGCGGGACATGGCGATCTTGGCGGCACGTTTGCCGAGAACGCCAGAGACGTCCTTGCGGAATTCAACGGTGCCGCGTTTGTCGTTGATCGGGGTAGCGGCGGCCGAGCAGGCGGCGGCCACAGCCTCCAGCGCGGCGTCGTCGCCCTTGGAGCCGATCAGGGCTTTTGCCGCGGCAGGAACGAGAATGACCTTGGGGCCGACCGCGCCGAGCGAAACGCATGCGTGGGTAATACTGTCGGCCTCGTCGAATTGCAGCACGACACCGCAGCCGACCACGGCGATGTCCATCTCGGTGCGCGGAATGAAGCGCAGATAGGCCGAGCCGGAGCGTGGCGCCCGAGCCGGTAGATGGATCGATGTGACCAATTCGCCCGGTGCAAGCGAGGTCTGGCCGGGGCCTGTCGGGATATCTTCCACCGGCATGTCGCGGCTGCCGTTCGGGCCCTGCACACGGGCAATGGCGCGGGCGGCGACCATGGCGGGCACGCTGTCGGCGGCGGGGCCGGCGTTGCAGAGGTTGCCCACGATGGTGGCGCGGCCCTGGATCTGGGTCGAGCCGATCAGGTCGGCGGCCTCGCAGACGCCCGGCCAGTCGGCCTTGAGCGCGGCATGTTCGTTCATCTCGGCCGAAGATACGGCAGCTCCGATACGCCAGCCGCCGCTGTCTTCCCGGGCAATCGTGGTCATCGCGTCGATTCGTTTCACGTCGATCACCGCTGAGGGTGCGATCTGGCCCGCACGCAGGCGGACCAGAAGATCGGTGCCGCCGGCAAGCACCTTTGCCTCTGGATCGGCGGCAAGAAAGGCGATGGCATCCTCGACGCTCTTTGGTGTTTCGAATCTCATGGTCTGGCCTTTCCGGCAATGCTTTAAAACGGATGGAGCGGGTGGTCCGGTCCCACTCTGCGCTGCAAACTGTGCGGTGGAATCGGACCGATAGCAACCCCCTGGCCCGGCATGAGGCTGCTAAGCAAGCCCCTGCCTTTTTCTTGGCAAAAATACTCGAATGCCGCGGCTCAATCCAGTGCAACGCTGGGTTACTGCGTCGCGTCGACGTTGCCTGAAATGCTGTGCGCGCAAGCGCACCACCGGATCACTCAAGCAGGTTTCAGCCGCCGCAGATGTTCTGCAAGCGCAGCCAATCGGCATCGGGGATCAGGGGATCAGGGGCCTCTGCGGCAAACGGGTCGGCTTCGATCAGGCCAATGGTGGCTTCGCCGGTGATGTCGCGAGCGTAGGCATAAGGAGTGGCGCGCACCGACCAGGCCTCGAACCCGGCAAGAAGCGTGGCATCGGCGAGCGGTTCCGGCGGTGCGGCCAGCAGGCTCTCACTGTAAGCCTTCAGAATTGCATCCGGCACCGCGCCGGTGGTCAGCAAGCGAATCGTGGAAATCAGGCCGGCCTCCTCCAGGAGTTGGCGCAGCGGATCGTTCAGTTCGGCCCGCAGGTGTTCGGCGATAATGTATCCGGCCGCCACATCCGGCTCCTCGAAATCTTCGAGCAGCGCGCGATTGAGCAGGATGATACCGCCCGGCAGATGCGCGGCCTCCTGCACGCCGCCGCGCAGCACGATCAACCGAGCCGGGCCCTGCGGCGAGGGCAGCCGTGCTGCCAGCCGTGCGAGTCCGGGCATCGCCTCGGCCTCGTCGCAGGGACGCCCGGCGATACGGCGGATCCGGTCGAGCACGGCCGCGCCCAATTCAAGGCGCTTGACCTGCGGGACGACCGAGACCGTGTGATCGAGCACCGCGCCGGGCAGCCAGAAAACACCGAGCGCAACCACTGCGGCGATACTGACCAACAAGGACGCGAGGCGGAGGCGGCCGGGGTGGGGGCGGGCGCGGTCGACGGCGCTGCGCAGGGTTTCGATCGCCTTGATCATTTCGGCTTCGTTACCGGCAAGTTCGAGCACCTCGCCGGGGTCGCCATCGGGATGAAAAATGGCCGGGGTCCGGCCGGGATTCGCGCGCATGACGGCGGGGATCGACCAATGCGCCAGGGCGCTGTCGTTGGGATCGGAAATCGTCAAGGTCGCCTCGCCGATCGAGACGATCACATCGCGGCGCTGATGATGCGGCGACGCCCGCCACAACCCGGAGGCTTCGAGCCGGTCATAGGCGCTGAGTGCTGTCATGTTCGGGCCTGCTCTGCCTTGTCTTTTCGACAGGGTAGCATGCGCAGGCCCGATCCGGCAACGACGCGATAACGCGTTGAAATCAGGCCGGTTTGAAGCCCAGCCTGCGCATGATCGCGGCGGCCGGGCAGAGCCCGGTAAAGGCCGATTGCAGCAGGTTGGCGCCGACGAAGACGGTGAGCCAGACGAAATAGGGCGAGACGGTGACGGTGAGCAGCACCGAGAGCAGCACCATGAAACCGGCGAAGGCCATAACGGCTTGGGATACGGTCATTTATACGAGTCCTTTCGTTGAATTCCGCGCCGCGGAACGCCCGCGACTCCTTCTTGATATTCAATATATGGAATATTGAATATGACTGCAAGGGGCGGCCTGTCGCAGGGGCCGGATTTACGGAATGTCACCACAGCGCCCGGCGCGGTTAACGCCGCCCCGGGGCTGAGAATCGGGGGGGTGACTCCCGGCTGACATCCGGCTGACTCCCGGCTGCCGGGGAATTTTGGAGAGGTTAACGGATTGTCAGGTTAACGGGGGGTGCGGTGGCGGGCTTCGGCCCTGAGCCAAACTCGATGCTACGCGTAGCGAATGACCTCCTGGAGCCCGCAAGATCCAATGCTGCAAGATACACATGTGGCAGCGCATTGCGCATGGCCGGCATTGCATTTGCAAAGGTCGGCCCATCGCGACCGGTGAGCCGAGGCCGATACTTCTGGGAGCAGCTTCGCCGTGCCCGACTTTCGCGCCGCACCCGGAACAATCATACCAAAAAGAGCTGCAAGCCCACGCAGATATTGACCCGTTTTTTCAGGCCTTGAGCATGCGCGTCAATACCGCGCAAAATTCTTCGGTCAATTCCGGCATGCTTCGCGGGCTGCCCACTAGCTGGCGTTCGAGCAAATGCCGGAAGACGCCGTCCACGGCCCCGTAGAGCACCGCAATGGGTGGTCCATCCGTGCGTTCACCCGCGATGAGTTCGACAAGCCCGATCAGCGACGCTTCGATCTCGGCCACCACCGGCTGAAACACCGGATCGAACAGTGCCTGGTTGCGAATGTCATACCAGAGCCTGTGGGTTTCCGCGTCCTCGGCGATCGAGGCGGCAAGCCCCTCGGCAAAGGCCTGGAACAGGGTTTCGCGCGTCTCGGCCCCGGCGATGCGCGTGCCGATATCTGCGGCGAACGCTTCCTTGTAGAGCCGCACGCAATAGATCAGCAGCTGCTCCTTGTTCTCGAAATAATAGTGCAACATGCCGAGCGAAAGCTCGGATTGCGCCGCGATGTCGCGCAGGGTGGTATTGGCGTAGCCGTAACGTTTCAGCGCCTCGATGGCGCTTTCCGCCAGTTCGCGTTTCTTCGCTTCGCGTTTGGCGCCCTTGGTGGCGGCGCGCGCGGCGAGTTTTCCCATCGGCTTCTGATCAGTCATGGCTGCGCCAATACCCTCTTTTTCTCACCCCAACAACGCGTTCACGAAGATTCGCGGCAGTTTCAACCAGCCTGGCTTGTACTGGAAGCGGGTCAGCAGGCGGCCGATCTTGTGCTGGCGACGATTGGTGATGAACCATGGCGGACGCGGCAGCAAGGTGAACCGTGCCGATGCGAGATTGCGCGGGAACGGGCTCCAGGGCGCCTCGACCACGGTACGCTCGGTTTTCTCCAGCATGAAGCTGTTATGCACGGTGCCGATGCCCGATTCCACGTTTTCCAGCGTCGCCCCCGCGAATCCGCCCCATGGCACCGGGCCGAGCAGGAAGCCGAGGCCGGTCCAGGCGTTGATCGCGATGGTGCCATAGCGGAAGTCGGCGAGGATCTCCTCGAACCGCTTGCGCCCGATCTTGCGGATCGTGGCGGGGTGGATCAGGATGTTGCCGCCCAATGTGCCATAGAGGTTGTCATTGGCCCAGGCGATGGCATCGCAGAGGTAGCTTTCGGCGTCCGCAGCCTCCAGATGCTTGACGCCAAGCGCCGGGGCGAACACCTCGTGCTGCTTGAGCCATTCGGTGTCGCCGCGCTCCATGTCGGCGACATAGCAGGGCGGCACACCCGGCCCGCGGGCAAACTCCTGCTCGCCTTCGGCATGCTCGGCAAATTCCGCCAGACGACTATCGGCGCCGGGATAATAGGCCTCGCGCCGGGCGAATTCCGCCATCACGCGGCCCACTTCCTTCATCAGCCGCTCGGCCTTGTCCCAGCCGCGCGGCAGGATCAGCGACTGCACGGCAACGCAGTTGAAGCCGGAATTGTGCAGCTTCTGCGTTGCGATATGCTCGGCCTGGAACCGGATGTCGGCGGCCGACCACGGCCCCGGCACCACGATGGTCGGGCAGACCGCGCCCAGCTCGGAGGTGATGTGGCGCGGGTTCTTCGGCGTGCCGGCGGCCTTGTTCTTCGCGCCTTCCTCGCCCGTGCCCCAGACAATCGCATCATGCGTGGCACGCGCGCCGGTGATGTGGATTTCCTCGACCAGGGGATGATCGGTCAGGTAGGCGCCCGCCGCCCCGTCGCCCTTGACGATGCGCAAGGCATCGCGATCGATCAGCGGTTTCAGCGCGGCGCGCAGATATTCGGTCAGGTAGTCGTTGACCGGGTTCATCTTCAGCATCACCACCTGGTTTTCCAGAAACAGCTTCTGGAACGCATCGAGCGGCGAGATCGCAGCGATATTGCCCGCCCCCAGCACCAGCGCCACCTTGCCCACGCGCTTTTCCGGCGCGATGTCATAGGCCACGGCGGCGTGGGTCTTGAGATTGGCCGGGGTCACGCCACGCTGCATCCAGATATCGGCCTTGACCCCCGACAAGAGCAGCCGATCCCAGATCGAATGCGGAACCACCCGCACCGCCGTCTGCCCGTTGGGCAGCTCTCGCGTCGGCAGGTGCTTGAGATAGGCCTTCTTCTCGATTTGCGACAGCGTGTGCATCAACCCGTTGCACATGCCCATCACGGCGTAAGGCCCGCTGGTCCATTCCTCGCCCGCAAGCGGCGAGTCCGCTGCGAGGCGCTTCTTGCGCGCGGCGGTTGTGGCCCAGCCCTCGGCCACCGGCATCAGCGCATCCTTGACGGCCTGCAACAGCGCGATCCGGTCGGCGACGGAGGTGCGCGCCCAATCGTTCTTGGCGGCCTCCAGCGCATCTAGGTCGGTGTCGCATGCGGCCCGCAGATCGGGTGTGAAATCGCTTTGGTGTTTCATCTTACGTTTCCTCTTCCTGCATCAGGATATCGCCAAATTCTTCGCGCAGCTTGGCCTTTACGACCTTGCCGGTTCCGCCCAGCGGCAGGGCATCGACGAAGATCACCTTGTCGGGCACCTGCCAGCTCGCCACCTTGCCGTCATAAAAGGCGATCAGCTCTTCCTCGCTCGCCTCGGCGCCCTCGGCCTTGAGCACCACGAGCACGGGGCGTTCGTCCCATTTCGGATGGCGCGCGGCGATGGCGGCGGCATTGGCGACGGCGGGGTGGCCGATGGCGATGTTTTCCAGCTCCACGGTCGAGATCCACTCGCCGCCCGACTTGATGATGTCCTTGGCGCGGTCGCGGATGATCATGTAGCCATCCGCATCGATGGTGGCGACATCGCCGGTATCGAACCAGCCGTCGATGGTCAGCGCGCTCTTGTCGGCCCGGAAATAGGTATCGACGATCCAGTGGCCGCGGATCTGCAATTCGCCCTGCGCCTTGCCGTCATGCGGCAGGACATGGCCGGCTTCATCGACGAGGCGCAGCTCCACGCCATAGGGCGGGCGGCCCTGGCCGAGCCGGATCTGCGCCTTGTCGGCGTCTCCCAGCCCCTCGTGTTTCTGCAAGAGCTGGTTCAGCGTGCCGAGGGGGCTGGTTTCGGTCATCCCCCAGGCGTGGATCAGCTCGACGCCATACTGGTCGCGGAAGGCCGGGATCATCGAGGGCGGCAGGGCGGAGCCGCCGACCACAGTGCGCTTCAGGCTCGCGGCCTTGCTGCCGGTCTTCTTCAGCGCCGCCAGGAGGCCCATCCAGATCGTCGGCACGCCCAGCGCCAGGGTCACGGCCTCGCCGTCGATCAGCTTGACCAGGCTCTCACCGTCAAGTCCCGGCCCCGGCAGGATCAGCTTGGCGCCGTTGGCCGCCGCGATATAGGGCACGCCCCAGGCGTTGACATGAAACATCGGCACAACCGGCAGAACCGTGTCCTTGGCCGAAATCGCCAGGCCATCGGGCTGGTTGCCCGCCAGCGTGTGCAGCATGGTCGAGCGGTGGGTATAGAGCACACCCTTGGGGTTGCCCGTGGTTCCGGAGGTATAGCACAGCGAGGAGGCGCGGCTTTCCTCGAATTGCGGCCAGGCATAGCCGGGGTCGCCCTGCTCCAGCAGTTCGTCATAGAACACCAGCCCGTCGATCATGCCCGCGGCCTCGTCGTCGCGCGGGCCCATCAGCACGAAATGGTCCACGGTCTTGAAATGCTCGCGCAGTTTCGCCACCGCCGGCAGGAAGGTGCGATCAAAGAACAGCACCCGGTCCTCGGCGTGGTTGACGATATAGATCAGCTGTTCGGGATGCAGGCGCGGGTTGATCGTGTGGCAGACAAAGCCCGCCCCGGCGACGGCGAAATAGATCTCCATGTGCCGCCGGTTGTTCCAGGCGATCGTGGCACAGCGCGCCTCGGCGCCCAGGCCCAGCCGTTCGAGCGCCGAGCCCAGCCGGCGCGCATTGCGCTCCAGCGTGGCCCAGTCCGAGCGCTCCACCCCGCCGGTGGTCTCGACCGAGACCACCTCGGTGCGGGGATGGTAGCGTGCCGCATGGGCGATCAGGTTCGAGATCAGCAGCGGCTGATCCATCATCTTTCCAAGCATGGTGCCTTCTCCTTATGGCGTTTCGACTTAACCTTGAATCATTTGTTCGCTGTCTCTCCCTGCGGTCGAACGCGAAAAATGATGCAGATACCTCAATGAAAAGTCGAAACGCATCATTCGGCCGCGATGGCCGCTTGTGATGTGGCGCGGATCATGTCGGCTGCCTTTTCGGCGATCATGATCGTCGGCGCGTTGGTGTTGCCGCCGATGAGCGTGGGCATCACGCTCGCATCGACAACGCGCAGCCCCTCCAGCCCGCGCACCTTGAGCTCGGGATCGACCACGGCCATGTCGTCGGTGCCCATCTTGCAGGTGCCCACCGGGTGATAGATCGTGTCGGCACGGGCGCGGATGTGTTTCTCCCACTCGGCATCGCTCATGCCATCCTTCACCCCGAAAAGCTCCTTGTGGCGATACTTGTTCATCGGTTCCTGCATCAGGATCTCGCGGGTCATCTTCGCCCCCGCGATCATCGTCTTCAGGTCGCGATCATCGGCGAGGAAATTGGGGTCGATCCCCGGATCGGCCATCGGATCGCCCGATTGCAGGAAGACCTCGCCGCGCGAATGCGGCCTGAGCGCGCAGACATGGCAGGAAAAGCCATAGCCCGCGTGCAGCTTGCGCGCATGATCGTCGACGATCGAGATGACGAAGTGAAGCTGCACATCCGGCTTGTCCATCGTCGGATCGGTCTTGAGAAAGCCCGCGCCCTCGGCAAAGGGCGTGGCGATCATGCCGGTGCCGTTCTTGCGCCATGCGAAGATGTGCTTGAGCAGGTTGACCGTTCCCGCGGCCCCGATGCCGAAATTGTCGGTGTCCTTCGATTTCCAGGCGAGGATGAAATCCAGGTGATCCTGAAGGTTCTGGCCCACGCCGGGCAGCTCATGGACCATTTCGATGCCATGGCGGGTGATGTCCTCGCTGCGGCCCACGCCGGAGAGCTGCAACAGCTGGGGCGAGCCGAAGGCGCCGCCGCAGACGATCACCTCGCGCTTGGCGCGCAGCTCGTTACTCTGGCCCTTCTGGCGATAGGCCACGCCCGTCGCGCGCTTGCCGTCAAACAGGATGCGCTCGGCCCGCACCTTGGTCAGCACCGTCAGGTTCGGGCGCTTGCCCATCACCGGATGCAGATAGGCCGCGGCGGCGGAACAGCGTTCGCCGTTGCGCTCGGGGCTGTGAAACTGCGTGACGGCATAGGGGCCGAAGCCCTCGTTGTCGCCGGTGTTGAAGTCTTCGCGGCGGCGGTATTGCAGGCGTGTCGCGGCATCGACAAAGGCCTCGGTGATCGGTCGGGGGCTTTTCTGGCGGCAGACATGCAGCGGGCCGCTTGCGCCGTGATGGTCGTTCTCGCCCGTTTCATTGTTCTCGGCGCGTTTGAAATAGGACAATACGCTGTCCCAATCCCAGCCGTCGCAGCCCAGATCGGCCCATTTGTCATAGTCGTCGCGGTGGCCGCGCACGTAGAGCATCGCGTTGATCGCGCTCGAGCCGCCAAGGGCGCGCCCGCGCGGCTGATAGCCCTTGCGCCCGTTCAAGCCCGGCTGCGGCACGGTGTTGAAAGCCCAGTTGTTGATCTTGCCATGCCCCGGCAGCATCGCCACCACTGCGGCCGGCGCGCGCACCAGGATGCCGTCGCCCCGCCCGCCCGCTTCCAGCAGGCAAACCGTGCTGCCTGCGTCTTCGCTCAGCCGTGCGGCCAATGTTGCACCGGCCGATCCGCCGCCCACGATCACGTAATCGTATTCCATGTCCAGACTCCTCCCATGGTGGTTTCAGCGATTCTCCCGGTCGCCACAAATGCATCAAACAAAAAAACTAGACAGATGTCCAGAAAAATTGATTTAAGTCCGAATCGGGCGCTGCGACGAGCAGGAGGAGCTCATGTTGCCACGCGTTGCTACACGCAGCTGTCCGACATGTTAGGCAGGAACTCACGGCCAAAGTCATGCGCAGCCTGGCACTGGCCGCTTCGATTGCCTGTCTCGGCGCTGCCGCCCAGGCCGAAACCGTCTTGAAACTGGCGTCGGTGGCGCCATCGACCTCGCCCAGGGGCAAATGGGTTGCCGGAGTGGCCCGGCAGATCGAGGAGAAATCCGGCGGCGAGCCGGAGCTGCAACTGCTCTTGGATGCGCGGGCCGGAGACGAACAGACCATCGTCCGCCAGACCACGCGCGGGCGGATCGACATCGCCTATGTCTCCAACACGCCGCTCGCCATCCTCAGCCCGGAAATCGCCCTGGCCACCTCGCCCTATCTCTTCGATTCGGTTGATGAAGGCACCTGTGTGGTCCACAAGCACATGACCGACACGTTCGGTGCCCTCATGGAAGATGCCCGGCCGGTTGTTCAGCGCTGAGCGGTTTCGATCCGGGCGTTCTGGGCTGTCAGCCATTCCATTGCCCCGCGCGTTTCCCGGCGTGTCCGGCTGCCGGTCTGGACTTCGACGAAATAGCCATGGGTTGGGGTGATGTTTTCGTCGAAAAGGCGGACGACCCGGCCTTCCGCCAGGTCCTGATCAATCAGCGGCAGCCAGCCGACAATGACCCCCTGGCCCTCGGCGGCACCGCGCAAGAGCACGTTGGCATCCTCGAATACCGGGCCGCGCAGGGGAACGGCAACCCGCACATTCATCGCCGCGAACCAGTCCAGCCATCCCCAGTGATTTCTCTGGTGCAACAGGGGCAGGCGCAACAGGTCTTCGGGGGTTTCCACGGGGCCAAACCTGTCGACGAAACCCCTGGAGGCAATGGCCACGGGGCTGAGCTCGAGCAGCTTGACGGCATCGTCGGGCATCTCGGCCATGCGCTCCCAGCGGATCACGATATCCACATCTGCCCGATCGAGCCTGCCGGGCTGATAGGATGGAACCACTTCGAGCTCGATCTCATGGTGTGCCTGCCAGAAGTCGCTGATCCGCGGCATCAGCCAACGGGCGGTGAAGATCGGACCGGCCGCCAATCGCACCACCTTGCGCGAACTGCGGCGCAATGTGCGGACGGCGTCGTCCAGTATCTCGAAAGCCTGTGATGTCGCCCCGGCCAGCCGCTTGCCGTCTTCCGTCAGCGCGACGTCGCGCCCGGCGCGTTCAAACAACTTGACGCCAAGCTGGTCTTCCAGACCGCGGATATGGTGGCTGATCGCCGTGGGGGTGACGGACAGTTTCTCGGCGGCGGCGCGGAAGCTGCCCTGGCGGGCGGCGGCATCGAAGGCGCGCAAGGCGGGAAGGGAGGGGGTCATGATCATCATACCAATGAGTTTTACTCATCTTTTGCTGAGAAAAGCGCCTTTGTAAACACGGCATTCCTTACGCATGCTGAAACCATCGAAAATTGAGCTCATGAGTGCGATGGCACAAGCAAACCGACGCCGCGGCCGCAAGGACCGCTTGAACCAGGCCACGCAACCCGATGCCAACCCGCCGGTCTGGCCGGGGGTTGTCGGCGGGCGTCTGAAGCCGCTTTCGCCCGATGAGGTGCTGCTGGTCGAGGAGGCCACGCTGGCGCTGCTGGAAACGCTCGGTTTGAGCCAGGCGACGCCGTCGATGATCGGGAAAGTCACCGCGGCGGGCGGGACGCTATGCGACGACGGCCGGCTGCAATTTCCGCGCGCACTGGTGCAAAGGGCGATCAAGGAGGCGCGGCGTGGCTTCGACCTCTGCGGACAATCGCGCGCGCACGATCTGCGGATCGAGGGCGCGCGGGTGCATATGTCGACGGGTGGCGCGGCGCCGGGTGTATTCGACATCGAAACGGGGCGATACCGCCCTTCCACCCTGGCAGACCTCTATGACGCCGCGCGGCTGGTGGATGCCATGGAGAACATCCATCATTTCAGCCGCCCGGTGGTGGCGCGGGACGTTGAGGACAACGCCGCGATGGATCTCAACACCGCCTATGCCTGTCTTATGGGCACCTCAAAGCATGTGTCGGTCTCGATCACCGAACCCGCAAACGTGCCGGAGGTCGCAAGGCTTTGCTACGCCTTCGCCGGAGGCGAGGCTGCGTTTCGCGCCCGCCCCTTCCTGACCGTCATGGTCTGCCATGTGGTGCCACCGATGCGCTTTGCCCAAGAGGCTTGCGACGTGCTCGAAGCTGCCATCAACGCGGGTTTCCCGGTGCAGCTGATCAGCGCCGGGCAAGCGGGCGCCACAAGCCCGGCGACGATCGCCGGTTCGTTGGTACAGGCGTTGGCGGAAACCCTTGCCGGGCTGGTATTCGCCCGCCTGGTCGATCCGGAGGTCAAGGCGATCTTCGCGCCCAAGCCGTTGGTGGTGGACCTGCGCACCGGGTCGATGTCGGGGGGAGGTGGCGAACAGGCGATCCTGATGGCGGCGGCGGCCCAGATGGGCCGGCATTTCGACCTGCCCACCTCGTCGATTGCCGGGATCACCGACGCCAAGACGCTGGATGCGCAATACGGCGCCGAGAAGAGCCTGGCCGTCGCGATGGCGGCGCATGCCGGGTCGAACATCATAACGCAAGCGGCGGGGATTCATGCCAGCCTTCTGGGAGTATCCCTGGAGGGTTACGTGAGCGACAACGACCTTCTCGGCAATATCCTGCGAACCATTCGCGGGGTCGAGGCGACGGCGGAAAACATCGCCGCGGACGTGATCGCGAATGTGTGCCGGGGGCCGGGGCATTACCTCGGAGAGGTGCACACGTTCGACCGGATGAATTCGGACTATTTTTATCCTCTTATCGGCGACAGGCGCACGCCTGTAGAATGGCATGAGAACGGCGCCAAAACGATCGGAGAGGTGGCCAGGGACAAGGCGCGCAAGCTGCTGGCCAGCCATTATCCGAGCCATGTTTCGGACGAAACCGACCGCGCCCTGCGCGCGCAATTCGACATCCGCCTGAGCCGTGCCCGGATCGGGAGGGACAGATGAGCAACGAAGCTCTTTCCCGGCGCGCCCGCGCGGCTTTGCCCGGTGGTGTCAGCCATGAACTGCGCTACCGCGACCCGCACCCGATTTTCATCGACCGCGCCAGGGGCGCTGAAAAATGGGATGTGGAGGGCCGCCGCTATATCGACTTCAAGATGGGCAGCGCCAGCCAGATGCTGGGCCATTGCCACCCGGCAATTGTCGAAGCGCTGGAGCAACAGGCCGCACGTTCGCTCTTCAGCGCCGATTGTCACGAGGCCGAAATCGCGTGGGCCGAATGGGTGAACCGCCTTTACCCTTCGGCCGAGCGCACCCGCTTTACCGCCTCGGGCACGGAGGCGACGATGCTTGCCATCCGTCTGGGGCGGGCATGGTCGGGCAAGGACCGGGTCTTGCGCATCGACGGCCATTTTCACGGGTGGCACGATCACGCGCTGAAAGGCGCCAGGCCGGGCAGCGACGTGGCGCCAAGCCTGGGTGTACCGCAAGCCGTGAACGAGTTGATCGATATCTGTGCCGCCGACCCGCAGGCGATGGAAAGCGCGCTGCAGGACGCGCGGATCGGAACCGTCATCATCGAAGCTTCGGGCGCCAATTATGGCTGCGTTCCGCTTGCCACCGACACCTTGCGCGCGCTCGCTGACGTCGCCCGGGCTGCGGGTGCCGTCTTGATCTTCGACGAGATCATCACCGGCTTTCGCTGGTCTCCCGGCGGACGGCAGGCACGCGATGCCATCATCCCGGACCTGACCACGCTGGCCAAGGCCGTGACCGGCGGTCTGCCCGGCGGCGCGGTCTGCGGGCGGGCGGACATCATGGAGTTGATGAACAACGCCACCCAGCGCGGCGGGTTTGCCCCGGCTGTCAGCCACAAGGGCACCTTCAACGGATCACCGCTGGTTGCGGCGGCGGCTTGTGCCGCGATGCCCTTGCTGGCGACCGGCGAGGCTCAGGCACAGGCCGACGCCATGGCCGAACGTATGCGCGCGGGCATGAACGCGGCAATGGCCGAGGCGGGAACAACCGGGCTGGCCTATGGCGACAGCTCGATCTTTCACATCCATTTCGGGCGCGACAGCCTCGATGGAATGACACCCGCCCGGATCCGCGGCCTGCCCGCGGCGCAGGTCAGGGCCTATCGCGACGGGTTGCTCGGGCGCGGCGTCGACATGATGGCCTATACCTCGGGTCTCACCTCTGCGGCCCACACACCCGAGTTGATCGACGAAGCCCTGGAGGCGTTTCGCAAGACCCTCGGGGACATGATCCGCGACGGGGTGCTGTCATGACCCTGCCCAAACATGCCCGCACCGTCATCATCGGCGGCGGCGTCATCGGCTGTTCGATCGCCTATCATCTGGCCCGCGAGGGGCGCAAGGACGTCGTGGTGCTGGAACGCTCCAAGCTGACATCCGGCACGACATGGCACGCCGCCGGGTTGGTGCGCCGTCTGCGTCCGTCGGCGACGCTGACCAGGCTGATCAGCCATTCGATCGATCTCTATGGCGAGTTGGAGCGCGAGACCGGGCAGGCGACGGGATGGGTCCAGACCGGCTCGCTGACCCTGGCCACCAACGCGGACCGGCTGACCAACATCAAGCGGCAGGTCTCGTTGGCCCGCGCCTTCGGGCTCGAGGCGCATGTGATCGATGCATCGCGGGCGCAGGAACTCTGGCCGCTGATCGAGGTGGATGATGTGATAGGTGCGGTCTGGTCACCTGCCGATGGCCGGGTGAATCCGTCCGACGTGGCGCTGGCGTTGTCCAAGGGGGCGCGGGCGCGCGGGGTTCGGTTCTTCGAGGATTGCGCCGTCACCGGCTTGCAGAAGAAGGGCGGGCGCATCTCGGGCGTCGAGATCGGCGAACACGTGATCGAGGCGGAAGAGTTGGTCATCGCCTGCGGTCTGTGGTCGCGCGAGGTGGCGGCGATGGCAGGTGCCCACATGCCGCTTTATGCCTGCGAGCATTTCTACATCCTGACCAAACCGCTGCCCGAGGTGCAGGCACTCGGACCCGGCGCACATCTGCCGACATTGAACGATCAGGACGCCTATCTCTATGCCCGCGACGATGTCGAAGGGCTGCTGGTCGGCTCGTTCGAGCCCCACGCCAAGGGCTTGCCCCTGAGCCGGCTGCCCGCGGATTTCAGTTTTGATCTTCTGGACGAGGACTGGGACCATTTCATGCCGATGATGGAAAACGCGCTGCGCCGCATCCCGGCCCTGGAGCGGGCCGAGGTGCGGATGCTTCTGAACGGTCCGGAGAGCTTCACGCTCGACAGCCAGTTCATGCTGGGCGAAAGCCCCGAGGTGCCCGGCCTGTTCCTGATGGGGGGGATGAATTCCACCGGGATTGCGCTGGCGGGCGGTGCTGGCCGCGCGATGGCCGAATGGATCATCGCCGGCGAGCCGACAATGGAGCTGAACGAGGCCGATATTCGCCGCTTCAGCCCGGAAATGAATGTGCTGAGCGCGCTCGAGGCGCGGATACCGGAAGTGCTTGGCCGGCACTACGACAACCCCTATCCCGGGCGCTCGATGGAGACGGCGCGCGGACAGCGGCGCTCTCCCATCCACGCCGGGCTGGTCGCCGCCGGGGCCCGGTTCGAGGCGCGCGGCGGTTGGGAGCGGGCGCTGCATTTCGGCGGTGAGGCGGCGCATCTGCCGCTGGGTTTCGCGGTGCCCGCCTGGCGCGAACAGGTGGGGCGCGAGGTCGAAGCGTGCCGCAGCGGGGCCGCCATCCTGGATCAGAGCGCCTTTGGCAAGATCATGGTGCAGGGGCCTGATGCCTGTGGTTTTCTCAACCGGCTTTGCGCCGCTGAGATGGACATTGCGCCGGGCCGCATCGCCTATGGCCAGATTCTGAACCGCAAGGGCGGCATTGAAAGCGATGTCACGGTTCAGCGCCATGGCCCCGAGAGCTTTCTGATGATCGTGGGCGCTGGCGAAGTGGTGCGGGATCTGAAACGGATGCGGGAGACCAGGGGCGATTTCCGCGTCGAATTCACCGATGTGACCAGCGGTTATGCCATCCTCGGCCTTGCCGGGGCGAAGGCGCGGCAGGTGCTTCAGGCCACCACCAGCGCCCAACTGCCCGAGCTGAAGAGGTTCCGCTTTGCCCCGGTCGAGATTGGCCTGGCGCGGGGATGGGCCGGGCGGCTGAGCTATACCGGCGAAGAGGGCTACGAACTCTGCATCCCGGCGGAGATGGCCATGGCAGCGCATGAGGCTCTGGTCGCGGCGGGGGCCAGCCATGCGGGGCTCTATGCCTCCGGCTCTCTGCGCATCGAAGCCGGATTTCGCGCCTTCGGGCACGAGCTGAGCCCCGGCACCACGCCGCACGAGGCGGGCCTGGCGGGGTTCTGTGCCTTCGGCACCGGATTTGTTGGCGAGGATGCCCTGTCGGGGGCCGAACCCCCCGTTCGGCGGATTGTGTCGCTGCTGTTCGATGACGCGCAGGCGATCCCGATCCATGACGAGCCGGTCTATTTCGACGGCAAGCTCGCGGGCCAGATCACCTCGGCGGCGTGGAGTTACAGGTTCGGGCGTTCGCTGGCCCTGGCCATGGTCAACGCGCCGCTGGATCGACTGGCCGCGCAAGCCGTTGTCAGCGGCTTCGAAGCCGACATCGCATGCACACGCTATGCGGCCAAGGCTTCCCTGAAACCCGCCAAGGAGGCGTTTTGATGAACGACACGCGCCGCAGCACGCAGGTTGCCATCATCGGTGGGGGGATCATGGGCGTCGCCGCCCAGTTCCAGCTTGCCGAAAACGGCTGGACCGATACGATTCTCTTCGAAAAGGCGGAACTGACCAGCGGGTCCACCTGGCACGCGGCGGGCCAGATCGCCCATGCCGTCGGCAGCCGCCTGGCGGGATGGATCAACAAGACCTCGATCGAGACCTACAAACGGGTCGAGAAGGAAACCGGCCAATCCATCGGCTGGCACGAGGTCGGCGGGTTTCGCATTGCCACCACCGATGACGAGGTCGACTGGATGAAATCCATCATCGGGGTCGGCAAGCTTCTGGACCTGCCGATGGAGCTTGTCGGCCCCGAAGCGGTCGCCAGGGGCAATCCGTTCTACAAGGTCGATGACGTCAAGGCCGCCGTGCAGACCTTCGAGGACGGCCATATCGACCCCAGCTCGGTCACCATGGCGCTGGCGGCGGCGACCCGCGTGCGCGGCGCAAGAATCGAGCGCGGCAACCGGGTGCTGGGTGCTGCGCGCAAGGGCGGCATGTGGCTGCTGAAAACGGAAAAGGGCGAGGTTCTGGCCGAACATGTGGTCATCGCCGCGGGATCCTACGCCAACCAGGTGGGAGAATGGTTCGGCCTGAAAATACCATCGGTTTCCTGCCTGCACCACTACCTCGTCACCGATACCGTGCCGGAATTCGAAGGCCGCCCGGAACTTCCGGTGATGCGCGACAATGCCTTTGGCGGCTATATCCGGCAGGAACAGAAATCCGGGCTGATCGGCATCTACGAAGGCCATGTCTGCCCCACGGTCTGGGAAATGCCCGAAGGCGCCCCGTGGCAAGCCGAGAACGAGCTTTTCGAGGCGGATTACGACGGCATCGGGGATTTCCTGATGGTGGCGCTGGGCAAGATGCCGGTGCTGGCCGAGCTGGGCATCAAGCGTGTGGTACGCGGGGCGATCACGCACACGCCGGATGGCGGCATGCTGGTCGGCCCGTCTGGTGCTGCGAATGTCTGGCTGTCCTGCGGGTCTTCCATCGGGCTTGCCTGGGGCGGCGGCGCGGGCAAGGTGCTGGCCGACTGGATGGTTCATGGCGAGAGCGAGATCAACACGCGGTCGATGGACCCGCGCCGCTATGGCGATTTCACCAGTGACAGGTTCATCGTCGAGCGCACCAAGGAGGAGTTCATGCACCGCCATGACACGCCTTGCCCCGGCAAGCAGTTTCACGCGCTGCGCCCGCTGAACCGCCATCCGCTCTATGACCGGCTGGCCGACAAGGGCGCGGTGTTCGGCGAAATCGCCGGTTGGGAAAGGCCGCGTTATTTCGGCACGGTCGGCGAGGTCGAACCGATCGGCTGGGGCCATCAGCGCTGGCACGCCAATGCCATGGCCGAGGCCAAGGCCACCCGCGCGGCGGCCGGGGTGATCGACCTTTGCGCTTTTGCCCAGTTTGAAATCACCGGTCGCGATGCGGGCAAGCTGCTGGATCGACTGTCGGCCAACAGGATCCCGGCCCGGGACGGGGGCATGAGCCTCAACCACCTGCTGACGCCCAAGGGGCGGTTCGAGACCGAGATCACCATCTGGCGCATTGCCGAAGATCGCTATTTCACCGGCTCTGCGATTGCCCGCGCCAAGCCGGATCGCGACTGGATCGGATCGCATGTCCGCGATGGCGAGGATGTGCGGCTGATCGACCGCTCTGCCGATTGGGGCATGCTGGCGATGTCCGGCCCGAAATCCCGGCAAATCCTGTCGCAACTGACCGATGCCGACCTGTGCAACGCCGCCTTTCCATGGCTGTCGGGGCAGGAAATCAGCGTGGCGGGCGCGCCATGTTATGCGCTGCGCGTGTCTTTTGTGGGCGAATTGGGGTGGGAGCTTCACGCCCCGCTCGACCGCATCCCGGCGCTTTACGATGCGCTGCACGAGGCCGGCGCCAAGCACGGATTGGTCGATCTCGGCAGCTACGCCTTCAACGGGATGCGGATGGAGAAGGCCTATCGCGCGTCGGGCGAGCTGACCACGGATGTCGGGCCGTTCGATGTGGGCCTGGGGCGGTTCGTGCGCGCCGAGGGGCGCGATTTCATCGGCCGTGACGCCGTTCTGACGCGTGAGCCGGGATGGGAGCTTTTCCATGCGGAACTGCATGCCGAGGACATCGACATCCATGGTGGCGAGCCGGTGTTGCTGAACGGCGTGCCGGTGGGGCTGACAACCTCGGGCGGTTATGGCTACACGGTTGGCAAGTCGTTGGGCTGGCTGTTCGTGCGCAAGGGCACGCCGCAATCCGGCCTCACCGTGCAGATCCTGAACCGGGATATCCCCGTGACCATCCACCGGGACGCCATCGTTGATCCGAAAAACCTGCGGCCCCGATCCGAGGAGTAGACCATGACCAAGATCAATGGCGGAGAGGCCGTCTATCGCGTTCTGAAAGCCAATGGCATCGACACCGTCTTCGGGCTTTTGGGCGGTTCGATGCTGGAGCTTTTTGACGCCATGTATCTGGGCGGCGGCATTGCCTATGTCGGCGCGCGCGATGAACGCGCGGCGGGCCATATGGCGGATGCCTGGGCGCGGACGACCGGCAAGCCCGGGGTCGTGCTGGGCGCGCAGGCCGGGCCGGGCGTAGTCAACATCGTGACCGCCGTGGCCGAGGCGCATCTGGCCTATTCGCCGCTGGTGGTGATCGCCGGGGCGATCACGCGGACGGATCAGGCCAAGGATACCTTCCAGGAGGTCGATCAGGTCGCCCTGTTCGCGCCGATCTGCAAACGCTCCGTCATGGTGACGCACCCGTCGCGTCTGGCGCCGATGCTGGAGGATGCCATCCGGCTGGCCAGTTCGGGGCGGCGCGGGCCGGTTGTTCTGCACGTGCCGCGCGATCTGTTTGCGGCAGAAGTGTCGGCCATCGACCCAAAGCCGGTCAACATCGCCCACCCGGGGCCAGCGGCGCCGGCGGATGTGGCGGCGATTGCCGCGCTGCTCTCCTCGGCCAGGCGCCCGGTCATCTTTGCCGGTGGCGGCTTCAAGTGGGGCAGGGGCCGTGCGGCACTGAGTGCGCTGGCCGAAACGCTGGAGGTGCCGGTGGTGGCTTCGACCGGCCATGCCGATGTGATGCGCCACGGGCATGCGTGGTTTGCAGGCCAGGCCGGTCCGCGCGGCAACCGCGTCGCCAGCCGATTGACGCGCGAGGCCGACGTTATGGTGGTGCTGGGCGCGCGGCTTGGCTTCAACTCCACCTTCCACAGCAACGATTATGTCGGGGCCGACACCCGCATCGCCCATGTCGATATCGACGGCTCTGCCGTGGGGCGGTACTTTCCGGCCGAGATCGCGGCACAGGGCGATGCGCGGCTGACGGCCGAAGCGCTCGTCTCGGCAGCCGCGCGCCCGGATTGCGACCCCTGGCGGGCGGCATTCCGCGATGACATGGCCGGCCTTGTGGCGGAACGGGCGGAGGAGGCGCAGATTGCGACCCTGCCGATGCACCCGCGCCGGGCCTTGGCGGAAATCCGCGAGGTGCTACCGCAGAACGCCATCGTCACGCTGGATACCGGCAATACCTGCCTGCAGGCCGCCGACCGTCTGGCGCATTACCAACCGCTTTCCCTGATCACGCCGCTTGATTTCGGGCTGGTCGGTTTCGGGCTGGCGGCGGCCATCGGTGCCAAGGCCGCCGCACCGGACCGCCCGGTGGTGGCGATCATGGGCGACGGCGCCATCGGCTATACGATGATCGAAATTCAAACCGCCATTTCCCATGAATTGCCAATCGTGATCGTCGTTCTCGACAACGAGGCCTGGGGGGCCGAGAAAGCCTATCAGCAGGAGTTTTACGGCGGACGACTGCTCGGCGCGGAAATCCGCTCGCCCCGCTTTGACAAGTTTGCCGAGCTTTGCGGCGGCAGGGGGATTTGGGTTGACGGTCCGGGCGGGATGGGCCCGGCCCTGAGCGAGGCCATCGCCAGCGGCGAGACCACCGTGATCCAGGCCAGGATCGACCCCGGCGCGCTGATGACCCTGCGCAAGGACCTTTTCACGGCACCGAAAGAGGATTGATGTCATGACGACCTGGGACACGATCATCGTCGGTGCGGGAAATGCCGCCTTCTGCGCGGCCCATGCGGCGCGTGAAAAAGGCGCCAGCGTACTCATGCTGGAATGCGCGCCGGAGGCCGAGAACGGCGGCAATTCGCGCTATACCGCTGGCGCAATCCGGTTTGCCTATGACGGCGTTGACGATATCCGCGCGCTTTGCCCCGACCTGTCCGAAGATCAGATTGCGATCACGGATTTCGGCACCTACACGACGGATCAGTTCTTTGACGACATGTTCCGCGTCACCCGCTATCGCACCGATCCGAGCCTGTGCGAACGGCTGGTCACCACCTCGCGCGACACCATGCTCTGGATGCGGGACAAGGGGATCCGCTTCATGCCGATCTATGGGCGGCAGGCGTTCAAGGTGGAGGGGCGCTTCAGGTTCTGGGGCGGTCTGACGCTGGAGGCATGGGGCGGCGGCCCCGGCCTGGTCGATGCGCATACCAAAATCGCCCGGGCCGCAGGTGTCGAGATCCGCTATGACACGCGGGCGTTGTCGCTGGTCACCGACGGCCATGCCGTGACCGGGGTCAGGGTGCGGCACAGGGGCGAGGTGTTCGACCTGATGGCCCGCTCGGTCGTGCTTGCTTCGGGCGGGTTCCAGGCCAGCACCGAGATGCGCACGCGCTACCTCGGTCCGGGCTGGGAAATGGCCCGCGTGCGCGGCTCTCGGTTCAATACCGGAGAAGGCATCCGGATGGCACTGGAGATCGGCGCGTCTTCCTATGGCAACTGGTCGGGGTGCCACGCGGTGGGCTGGGATTACAACGCGCCGGAATTCGGCGATCTGGATGTCGGTGACGGGTTCCAGAAACACTCCTACCCCTGGGGAATCATGATCAACGCGACCGGCCGGCGGTTTGTCGACGAGGGGGCGGATTTCCGGAACTATACCTATGCGAAATACGGCCGGGTGATCCTCGATCAGCCGGATCAGTTTGCCTGGCAGGTTTTTGATGCCAAGGTGACACATCTCTTGCGCGACGAATACCGCATCAAACGGGTTACCAAGGTGTCGGCCCCGACATTGGAAGAGCTGGCCCGGAAGATGGAAGGTGTCGATCCGAAGGGTTTTCTGGACGAAGTAAAAGCCTATAACGCCGCCGTCGATACCGGCACTCCGTTCGATCCCAACGTCAAGGACGGACGCGCGACCAATGGTCTGGCCGTGGCGAAATCAAACTGGGCCAATACGATCGACGAAGGCCCGTTCGAGGCCTACCAGGTCGGCTGCGGTGTAACCTTCACCTTCGGCGGGCTCCGGATCAGCCCCGACCGGGCGCAGGTATTGGACAACGATCTGGCACCGATACCCGGGCTCTTTGCCGCCGGAGAGCTGGTCGGCGGCGTGTTCTTCTTCAACTATCCCGGCGGCACGGGCCTGATCAATGGATCGGTCTTCGGCCGCCTCGCCGGGGCGCACGTGCCGGTCGGATAGGGCGGGCGCAGATTGTCCATGCCATTTTCGATCGGACCGGAGCGCTGGACGGTTCCTGTTTTGGGGCGATCAACTGCCCATCGCGGCGCAGAAAGCGATAGTTTGTCCGAGGCAGGTCACGCCGGCGATCATGTCAGTCTTGAGCCCATGTCGCCGGTTTGCGGATCCCGCAGCATTGGTCAAAGCGGGCTCGTTCCGGTCGTTCCCCGCCCTTCGGCGCTCCGTTTGCGGGGCCGATCCAGACTGTTCCTCACGGCTTGAAGGTCCGTTTCCAACCCTTTCCGGCTTTCCATTCGACCAGCCTGAACGATCATCCGCCGCCGCTGCCCGACTGGCAAAGTGCACGGGCCATGTCGTCGCAAACATGGCGCTCACCAAAGTGGGTTTCAGGTCTTCCGCCGAAAACCACACCCATGCCTTCTACCCGACATAGTCATAGTGGCTTTGCGCGACATCCAGCCTGGCCAACTGAGGCCCGCCCAACCACAACTGGATGATCTTGCTGTCACGCAGGTATTTTTCGATATGGAAGTGCGGGCTGTAGCCATAGGCACCCATCAATTCCATCGCGCGGTTGCAGACGGTTTCCGTCACGTCGCAGGCAAAGACCTTGGCCGCGCTGGCGCATCCCAACAGGTAGTCGTCGCCGGGATTGCCGAACCTCTCGCGGTCGTTGAACATGACTGCGACCGACAGATAGAGCGCCCGGGCCGCCTGGATCGCGATTGCCATTTCGCCGATCATCGACGCTTGCAGCGAATGGTTGCGGACCGGTTTTCCGCGATAGGACCGGGTGGCGGTGTAGTCGATCACCGTTTCCAGAACCGCCTGAGCGTTTCCCAACGCCATCGGCGCGCTGGTCAGCCGCCCCCAGGCGATGTTGCCGCGCAGCAGTTTCCAATCCAGCCCGGGCCCCCCGGCACGGTATTCCTTTGGCACGCGGACATTGTCGAAATGGATCGCCGCATTCACGTCGGTGACGCGCATGCCCATTTTCGGCTCGGGCGGCCCAAAGGACATGCCCGGTGTGCCCTTCGGCACATAGATCAACGCGATGCCATCTGTGCCGAGCTCGGGATTCGTTGTGCACACAACGCAGTAGAGGTCCGCGACACCTGCACCGCTGGGCCACATCTTTTCGCCGTTGATCACCCACTCGTCGCCGTCGAGTTTTGCGGTCGTGCGAACGGTCTGGCCACGCTCTCCGGCATCCTCGACATTGCACCCACCGCTGGGCTCGGTTATCGCCATGCAGCCGCATCGTGGTGTGTCATCGCAGAACATCGGTGCAAACCGGTCCAGCACAGTTGAGTTGCGCGCGCCCATTGCCGCCGCCATGCACCACGGCACAATAAGCGCATGCAATGAGATGCCGCTGTCGCCACGCGAGATTTCTTCGGTCAGGGCGCAGACAACCGGGGCAGACCGGATCGCCAGACCGCCGTATTTTGCTGAAAACCCGCGTTTCTGAATGCCGAGCCGTACAAGACCAGCATAGGCTTTCTGAAATGCGCCGTGGTCTTGATCAAGCGCGACCCGGATTGGCATGATTTCCCGGTCGACGAATTTGCGGACGGTTTGAAGGAACATCAGGTCCTGCTCGTCCGTAATGAAACCTCCATACCGTTGCATTGGAATATCTCCCCTTGTGGAAGAAGGGATTGGTCCAAACCAAAAGCGGATTGATTTACACGGAAACGGTCTCAAGAAGACGGCGGTACTCTACACCGATTCGCCTGTGAAAGCTCGCAAAACGTGATGAAGGTCTCCCGTAGCGTCAAAAAAGGAATATGGCATTCCGCCCGGCAGACATCCGTCTGACACCCGGCTGCCGGAGGATTTGGGAGAGGATGGCGGCAGATCAGGTCAGTGGGGCGTGCAGTGCGGGTAGCGGCCCGACGCTGTCGCTTGCGGTCGATCTGATGCTGCGCTGCGGCTTTCGCATTGCAATCACCACCAGATGGCGGCCGGGCCGGCAGTTCTGTCACGCGAGATGCTGCCGCCATGTTTGGCATTTGCGCCAGAGCCGGTCGTCCGGGGTTCGACGGCGAACCGTGACCTGCTGCTGCGAACCAGATCCTCCAGCCACGCGCCTTGCGCCCGCCCCTTCACTGCCGCATCCTGCCGCGAAGGCCATTGAGGGGCATATTCCATGAAAGTCGTCGTTATGGGCGCGGGCGTCATCGGTGTCACCACCGCCTACTATCTTGCAAAACAGGGCGCGGAGGTCGTGGTCATCGACCGCCAGACCGGGCCGGGGCTGGAAACCAGCTATGCCAACGCGGGTCAGCTGAGCTATGGCATGAGCTCACCATGGGCCGCACCGGGCATCCCGATGAAGGCCGTCAAATGGATGTTCATGAAGCGGCGCCCGCTGTTCATCTGGCCGCTGATCAGCCCGACGATGTGGAAGTGGTGCGCGCAGATGCTGCGCAACTGCAACGCCGAAAGCTACCGCATCAACAAGGGCCGCATGGTGCGTATCTCGAGCTATTCGCGCGACGTGATGCCCGAGCTGATCGCCGAAACCGGCATCGAATACGACGGGCGCGCGCAAGGCACCTTGCAGCTTTTCCGAACCGCCAAGCAGATGAAGGCATCCAAGGCCGATCAGGAGATCCTGGACGAGTACGGTTCCCCGTACGAGGTTCTTGGCCGCGACGCCTGTATCGCCGTCGAACCGGCGCTGGCCGAGGTGCGGGGCAAATTCGTCGGCGGGTTGCGCCTGCTGGCCGACCGCACCGGCGATTGCCGGTTGTTCACCATCGCATTGACCGAGAAATGCGCCGAAATGGGGGTCGAATTCCAGTATGGACAGTCGATCCGGCGCATCGCTGTCGAAAACGGCAGGATCGCGGGCGTGGACACCGAAATCGCCGGGCGCATCACCGGGGATGCCTATGTCTGTGCCATGGGCAGCTTTGCGGTGAACGTGCTGAAGCCGATCGACATCAAACTGCCGGTCTATCCGGTCAAGGGCTACTCGGTGACGCTGCCCGTCACCGACGACGCCTTCGCTCCGCAATCCACGATCATGGACGAAACCCACAAGGTCGCCATCACCCGTCTGGGCGACCGTATCCGGGTTGCGGGACAAGCGGAAATCGCAGGCTATTCCAACCGCCTCGGCCCCCATGCCACCGACACGGTGAAGCATGTGATCAGCGATCTATTCCCCAAGGGCGGCGACATTTCACGCGCCGAAGGCTGGACCGGCCTGCGCCCGATGACACCTGATGGCACCCCGGTTCTGGGGAAGACGCAATACGACAACCTTTTCGTCAATACCGGCCACGGGACGCTGGGCTGGACGATGGCCTGTGGCTCGGGGCGTGCCGTGGCCGATGTGGTGCTGGGCAAGACGCCGGAGATTTCCTTCGAAGGGCTCACGGCGGCGCGTTACGCGCGCTGATCCTGCATCCTCCGGGCTGTCGGGCAGGGCTTTTACGAGCGTCTGCCTTCTATCGCGGCACCAGCGTTGGTTCGCGCGCGCAGCCAATACCGGGACACCGCCCATTGACCCCCGCGCGGAATCAAGGCCGCAGGCCGCCGCGCATCGCCGGGCCGTCCCCCGGCACGGCGATTTGGCTGCCGCCTGCGCGGGCCTTTGAGGGTGGGCGGATTTGGCGGGGATAAACTGCCTGTTTCAGAGCGCGGATCGCCGCACCACGGCCCCGCGATGCGCGGCTTGGTCGGAGACGCTCGCCCGGGATCAAGGCCGCAGGCCGCCGGGCCATCGTCAGCCCCTCCCTCGGGCTGACGATTGGGTGAGGGTAGCGCGGAATGATCTGTGGAGTGGTTTGGCTGGGATAAAGCGCTTGAAAACTGGCGTTGGATCGTCATCCCAGGGGCTGACGATGGCCCGGCTTCGCATCCAGGGCTCAGCCCTCGGCCGCGATCTTGCGCAGTTCGAATTTCTGGATCTTGCCGGTTGAGGTTTTCGGCAGTTCGACGAAGCGCACCTCTTTCGGGGTCTTGAACCCGGCCAATCTGGAGCGGGCGAAGGCGATGATCTCTTCCGCCGTGGGAGTGGCGCCTTCTTTCAGCTCGATGAAGGCGCAGGGCACTTCGCCCCATTTCTCATCCGGCTTGGCGACCACGGCGCAGAGCGAGACCGCGGGGTGCATCATCAAGACGCCTTCGACCTCGACCGAGGAGACATTCTCGCCGCCCGAAATGATGATGTCTTTCGAGCGGTCGAGGATCTTCATGTAGGTGTCGGGGTGCTGGATGGCGAGATCGCCGGTATGGAACCAGCCGCCGCGGAAGGCTTCGGCGGTGGCTTGCGCGTTCTTGAAATAGCCCTTCATCACGCCATTGCCGCGAAACATGATCTCGCCCTGGGTCTTGCTGTCCATCGGCACCTGTTTCAGGCTTTCGGGATCGAGCACGGTATTTTCCTCGATCATCGGCATGAGGACGCCGGTGCGGGCCTTGATCTCGTATTTGTCGTCGAGGGGCAGGTCATCCCATTCCGGCTTCCACATGCATTCGGTCGCCGGGCCGTAGACTTCGGTCAGCCCGTAGACCTGGGTGACGTTGAAGCCCAGCGGCTCGACCGCCTTGAGCGTCGCGGCGGGGGGCGGGGCGCCGGCGGTGAAGACTTCGACGACATGATCGAAGCGGCGGCGCTCGGCCTCCTTGGCGTTGACGATGGCATTGAGCACGATGGGGGCGCCGCCGAAATGGGTGACGCCTTCGTCGGCGATGGCATCGTAGATGTTCTTCGCAGTGATGTCGCGGCAGCAGACCACGGTGCCGCCGAGCAGCGGCATCATCCAGCTGTGGCACCAGCCGTTGCAATGAAACAGCGGCACGATGGTGAGATAGACCGGCCTGAGGGTGAGCCGCCAGCTGACCACCTGGCCGTAGGTGTTGAGCGCTGCGCCGCGGTGGTGATAGACCACGCCCTTGGGCCGCCCGGTGGTGCCGGAGGTATAGTTGAGCGCGATGCTTTCCCATTCATCGCCGGGCATGATCCATTTGAAGGCGGGGTCGCCCTGGTCGAGCAGCGCCTCGTATTCCAGATGGGCGCCGGTGGCGGGGAAGCCGGCGGAGGGATCGGCCACCTCGACGATCGTCGGGGCGGGGCCATCGAGCGCGGCGATGGCCTCAACCGCGAGCGGCAGGAAGGCGGTATCGACCAGCACGACGCTGGCCTCGCCATGGCCGAGGATGTAGCTGACCGTGGCGGGATCGAGGCGGGTGTTGATCGCATTGAGCACGGCGCCGCAGGCCGGAACGCCGAAATGGGCTTCGACCTGTGCCGGCAGGTTGGGCAGGATGGTGGCGACGACATCGCCGGGCTTCACGCCGAGGCCCGCGAGTGCCGAGGCGAGGCGGGAGACGCGGGCGTGATACTCGGCATAGGTCTTGCGGTGCTGGGTGCCGTAGGCGACGGCGAGCTGATCGGCGAAGAGATCGCGGGCCCGGTTGAGATGGCTGAGCGGCGTGAGGGGCGCGTAATTGGCGGCGGTTTTCTCCAGTCCGGTTTCGTCCCTGAGCCATCCCATATTTCAATCTCCCGAAGTTTCAATCGCGATGCCGGTATGCAGGCAGAATATTGCGCGTTAAACGCAATTGAAAGAAGCGCAATCAACGCGAAGGCCGCCGGAAAATGCAGCAACCCGCCGAGACCAACCCGATCGGGGCCGTGCTCTACATGCTGGTGGCGATGGTTCTGATCGGATTCATCGACAATTTCATCGCGCCGCTGGCCGGGCATATCGGGCTGTGGCAGTTTTTATTCCTGCGCATGGTGCTGTCGCTGCCGCTGCTGGTTCTGGCCGCGCGGATGGGGGTGGGCGTGCTTCGGGCGCGCAGCTGGCGCCGGGTCGCGGCGCGCAGTCTGCTCATCGCCTTGGCCATGGTGCTCTATTTCGGGGCGCTGGCCTTCATGAGCATCGGCGAGGCGCTGGCGGGGCTGTTCACCAGCCCGATCTTCATCCTGCTGGTTTCGGTGAGCTTCCTGCGGCTCAGGGTCGGGATCTGGCGTATCGCTGCGGTGGCCATCGGCTTTGGCGGGGTGCTGATGGTGCTGCAGCCGGGCGGAGCGGGCTTTTCGGCGCTGATGCTGATGCCGGTGGCGGGCGGGCTGCTCTATGCGCTGGGCAGCATCGCGACCCGCTATTGGTGCGCCGAGGAAAGCACGCTGGTGATGCTGGCGGGTATTTTCGTGATGCAGGGGGTGATCGGCGCGCTGGCGATGATCGGGCTTGCGCTGATCGGGCCGGAGGCGCCGGCGGGGGCCGACGGCTTTCTGCTGCGCGGCTGGGTCTGGCCGCCGGATGGCGCGGTCTGGCCGATCATGGCGATGCAGGTGTTCGGCTCGCTTGCCGGGGTGTTCTGCCTGATCCGGGCCTATCAATGGGGCGATGCGAGCTATGTTTCGGTGTTCGAGTATTCGGTGATGGTGTTCGGGCCGACATTCGGGTTTTTCCTGTTCGGCCAGACGCTGGGCGGGCTGCAATTGATCGGGGTGGCGCTGATCATCACGGCCGGGGCGATCATCGCGTTGCGCTCGCGCCGGGAGGCAGCGCTGATCGATGGCGCTCTTTCGGTTGGCCCGGGGAAGGGCTAGCCTCGTGTCATGATCATCTCGCCCGGGCGCAACTATATCTTCGTACATATCCCCAAGACCGGCGGCACCTCTCTGGCGCTGGCGCTGGAGGGGCGGGCGATGAAGGATGACATCATGCTGGGCGATACACCCAAGGCGCTGAAACGGCGGCGCCGGGTGAAGCACGCGGAAACGCGCGGGCGGCTGTGGAAACATTCGACGCTGGCGGATATCGAGGGGCTGCTGGACGGCGAGCAGATCGCGGGAATGTTTGCATTCACCCTGGTGCGCAACCCGTGGGACCGGATGGTGAGCTATTACCACTGGCTGCGAGACCAGAGCTTCGATCACGACGCGGTGCACAAGGCCAGGGCTCTGGATTTCAGCGGCTTCCTCAACGATGCCGGGATCGGGCAAAGCCTCGCGGCCAATCCCTATCGCCGGTACATGAGCGATGCGCAGGGCGTGGAGCGTGCCGCGCTCTATATCCGGCTGGAGCATTTCGAGGAGGATGCCGCGCCGCTCTGGGAGCATCTGGGATTTCGGCTCGAGCTGCCGCTTGAGAACGTCTCGGAGCGGGGGCGCGACTATCGCGAATATTATAGCGAAGATGATTCGCGCAAACTCGCCACAATTTGTGCCGAAGACATCGCCAAGTTTAACTATCGATTCAGCGTTTAGGCGAAATTACCCGTCAAATTGTTAACGGCGAAGCGTTGTTCGCGGGATTGTTGCCTGCTTGTGAACAATGCCACTTTTTGGCCGTGTCACAGCCCAAGGCCGGGCACGAGAATCACTACAAATCAACATCAATGAAACACGCAAGAGCCGCCTGCCAACGGCTGGTGTCAACAAACCTGGGGACGGAAAAATGTTTGGATGGAACGGGACCAATCGCCGGAGGACCACCCGGATGACCGACGTGACCGGAGCCTATGACGGCGGCGGCACCGGCGCGATGTCGGGGATCATTGCAGGCACCCGCGTGGCCACGTCGATGGGCTGGCGCGATGTTGGCGCGCTGCAAGAGGGCGACATGGTTCTGACCTTCGATGGCGGGTTGCAGCCGGTGACGGGGCTTCGGCGCAGGCCGATGTGGAGCGGGCGGGGCGCCTGCCCTTCGGCGTTCTGGCCGCTCCTGATCCCGGCGGGCGCGCTGGAGAACGCCAAGGCGATGCTGGTTCTGCCGCGCCAGGGAGTGATGCTGGAAAGCGATGTGGCCGAGGAAGTTCTGGGCGATCCCTTCGTGCTGGTGCCGGCGGTGGCATTGGAAGGCGTGCGCGGTATCGAACGGAGCTACCCCGACGATCCGGTGGATGTGATCACGCTGTCGTTCGAGACCGATCAGGTGGTGTTTGCCGAACAGGGCGCGCTGCTCTTTTGCCCGGCAAGCGGCGATCTGGTGCAAACGGCTCTGGAAGCGCCCGCCGGCGGGGGCGAGTGCCTTTACGAAATGCTGCCCACGACCAGCGCCGTCCATCTGGCGCGCGGTCTGGACGCGGTCGACGAAAGCGAAAGCTGCCTGGAGAGATTTCGCGCCACACTTCACGACCGCATTTCTGGCAATGGCGTGGCGGCTTGACCCCCACGGTCGCGCGCGATTGACAGAACAAGGGAAGGGCGCGCCGGGAGGGCGCGCCCTTTTCGATTCTCGGAAGCGGCGGCAGTCGGCGCCTTGTCAGGCGGCCTTTGCGGCCTCGGGGCCGAAGCGGCCATAGAAGGTCTGGCCCTTGTCGGCCATCTCCCTGAGCAGGGCGGGCGGTGTGAAGCGCGGGCCGAACCTGGCCGCCAGCTCTTCGCAACGCTCGACAGCATAGGGCGCGCCGATGATGTCGAGCCAGGAGAACGGGCCGCCCGACGAGGGCGCAAAGCCCCAGGCCAGCACCGCGCCGACATCGCCTTCGCGGATGTCTTCCAGCACGCCTTCTTCCAGCGCCTTCACCGCTTCGAGCACCTGGGCGAACATCAGCCGGTCCTGCACTTCCTGCAGGTCGGGCTGCTCTTCGGCCAGCGGATACTTGTCCTCGATGCCTTTCCAGTAGCCCTGACGCTTGCCGTTTTCGTCATAGTCGAAATAGCCGGCCTTGGATTTGCGGCCCAGGCGGCCCTGCTCTTCGAGCCAGACGATCAGGTTGTCGGCTTCGGAGGCGGGGTATTCATTGCCCATCGCCGCCTTGGTGGCACGCATGATCTTGGTCGCCAGATCAATCGAGGTTTCATCGCCAAGCTGCACTGGACCGACCGGGAAACCGAGCTGTTTGGCGGCGTGGTCGATCAGCGGCATGGCGACGCCTTCGGTGATCATCCTGTTGGCCTCGTTGCCGTAGGGGATGATGCAGCGGTTGCAATAGAAGAACCGCGCATCGTTGACCACGATCGGCGTCTTGCGGATCTGGCGGACGTAATCGAGCGCCTTGGCGACGGCGCGCGGGCCGGTTTGCTTGCCCTTGATGATCTCGACGAGGAACATCTTCTCGACCGGCGAGAAGAAATGGATGCCGATGAACTGCTCGGGGCGTTTGGACGCCTTGGCCAGGCCGGTGATCGGCAGGGTCGAGGTGTTGGAGGCGAAGATGCAATCCTCGGGGATCACCGCTTCGACCTTCTGGGTCATCTCGGCCTTCACTTTCGGATCCTCGAATACCGCCTCGATGATCAGGTCGCAGCCGTCGAGCTTGGCGAGATCGGCGGTGGCGGTGATCTGTGCCAGCAGCGCCGCTTTCTTCTCTTCGGTGGCCTTGCCGCGCTTGATGCCCTTGTCCATGTAATCGGCGGAATAGGCCTTGCCGCGCGCGGCGGTTTCATCGTCGCGGTCGATCAGGACCACTTCCATGCCCGCCTGGGCGCTGACCAGCGCGATGCCGGCCCCCATCATGCCCGCACCCAGAACGCCGATCTTCTTGACCTTCTGGTCGGGGATGCCTTCGGGGCGCACCGCGCCTTTTTCCAGCGCCTCCTTGTTGACGAAGAGCGTGCGCATCATCGCCGCGGAGGACGGGTTCATCAGGATGTTGGTGAACCAGCGCGCCTCGATTTTCAGAGCGGTGTCGAACGGCACCTGGGCGCCTTCATAGACCGCCGACAAGAGCGCCTTGGCCGCCGGGAAGGCGCCCTGGGTCTTGCCATGCACCATCGCCGAGGCGCCGACGAAGGTCATGAAACCGGCGGGGTGATAGGGGGTGCCGCCGGGCATCTTGTAGCCCTTGGCGTCCCACGGCTTGACCAGATCGGCGTCGGTGGCGCTGAGTACCCAGTCGCGCGCGGCCTTGATCGGATCGGCGACCACCTCATCGACGAGACCGGCCTTCTGTGCGGCCGAGGGGCTGACCATCTTGCCTTCCAGCAGGAACGGCGAGGCGCCCATCGCGCCGAGCTTGCGGGCAAGGCGGGTGGTGCCGCCGGCGCCGGGGAAGATGCCGACCAGGATTTCGGGCAGGCCGATCTTGGCCTTGGGATTGTCGGCGACGAAGATGCGATGCGTGGCCAGCGGCAGCTCGAGGCCGATGCCCGCCGCGGTGCCGGGAAGCGCTGCCGCGATCGGCTTGCCGCCCTTCTTGGTCTTGAAATCCATGCCGGCGAGCTCGATCTTGCGCAGCAGGCCGTGCATCTGCATGACGCCCTCGAACAGGCCCTTGGCGGGATCGTCGCCCGCGTTCTTGCGCATGTCGGCCAGCGCGTTGAGATCCATGCCGCCGGCGAAATCCTTCTTTCCGCTCGTGATGACGATGCCCTTCACGGCCTCGTCGGCGAGCGCGTCGTCGATACATTTGTCGAGCTCGAGCAACGCGTCGGTGCGCATCACGTTCATGGTGGCGCCGGGGACGTCCCAGGTGATGGTGGCGATGCCGTCGGCATCTTTTTTCATTGTAAAGTCAGTCATTTCGTTCTCCGTTTTCGCGCGGTGTCAGGTAAAGGAACCGTCTTCGATTCCGCCCTTTCCGAGCGTCCAGTTGATATGTCCGAGCACGCTTTCGATCCGGTAGACGCGCCAGCCCTCGGGCAGGCGGCGCAGCCGCATCGTGCTCTGGAAGGGATCGACCGCCCGCCCGGTGCCGCACAGCAGGTTGACCAGGCAGGTGACGTTCATTTTGGTCTGGTCCGGGGTCTCGATTTCGAGGATATCGCGCACCATGTCGGTCACACCGTGCAGCTTGTTGACCTGCACGTAGAGTTCGAAATCTTCGCGCAGGGCGTCCTCGGTTTCGAGCACATAGGGCTTTCCGCCGCGCGGTTCGATCCTGAGCGGCAGGGTCATCACCTGCTGGTAGAGATCGAAATCGCCCTGAAGGAGCGCCTGTGTCAGGCGCTCGCTCAGAGTGCGGAAATCCCGGGCCGCCATCGGTGTCAGACCCGCTCGATGATGGTGGCGGCCCCCATGCCCGAACCGATACAGAGGGTGGCGAGGCCAACCTCCTTGTCGGAGCGCTCGAGTTCGTCGACCAGGGTGCCAAGGATCATCGCGCCGGTGGCGCCGAGCGGGTGGCCCATGGCGATCGAGCCGCCGTTGACGTTGACGCGGTCATGATCGACACCGAAGGCCTGCTCGAACCGCATCACCACCGAGGCGAAGGCCTCGTTGACCTCGAAGAGATCGATGTCGCCGATCTTCATGCCGTTCTCGGCGAGGATCTTTTCGGTCACGGGCACCGGGCCGGTGAGCATGATGGTGGGGTCCGAGCCGATCTTGGCGGTGGCGCGGATGCGGGCGCGCGGCTTGAGGCCGAATTGTTCGCCGAACGCCTTGTTGCCGATCAGGATGGCGGCGGCGCCATCGACGATGCCCGACGAGTTGCCGGCATGGTGGATGTGGTTGATGCGCTCGAGCTCGGGGTATTTCAGCAGCGCGACATTATCGAAGCCCGGCATCATCTCGCCGATCTGCTGGAACGCCGGTTTCAGCGCGCCAAGCGACTGCATGTCGGTCGAGGGGCGCATGTATTCATCATGGTCGAGGATCGACAACCCGTTGACATCATTGACCGCGATGATGGAGCGGGCGAAACGCTTGGCGTCCCATGCCGCCTTGGCGCGCTTCTGGGACTCGACCGCCATGGCATCGGCCTCGTCACGCGAGAAGCCGTATTTCGTGGCGATGATGTCGGCGCCGATACCCTGGGGCACGAAATAATTGTCGAAGGCGATCTGCGGATCGACGGCGATGGCACCGCCGTCGGAGCCCATCGGTACACGGCTCATGCATTCGACGCCACCGGCGATATAGCCATTGCCGGCGCCGCCGCGGACCTGGTTGGCGGCGACGTTGACGGCTTCGAGCCCTGAGGCGCAGAAGCGGTTGATGCTGAGGCCGGGGATCGATTCATCGAGATCGGAGGCGAGAACGGCGGTGCGCGCCAGGCAGGCGCCCTGTTCGCCGACCTGGGTGACATTGCCCCAGATCACATCCTCGACCGCGTGGCCTTCGAGATTATTGCGGCTTTTCAATGCGTTGAGTGCGATGGCGGAGAGCCGCGCGGCGGTCACTTCATGCAGGCTGCCATCGGCGCGGCCCTTGCCGCGCGGCGTGCGCACGCTGTCATAGATATAGGCGTCGGTCATATTGGTCGTCTCCTTGGTCAATTTCCGGTTCAGGCCCTGTCTGCGGGGCTGCCGGGCATCAGGTCATAGGGGTGTTTCCAGCCGGGGGTGTTTTCGATGTTGGAAAGCCAGCGGTCGATATTGGGCCAGTCCTTGCGGCTGAACCCGAAAGGTTCGGGATAGAAAAGATAGCCGCAGCAGGACAGATCGGCGTTGGTCAGCCGGTCGCCGACGATCCAGTCGCGGCCCTCGAGATGGGCGTCGAGCGTGGCATAGACCGCCTTGAGACGGCCCTGGATGAAGCCGATCACTTCCTGCGGGCGCTTGTCTTCGGGCAGGAAGTTCATCAGGAAGCGCAGCATCCCGGCCTGGCTGCTGAGCTTGTGATTGTCCCACAGCACCCAGCGGAAGATCTCGTAATTCTCGTCGCGATCCTTGCCGCCGAACTTGCCCGACTTCTCGGTCACATAGGCCTGGATCGCGCCGGATTGGCTGGTCTTGAAATCGCCGTCTTCGAGGAACGGCGCTTCGCCCATCTCGTTCTTGGCGCGGAAATCGGGGCTGCGCGTGGCGCCGCCGAAGAAATCGACGAAGACCGGCTCCCAGTCGAGGCCCGAAAGCTCGAGCGCGAGCGCGGCCTTGTAGGAATTGCCGGATTCGCCGAAGCAGTGCAGCTTGATGGTCATGGGTGGCTCCTGTTGATTGGCGTCGGAGCGGTGGTTTTGCACCCCCGCACCCCCGCAGGATATTTTTGGCAAGATGAAGGCGGGGCATTTAACCCGGCATTAACCTTAATGCGGTTTGAATGGGGATGCGTCACAGGCTGGGAAGCCGATGGGCGTGCAAGGTGAAGCCCCGTTCCCCGGTGCTGTGGCGCCCGAGGCAGCAAGGCGCCGGGGGCGGGGTGATCCTGTTCTTCATCTTGCCCAAAATATCCCCGCCGGAGGCATCCCGAGCTTTCCGCATGCGGCACAATTGTCAGCATCAGAGCGACCTCGATATCAGTTCTTTCATGATCTCGTTGGTGCCGCCATAGATGCGCTGGACGCGGGCGTCGGTCCACATTTCGGCGACCGCGTATTCCTGCATGTAGCCATAGCCGCCATGCAGTTGCAGGCATTCATCGAGCACTTCGCCCTGCGTGTCGGTGGTCCAGTATTTGCACATCGCGGCCTTTTCGACACTCAGTTCGCCGCGCAGGTGCTCGGTGATGCATTCATCGAGGAAGGCGCGCGCCACGGTCAGCTTGGTCTTGCACTCGGCCAGTTTGAAGCGGGTGTTCTGGAACTGCATGATCGGGCCGCCGAAGGCTTCGCGGGTCTTGCAATAGTCGATGGTGCGCTCGATCGCGCCCTGCATCGCGCCGACCGCGCCGCAGCCGATGATCAGGCGCTCCTGGGGCAATTGCTGCATCATCTGATAGAAGCCGCGGCCCTCTTCGAGGCCGAGGATGTTTTCCGGCGGAATCTCGACATTGTCGAAAAAGAGCTCGGAGGTGTCGGCGGCGTGCAGGCCGATCTTTTCGAGGTTGCGGCCACGGGTGAAGCCCTCGGCCTTGTCGGCCTCGACCACCACCAGCGAGACGCCCTTGGCGCCCTGCGAAGGATCGGTCTTGGCGGCGACGATGATCAGGTCGGCGTGCTGGCCGTTGGAGATGAAGGTTTTCTGGCCGGTGAGGCGATAGGAATTGCCCTCCTTCACGGCGCGTGTCTTGATCGCCTGGACGTCGGAACCGGTGGAGGGTTCAGTCATCGCCAGGGCGCCGACCATCTCGCCGCTGACCATCTTCGGCAGCCAGCGGAGTTTCTGCTCCTCGGTGCCATAGGCGAGGATGTAATGCGCGACGATGCCGGAATGGATCGGGTTGCCCCAGGAGGCCAGGTTGGCGCGGGGATGTTCCATCATCACCACCGCTTCGTGGCCGAAATCGCCGCCGGGGCCGCCGTATTGCTCGGGGATCGAGGGGCACAAGAGGCCCAGCTCACCGGCCTCGTTCCAGGCCGAGCGGTCCATCTGGCCCTGTTGGCGCCAGCGCTCGAAACGCGGCGCCCATTGCTCGGTGATGAATTTCGCCGTCATGTCGGCGAGCATCGTGTGTTCTTCGGTCATCCAAGATGACATGTCGTTTCCCCCCGTCAGTCTTCAGCGTTTGCGCGAGTCGAGTTCTGAATTGAACAGCCTGAGTCGCGCTGTCAGGTTTTCGTGGTTCATCACGCTTTCGAAATTCTCGAAGAGGAAGCTCAGCGCCTCGCCTTCGTCGAGCCCGGCCTCGGAGGCAAACCGTTTGAGCCGCCGATAGCCGTCCTCTGTCATCGCACAGGGAAAGCGGCGGGTCAGGCGGAAGCGTTTGGGCATGGGCTCCTCCGGCTTTGGCAGGTGTAGGGTGGGGCTGCACCCCACCCGTTTATCAGAACTGGTCGGCGGCCAGCGACATCACCGGCTCGGCGCCGGATTCGATCCGGGCGAGATGCATGGCGGTGGCCGGCAGGCGGCGTGCCATATAGTAGCGCCCGGTGGCGAGCTTTGTCTCGTGGAACGTGGGGTCGGACGTGCCCGATGCAAGGGCGGCGAGCGACGCCTTGGCCATGCGGCCCCACATCAGGCCGAGGCAGACATGGCCGAAGAGATGCATGAAGTCATTCGAGCCCGACAGCGCCGCGTTGGGGTTCTTCATGCCTTGCTGCATGAAGAACATGCCCGCCGCCTGAAGATGCTTGGAAGCGGCCTTGAGCGGCTCGACGAACGGCTCCATGCCCTCGACATCCTTGTTTTCGGCGCAGAAATTCTTCACCAGCTCGAAGAAGGCCATGACATGCTTGCCGCCGTCCTGGGCCAGCTTGCGGCCCACGAGGTCGAGCGCCTGCACGCCGTTGGCGCCTTCATAGATCATGGCGATGCGGGCATCGCGGGTGAACTGGCTCATGCCGTGTTCTTCGATATAGCCGTGGCCGCCATAGACCTGCTGGGCCTGAACGGTCATGTCGTAGCCCTCATCGGTGAGGAAGCCCTTGATCACCGGTGTGAGCAGAGAGATCAGGCCATCTGCCTCCTTGTCGCCGGAGCGGTGGGCCTGGTCGATCAGGTTGGCGCCCCAGAGGATGAAGGCGCGCGCGCCCTCGACAAAGCTCTTCTGGTCCAGGAGCGAGCGGCGGATATCTGGATGCACGATCAGCGGATCGGCGGGGCCATCAGGGTTCTCGGCGCCGGTCACGGCGCGGCCTTGCAGGCGGTCCTTGGCGTATTCGACGGCGTTCTGGTAAGCGACCTCGGCCTGGGCCAGGCCCTGCATGCCGACGCCGATACGGGCTTCGTTCATCATGGTGAACATGGCGCGCATGCCCTTGTTTTCTTCGCCGAGAAGATAGCCCGTGGCGTCATCATAGTTGAGCACGCAGGTCGAATTGCCGTGGATGCCCATCTTTTCCTCGATATTGCCGACGCTGACGCCGTTGCGCTCGCCGAGCGTGCCATCGTCCTTGACCAGGAACTTGGGCACGATGAACAGCGACACGCCCTTGATGCCTTCCGGGCCGCCGGGAATCTTGGCCAGCACCAGATGGATGATGTTGTCGGCCAGATCATGATCGCCCGAAGAGATGAAGATCTTCTGGCCGGAAATCCTGTAGCTGCCATCGCCCTGCGGTTCGGCCTTGGAGCGCATCAGGCCCAGATCTGTGCCGCAATGCGGTTCGGTCAGGTTCATGGTGCCTGTCCATTCGCACGAGACCATCTTGGGCAGGTAGGTGTCTTTCTGCGCGTCGGTGCCATGCGCCAGGATTGCCGCCGCCGCGCCATGGGTCAGGCCCTGATACATGGTGAAGGCCTGGTTGGCGGCGGAGAACATCTCGCCGACAGCGGTGCCGAGCACGTAAGGCATGTTCTGTCCGCCATATTGCTCGGGCATGTCGAGCCCGGTCCAGCCGCCTTCCTTGACCTGCT
>CBDUGF010000020.1:0-41682 GCA_965366835.1 uncultured Rhodobacterales bacterium
GCGCGGCTTCAATATCAACCCGGTGCTCTTGCCCGCGCCTTCGGATATCGGCGCCACCTTCCGCCAGGAAATCCCGGTGCTCTGGGGCGATCTGGTGCAGACCTTCTTCAAGGGCGCGCTGTCGGGCTATGTCATCGGCTGCGCCGCCGCCGTGCTCACCGCCATCGCGGTCGACCGCTCGCCGTTCCTGCAGCGCGGCCTCCTGCCGGTGGGCAATTTCGTCGCCGCGCTGCCGATTGTCGGCATGGCGCCGATCTTCGTGATGTGGTTCGGGTTCGGCTGGCAGTCCAAGGCGGCAATCGTGGTGGTGATGGTGTTCTTTCCGATGCTGGTCAACACGGTGCAGGGCCTGCAGGCCTCCGAGGCGATGCAGCGCGACCTGATGCGCACCTATGCCGCCTCCTATCCGCAAAGCCTGCTGAAGCTGCGCCTGCCCGCGGCGATGCCGTTCATCTTCAACGGCCTCAAGATCTCCACGACACTGGCCCTGATCGGCGCCATCGTCGCCGAGTTCTTCGGCTCGCCGATCCAGGGCATGGGCTTTCGCATTTCCACAGAAGTCGGCAAGCTGGCGCTCGACATGGTGTGGTCGGAAATCGCCGTGGCCGCGATTGTCGGCTCGGCCTTCTACGGGCTGGTGGCGCTGGCGGAAAGAGCGATAACCTTCTGGCACCCGTCACAACGAGGTTGAAGAGCACCAACAACAAAACCAAGATGACAACATCAACAACAAGACCAACGACCCAACAAGGAGTGAGAAAAATGAAATATCTGTTTGGCGCGGCACTGGCCGGCGCACTGGCCGTCGGGGGCTCGATCGCCCAGGCCGCAGACGATGTGGCCCTGCAACTCAAATGGGTGACACAGGCCCAGTTCGCAGGCTATTACGTCGCCCTCGACAAGGGGTTCTACGAAGAAGAAGGGCTCAACGTCACGATCAAGCCAGGCGGCCCCGATGTGGCGCCCGCCCAGGTGATCGCCGGCGGCGGCGCCGATGTGGTGCTCGACTGGATGCCCTCGGCGCTGGCCAGCCGCGAGAAGGGGCTCGATCTGGTCAACATCGCCCAGCCGTTCAAGAGCTCGGGCATGATGCTGACCTGCCGCAAGGACAGCGGCATCACCAGCCCCGAGGATTTCAAGGGCAAGACCCTCGGCGTCTGGTTCGGCGGCAATGAATACCCGTTCCTCAGCTGGATGAGCAAACTCGGCCTTTCGACCGATGGCGGCGACGATGGCGTGACCGTCCTCAAGCAGGGCTTCAACGTCGATCCGATCCTCAACGGTCAGGCCGATTGCGTCTCGACCATGACCTACAATGAATACTGGCAGATCATCGACGCCGGCCTGACGCCGGAAGAGCTGGTGGTGTTCAAATACGAGGATCAGGGCGTCGCCACGCTCGAAGACGGCATGTATGTGCTGGGCGAAAACCTCAAGGATGACGCCTTCAAGGACAAGATGGCGCGCTTCGTGCGGGCCTCGATGAAAGGCTGGAAATACGCCGAGGAGAACCCCGACGAGGCGGCGATGATCGTGCTCGACAACGACGCCTCGGGGGCGCAGACCGAAAAGCACCAGAAGCGGATGATGGGCGAGATCGCCAAGCTCACCGCCGGTTCCAACGGCGCGCTCGATCCGGCCGATTACGAGCGCACGGTGGCGACGCTTCTGTCGGCCGGCTCCGACCCGGTGATCACCAAGCAGCCGGAAGGCGCCTGGACCCATGACATCTCGGACGCGGCGCTGAACTGAGCCCGTTTCGAGGCCGATGAAGAAGCCCCGGTGGCAACGCCGGGGCTTCTTTCATGTCGCGCGCGGATTGTTGTTGCCAAGGGCAGGGGGGCCGACTACACACAGCCCCGGTCCGGGGCGTAGCGCAGTCTGGTAGCGCATCTGTTTTGGGAACAGAGGGTCGGGAGTTCGAATCTCTCCGCCCCGACCAAGCCCCCGCAATAGGGGCGCGAATGCTGACAGGGGAAATTCCATTTTCCCCGAGTCGGTCATCGCCACCGGTTACAATGCAAAACACCGCTCTGCCGCTTCGGGCGGCACCTCGCGCACAGGCTTGCCGCCCATCGCGTCGAACATCTGGCGCAGCTTGGCAGCCACGGCGCGATCGTTCTGAACAATCCGTGATATCCGCCCGTCCTTGCGCGGCACCTTGAGAAAGGCGCAACCCGTCACCAGATGGCCGCCCGGCGCAGGCGCCGTGCTCAGGCTGATCACAAGCTGCGGCAGCTCATTGATATCGCCGTCGAAATTCAGGATCACCGCCGCGGTAGTGGGCGGGTCGAGCAACACCCGGCATTGCGCCACGCCGGGCCGGGGCAGAACGAATTCCTCGCCGGGCGCGCTACAGGCCTGCCGTGCCGCCGCGATCAGCCTTTCAGGCGGCTCCGCGAACAATGCCGAGGTGACCTGCGGCGCGCGCGACACGCCGGATGTTGGCGGAGCAGGGACCGTACATCCCGAAATGCCGCCGACCAGCGTGGCCAACAGGACAGGGATTCGCAGGGATGAAAGCACGGGCAGGCTCCTTGAGTTGTCGTTCCTACAGGTTCGCCCGCCGATCGGCCCCGGGGCGCGTGATTTTTTTGTCGCGCCATGGCCCGGCCCGGGCGCGCCACCAGGCATGCGCGGGTCATTGGTTTTGTCCACAGGGGAGGGCCTGCCATAACTATGCCGAATTCATACTGTTTCGCGAAGCCTCCACAAGGTCAAGCACAGCTCGCCTCTGCGCCACCGTCGAAAAAGTGAATCACGTGGCGGGCGAGCCGCTTTTCCGGTCAACAGTAAAATCTGAAAATTTTGTAAATAAAGCGGTTGACCCGATAGGGGTCTACACGCCAGATTGTGCAGGCCGGTTGGGGAGCCACAACATCTAGTGGTTCACTAGGGACAGGCAGGTAGAAAACAAAGGTCACAGCAGTTCGTGGAAAACACGGGCGCACATGCATGTCGCTTTCGCAGCGCCAGGCAACCGGCGGAATTTTGCCCGATCCCTTCGTGGTCCTGACGGACAAGTTGCGTCGCCCGGAACGGCGGGCGGCGTTGTTAAGACTGTAAGCTGGGACATGGGGCAGCAATGAAAATCGAAAGAAAATTCACCAAATCGGGTCAGGACGCCTACGCGGATCTCGACTTCATCACCACCACATCGGAGATTCGCAATCCCGATGGCACGACGGTGTTCAAACTCGACAATGTCGAAGTGCCGCGCAGCTGGAGCCAGGTCGCCTCGGACGTGATCGCCCAGAAATATTTCCGCAAGGCGGGTGTTCCGGCCAAGCTCAAGCGGGTGAAGGAAAAAGGCGTCCCCGAATTCCTGTGGCGCTCGGTGCCCGATGGTGACGCGGTTGAAATGGGCGGTGAAACCTCCTCCAAGCAGGTGTTTGATCGGCTCGCCGGGGCCTGGGCCTATTGGGGCTGGAAGGGCGGCTATTTCAGCTCAGAAGACGATGCCCACGCCTATTTCGATGAAATGCGCCACATGCTGGCGACCCAGCGCGCCGCGCCCAACTCGCCGCAATGGTTCAACACCGGCCTGCATTGGGCCTATGGCATCGACGGCCCGGCCCAGGGCCACTATTATGTCGATCACGCCTCCAAGGAGCTGACCCGCTCGACCTCGTCCTATGAACATCCCCAGCCGCATGCCTGCTTCATCCAGGGCGTCAGGGATGATCTGGTCGGCGATGGCGGCATCATGGATCTCTGGGTGCGCGAGGCACGCCTGTTCAAATACGGCTCCGGCACCGGCACCAACTTCTCCAGCCTGCGCGCCGATGGCGAATCGCTTTCGGGCGGCGGCAAATCCTCGGGTCTGATGGGCTTCCTCAAGATCGGCGACCGCGCCGCCGGGGCGATCAAGTCGGGCGGCACCACGCGCCGCGCCGCCAAGATGGTGATCGTCGATGCCGATCACCCGGATATCGAGGAATACATCAACTGGAAGGTCAAGGAAGAGCAGAAGGTCGCCTCGATCGTGGCCGGCTCGAAGATGCACGAGCAGAAACTGAACCTGATCTTTGCCGCCATCCGCGGCTGGGACGGGGCGGTCGATGACGCGGTCGACCCAAAGAAAAACGAGCAGCTGAAACAGGCGATCCGCGAAGCCAAGAAGGTCGCGATCCCTGAAACCTACGTGAAACGCGTGCTGGACTACGCCAGGCAAGGCTATGGCAGCATCGAGTTTCCGACCTACGACACTGATTGGGACAGTGAAGCCTACGCGTCGGTCTCCGGACAAAACTCCAACAATTCGATCCGGGTGACCGACGCCTTTCTCAAGGCCGTGAAAGACGATGCCGATTGGGAGCTGATCCGGCGCACCGATGGCACGGTGGCCAAGACCATCAAGGCGCGCGATCTCTGGGAGCAGGTCGGCCACGCCGCCTGGGCCTGCGCCGATCCGGGCATCCAGTATCATGACACCATCAATGCCTGGCACACCTGCCCGGAAGATGGCGCGATCCGCGGCTCCAACCCGTGCTCGGAATACATGTTCCTCGACGATACCGCCTGCAACCTGGCGTCGATGAACCTGCTCACCTTCCTGGAAGACGGCAAGTTCCAGGCCGAAGACTACATGCATGTCACGCGCCTGTGGACGCTGACGCTGGAAATCTCGGTGATGATGGCGCAGTTCCCGTCGAAAGAGATCGCCCAGCTTTCGCATGACTTCCGCACGCTCGGTCTCGGCTATGCCAATATCGGCGGCCTCTTGATGAACATGGGGCTGGGCTATGACAGCGACGAAGGCCGCGCGCTCTGCGGTTCGCTCACCGCGATCATGACCGGCGTGGCCTATGCCACCTCGGCCGAGATCGCCGCCGAACTCGGCGCCTTCGATGGCTATGCGCGCAACCGCGAGCACATGCTGCGCGTCATCCGCAACCACCGCAACGCCGCCTATGGCGCCACCGAAGGCTACGAGGGGCTGGCGATCAAACCGGTGCCGCTCGATCTCACCCATTGCCCCGAACCGAACCTCGTCGATCTCTCGATGGCGGTCTGGGACGAGGCCCTGAAGCTCGGCGAGAAACATGGCTACCGCAACGCCCAGGTCTCGGTGATCGCGCCCACCGGCACCATCGGCCTGGTGATGGATTGCGACACCACCGGGATCGAGCCCGATTTCGCCCTGGTCAAGTTCAAGAAGCTGGCGGGCGGCGGCTATTTCAAGATCATCAACCAGTCGGTGCCCGCCGCACTCGACAAGATGGGCTATGGCTCGGCCCAGATCGAGGAGATCATCTCCTACGCCGTCGGCCATGGCACGCTGGGCAACGCGCCGGGCATCAACCACACCTCGCTGATCGGCCATGGCTTCGGCGCGCACGAAATCGAAAAGATCGAGGCCGCGCTCGACTCCGCCTTCGACATCCGCTTCGTGTTCAACCAGTGGACACTGGGCGAGGAGTTCTGCACCCGCGTGCTGGGCATCCCGGCCGAGAAGCTCAATGATCCCACCTTCGACATGCTCAAGCACCTTGGCTATGCCCGCGCCGATATCGACGCCGCCAACGATCATGTCTGCGGCACCATGACGCTCGAAGGCGCGCCGCATCTCAAGCTGGAGCATTACAGCGTCTTCGACTGCGCCAATCCCTGCGGCAAGAAGGGCAAGCGCTATCTCAGCGTCGCCAGCCACATCACCATGATGGCCGCGGCCCAGAGCTTCATTTCCGGCGCGATCTCCAAGACCATCAACATGGCCAACGACGCCACCATCGAGGATTGCCAGAACGCCTATGAGCTCAGCTGGTCGCTCGGGGTCAAGGCCAACGCGCTCTATCGCGACGGCTCCAAGCTCAGCCAGCCGCTGGCATCGGCGCTGGTCGAGGATGATGACGACGCCGCCGAGACACTCGAAAGCGGCTCGATGCAGGAGAAAGCCACCGTCCTGGCCGAGAAGATCGTCGAGAAGGTGATCGTCAAGGAAATCATCAAATCGCACCGCGAGAGGATGCCGGAACGCCGCAAGGGCTATACCCAGAAGGCGGTTGTCGGCGGCCACAAGGTCTACCTGCGCACCGGCGAGTATGAGGATGGCCAGCTCGGCGAGATCTTCATCGACATGCACAAGGAAGGTGCGGGTTTCCGCGCGATGATGAACAATTTCGCCATCGCCATCTCGGTCGGCCTGCAATATGGCGTGCCGCTCGAGGAATTCGTCGATGCCTTCACCTTCACCAAGTTCGAGCCGGCGGGCATGGTCCAGGGCAATGACAGCATCAAGAACGCCACCTCGATCCTCGACTATATCTTCCGCGAACTGGCGGTCAGCTATCTCGACCGCACCGATCTGGCCCATATCAAGCCGCAAGGCACCAGCTTCGATGATCTCGGGCGGGGCGAGGAAGAGGGCGTGTCCAACATCTCGGAAATGTCCGAAAGCGCCGCCACGCGGTCGCTGGAAGTGCTGAAACAGATCAGCTCGTCCGGCTACCTGCGCAAACGCATGCCCCAGGAACTGGTGGTGCTGCAAGGTGGCCAGGCGATGGGCGGCATGGCGTTCAACGGCGCCGATCCGGTGCAGACGCTCCAGGCGCTGGTGCCGGAAACCGCAGAAGCCATTGCCGGCACCGGCGGCGGCGCCACGGTCCGCATCTCCACCTCGACGTCGGTCGCCTCCGGTGTGGTCGCCTCCTCGACCACCCAGATGGATGCGCGCACCAAGGCCAGGATGCAGGGTTACGAGGGCGAAGCCTGCAGCGATTGCGGCAACTACACATTGGTGCGCAACGGCACCTGCATGAAATGCAACACCTGCGGCGCGACAAGCGGGTGTAGCTAAGAGTTCCGGGGCGGGTGCGCTCGCCCCTGACGACGTTCAGGCCGCAGGCAAAAACCGAGCGGTAAATTAAAGAGTGAGCCTGAACGGCGAAACTTGAAGGGGGGTCCTCTCGGTCCCCCCTTTTTTTTGTCCGCAGGGCCGGCGAGGCGCTGCCCTTCGCCCTTTTTCTTGGCAAAAATACTCAAATTCCGACCATGCCCAAAGCCGCCGCGGCGCAGAATCATCGCCCGCCGGGCGCATCCGCCGCCGATCGGCCGCCCCGGCAAATCCCCGCCGCAGCCGCCGGATCCGGCTTTTCCGGCCATTCCCCGCTGAAACCGCGAATCGCCGGCTGCGTCTTTCCGCCCAAACGCAGTGGCGGAATCTTGCCCGGCCAACTCCCGCTTGGCGCGAACGCCCTTTCCGGCGGCTTCCGGCGCGAAATCGGCCCGCCCGTGCCGCGCTCTTCCGCCGGGCGCGGTGCTGCCTCCAGATGGCCCCCGAAGGCACATGACCTTCCTGACCTCTTGATAGGAGAAACCACAATGATCAAGCATTTCACCAGCGCCGCGGCGATCGCCGCGCTCATCACCCCCGCCCTCGCCATGAGCAGCGCGGCCCAGGAAATCGACGCCAACGGCGATGGCCTTCTGACCATCGAGGAAGTCCAGGCCGTCCATCCCGACGTCACCACCGAAAGTTTCTCGGCGATGGACATGAATGCCGATGGCGCGCTCGACGAAGAGGAAGTGAACGCCGCGACGGATGCCGGCCTGATGCCCGCCTCCGACGGCTGACCAGCCTCTCGTGGCGGGGCGATCTGCCGTCAGGCCGGCGGATCGCCCCGTCTCACCCCTCAGCGTCGTTTCGGAGCGGTGCCTTTGCGTGCCTCTTTCTGATCCGGAATGCGCTCGAGGAGCGGTTCCCGGCAAGCCCCAAGTGCCGGGAACCGTTTCCTTTTTCCGATAGCGTGAGTCGAAAGCCTTGCCCCGGAGCGCCGCGCGCCGCAGATCACACCCGGCTGCGCGCCGCCCAGAGCCAGAGCATCGCGAAAAAGAGCGAGGCCAGCCCGTTCCAGCTCGCCATCGACAGGCCGAACATCTCCCAGGGCACCTCGTCGCACATCACCACGCCGGTGGGCAGATCGGTGCTCAGCAGGTCGCTGCCCGACAGCCCGCCAAGTCCGCCGCCGCCGCCGGTGCAGCTTTCCGGCCCTGCCCACCATGCGCGCTCGACCCCGGTGTGATAAGCGGCGATCGCGGCGCTGGTCAGCACCGCCAAGGCGCCCAGCAGCGGCAGGCCGCGCCCCGGGATCGCCAGCGCCAGCACCCCGATGACGATCGCCGCCACATGCGGATAGCGCTGCCAGTAGCACAGCTTGCAGGGCGCCATCTCGCCGACATACTGAAACAGCAACGCCCCGATCATCAGCGCCGCCGAGCCTGCGGCGGCGAGGAAGATCAGGTTGGGTCGTGAAAAGTTCATAGAAACCTCACCACATAGAATCCGCCCAGCAGGATAGCGACGAACAGCGCGAACATAAGCCCCAAACGGCGCTCGATGAAGTCCCGAATCGGGGCGCCGAATTTCCACAGCAAGCCCGCGACAATGTAGAAGCGCAGGCCCCGCGCCAGGATCGAGGTGGCAATGAATGTGAACAGCGGCATCCCGGTCCAGCCCGACATGATGGTGATCACCTTGTAGGGAAACGGCGTCATCCCCGCGGTCAGCACCGCCCAGAAGCCGAAATCGTTGAACCGGGTGTTGAACGCTGCCATCGCGTCGGCCTTGCCCATCGCCGCCAGGATCGGCTGGCCGATCTGCTCATAGGCCAGCGCACCGATGGCATAGCCCAGCAGCCCGCCGATCACCGAGGCCGCCAGCGCCACGCCGGCGATGGCCCAGGCCCGGTCGGGCCGCTTCAGGATCATCGGGATCATGATCACGTCGGGCGGAATCGGAAATACCGAGCTCTCGACAAAGGCCACAACCGCCAGCGCCCACATCGCGCGCGGATGATCGGCAAGCTGCATGGTCCAGTCGTAAAGCCTGCGTATCATTGCCCTGCCTGATTGGCGTCGCCCCGCCCGTATCGGCGCGCCTTTTATGCTGGCGTTTATAACACAAGCCTTGCTAGGCTAAACAGAAAAGCGCGGAGGCTTCGATGACAGTTCTGATTGCAGGCGCCGGAATCGGCGGCCTGACCCTCGGGCTCAGCCTGCACCAGATGGGCATCCGGTTTCGCATCTTCGAGGCGGTTCCCGAAATCCGCCCGCTCGGTGTCGGCATCAATGTCCAGCCCCATGCGATCCGCGAACTTTTCGAGCTCGGGCTCGAACCCGGGCTTGAGGCCGCCGGGCTGCGCACCGAAGAAGTGGCCTATTTCTCGGCCCAGGGCGGGCTGATCTGGTCCGAGCCGCGCGGCACCTTTGCCGGTTATCACTGGCCGCAATATTCGATCCATCGCGGCACCCTCCAGATGCTGCTGCATGACACCCTGGTTGCGCGCGCCGGCGCCGATGTGATCGCGCGCGGCCAGGCCGTGCTCGATTGGGCCGAAACCGCCGAAGGCGTCGCGATCACGCTGGGCGAACGCGCCACCGGCACGGTGTCGGGCAGGGCGGAAGGCCGGGTTTTCGTCGCCGCCGACGGGATCAATTCGCGCGCCAGGGCCAGGCTCTATCCGAAAGAGGGCCCCGCCCATTGGGGCGGCGTGATGATGTGGCGCGGCGTGACCCGCGGGCCGCGCTTCCTCACCGGGCGCAGCATGGCGATGGCGGGGCGCAAGGCCTGCAAGTTCGTCTGCTACCCGATCGAGGACTACGGCGACGGCACCTGCCTGATCAACTGGATCGCCGACCGGATGATGCCGAAAGACTATCAGTGGCGCGAACAGGACTGGAACCGCCCCGGCAGCCTCGCCGATTTCGCCCCCGCCTTCGCCGATTGGCGCTTTGACTGGCTCGATATCCCGGCGGTGATCGCCGGCGCCGGGCCGGTGTTCGAATATCCGATGGTCGATCGCGATCCGCTCCCGGCCTGGACTCACGGGCCGATGACCCTGCTCGGCGATGCCGCCCATGCGATGTATCCGATCGGCTCCAACGGCGCCAGCCAGGCGATCCTCGATGCCCGCGTATTGGCGCGCGAGCTGCGCGATCACAGCGAAGGGCGCGCCGCGCTCGAGGCCTATGACGACGCACGCCGCGAAAAGGTCAACGCGCTGGTGCTGGCAAATCGCGGCGATGGCCCCGACAAGGTGCTCGACGTGGTGGCCGAGCGCGCACCCGACGGGTTCAGCGACATCGCCGAGGTGATGAGCCGCGCCGAACTGGAACAGGTCGCCGGCGCCTACAAGAAACTGGCCGGCATGGATGTCGAGGCGCTGAACACAAGCGCGCCGCTGGTGCCGATGCCGTAGGGCAGGGCGGTTTCTCCCCCGGGGCCGGGCGCGCTAACCGCGCCGGACCGGCATTTTTGCCCTTTTCCCGCCAGCGCCGCCGCGCTACATCGGGTGCGGCCATGCCAACATGCCCAAGTGGTGGAATTGGTAGACACAGGGGATTCAAAATCCCCCGCCCTAACGGGCTTGCCGGTTCGAGTCCGGCCTTGGGTACCATGGTCTCGCGCAGCAAAGCACCGCTGCCAACGTTCCTTCCTTGTCTGCATGCCTGCGTCGCGCGGCGCGAATCGCCGTCGCCGTGCACTCCCGCTGCCGTCACCGCAGGCTCCGGCGAATCGGCTTTCGCCCTTTCTCCGCCACGATTCGCAGCGAGAGCGCGCGAATTTGTAACCAATTTGAGCAAAACCCGCGGATTGGTTCCTTACCAAGGGTCAATCGCGTGGCGGTGTTTACCAGTTGCGTCTTTTTTTCGGCAAAATTGATCGACCTGCAATTGTTTGGCGCCTGGAAACAGTCCGTCTCGACCGGTGCAATGCGATACCCAGAGTGCGATAAGCTGCCGCGCCAGCAAACAAGGTCCAAACCCCTGATTTCATGATACTTCACATGGAAACAATCGCCCCGATTTTTCGTCGCTTTGTGGCGAAATTGTGGCGATACCGTGCAGCCAATGGGAGGAAATGCGGTTTTTTCCCGTCAGAATCCAGTTTGTGCCGGGGCAGCAGAGCGCTATTAATAGTTTTGCCCGACTGGGGGGCATGTCTGCTGGCCCTGGGGCGGCCGCTGAACTGCGATGCATCGGTATGATGCGAAAAGGGGTGCGCTGCAAAGATCCGCTGCTGGATCGAGCCGCGCACCGAACCTGCCAGAGGGATGCACTTGCGTCCCGACATCTGCTCTGCCTTTTCGAGGAACTGCCCATGCGTTGCGCATGATGGGATTTTTGCGCGCCTGCGAGTTTCGGGCACGCGGCCGAACACCGGTTTGTAGCGCCGGACAGCTTAGAAGGGTCTAAAGCGATGGCTAACTTGGTACTTGATTGGGGTTTGTTCGGTGCATACGGAACCAACTTGGGCGCAACGCAATCGGTGGATACCGGGGGTATCGAGGTCACCGTTGGTTTTACCGAGGAAGATGAAGGCGCGCAGGCGTTCACCTTCAATTCCGATGGCTATGTCGGCAGCGGCGAACCGTTCGATCCCAATTCCTTCCTCAAGCTGTTTGGCGAAGGCGGCGAAGGCCCCGCCGACGACACCTCGACAACAACGCTCTCGTTCAGCGCTACCGACGATCAGTATGCCGACGAAGTGCAGAACGTCTCGTTCCGCATCAATGACATCGACATCGGCCGCGACGATACCGGAACCGGTGACGCAAACCATCTCGATATGGTGACGATCCGCGCCTATGACGCTGACGGCAACGAGGTGCCGGTAACCCTGTCGCTCGGCTCCGATGTCCAGCCACTGGGGAGCAACGGCGCGCAGGGCGGAGTAGACGCGTGGTCGCCGACCGATGCGCAGGCTTCTGCGCTCGTCGAGATCGCCGGCCCGGTAGCCCGCATCGAAATCGACTATGAAAACAACGAATCCGGCGCACAGCGCGTCATGGTTTCCGATGTTCATTTCTCGACCCTAGACAGCGAACCGCAGGAGCCCGACGCCAACGACGATACCGGCGTTACCACCGTGAGCACCGCCGTGGTCGTCGATGTGCTGGCCAACGACACCGATCCGCAATCCGATCCGCTGACCATCGTGGCGCTCTCGACGCCGTCGAATGGTATGGCGACCGACAATGGCGACGGCACCGTCACCTACACGCCCACAGCGGGCTTCATCGGTACAGACACCTTCACCTACACGGTGGCGGATCCCGACGGCAACACCGATACCGCCACCGTGACCGTCACGGTCAACGATGACGGCCCGGGCCCCAACTATATCGTTGAAGGCACCGACGGCGACGACCTGATCGATTACGATTATACCGGCGACCCCGAAGGCGACTTGATCGACCACAACGACAACGCCCCGGGCCGCCCGCCACAGCAGGATACCGTGCTTGCCGGTGACGGCGATGATACGGTCTTTGCCGGCGAAGGCGACGATGACGTCAACGGCGAAGACGGCGATGACGTGCTCTATGGCGAAGAGGGCGATGACACGCTGATCGGCGAAGACGGCGATGACGTGCTGCGTGGCGGCGAAGGCGACGATGACCTGCGCGGCGGCGACGGCAATGACTCCGCCTACGGCGGTATCGGCGACGACCTGATCGACACATCGGGCACACGCCCGGCGATCGACGTGGTGACCTTCCCGGGCGTTCCGGTGGATTCCGATCCCGAGAATGATCGCGACCTGGTCGATGCGGGGGCGGGCAATGACACCATCATCACCGGCGACGACCGCGATACCATCCTGGGCGGCGATGGCGATGATTCCATCAATTCCGGCATCGATGATGACGAAGTCTATGGCGGCGCCGGCAACGACTTCATCAATGATGTCCAGGGCGCCGACTATATCGAAGGCGGCGATGGCGATGACACCATCCTCGCCGGCATCGACACGTTCTCGGATTACGTCGGCGACGATCCCAACCTGCCGATCGGCTCGATCCTCAGCGATCCCAACACCACCGATGGCATGGACACCGTCTATGGCGGCGCCGGCAATGACTTCATCCAGACCGGCGACGACGCCGACTGGATCGATGGCGGCACCGGCAACGACACCATCCATGCCGGGATCGACGACGATACCGTGCTCGGGGGTGAGGGCGACGATTCGATCATCGGCGGCCATGGCTCGGATTCGATCCTCGGCGGTGACGGCGACGACTGGATCAATGCCGGCGACAGCAACCTGCTTTGGGGTCAGGCCCCCGACGCCACCGATCCGGTGCCGACCAACGGCATGGACACGGTGCTTGGCGGGGCTGGCAACGATACCATCTTCGGCGAAGACGACAATGACAGCCTCGATGGCGGCATCGGCAACGATGTGATCGACGGCGGCATCGACAATGACGTGATCCGCGGCCGCGAGGGCGACGATACGCTCTATGGCCAGCAGGGCGCCGATACCATCACCGGCGGCTTCGGCGACGATGTCATCTATGGCGATGATACCGACGGTGCGCTGGATATTCTCGACGCCACCGATCCCGACCCGGACGACAACCGCGATCATCTCGGCGGCCGTCAGGGCAACGACACCATCTATGGCGGCGATGACGACGACACGCTGATCGGCGGTCTCGGCGACGACTACCTCGATGGCGGCATCGACGAAGACAGCATCGAAGGCGGTGAAGGCGATGACACCATCATCGGCGGCCAGGGTGCCGACACGATGTATGGCCAGTCGGGCCGTGACACCTTCATCGGCGGCAATGTCGGCGATTACGTCGATGGCGGCTCGGCGCCGGACGGGATCAACCCCGACGACGATCTGCCCTATGACTACGACACGCTCGACCTGCGCGGCACCGCGCCGACAGGTGGTCGGATCAACATCACCTACACCTCGGCCGACCGTGAAGACGGCTTTGTCGAGTTCTTCGATGCCGATGGCAACAATACCGGCCAGATGGACTTCTACGACATCGAGAATGTCGTGCCCTGCTTTACCCCCGGCACCGCGATCGCGACACCCAAGGGCGAGCGCATGGTGGAGGAGCTGAAAGAGGGTGACAAGATCATCACCCGCGACAATGGCATCCAGGAGATCCGCTGGATCGGACGGCGCGGCCTCACCGGCCACGAACTGGCCCGGGCGCCGCATCTGCGCCCGATCCTGATCCAGAAGGGCGCGCTCGGCGACAACCTGCCCGAGCACGACATCCTGGTCTCGCCGCAGCACCGCCTGCTTCTGACCGGCGACAAGACCCAGCTCTACTTCGAAGAGCGCGAAGTCCTGGCCGCCGCCAAGCACCTGACCGACCTGCCGGGTGTCGATGAGGTCGGAACCCTCGGGGTGACCTACGTGCACTTCATGTTCGATCAGCACGAAGTGGTGCTCTCGAACGGCGCCTGGAGCGAAAGCTTCCAGCCCGGCGCCAATGTGCTCGATGGTATCGGCGCCGAGCAACGCGACGAAATCCTCCAACTGTTCCCCGAGTTGAAAACGACTGAAGGGGTCGAGGATTACACCGCCGCGCGGCGTGCGCTGAAGAAACATGAGGCTCGGCTGCTGGTCCGTTAAGGGCAGGGCGCTCGACCCCCTCATCCAACCGGCCGGGGCGGCTGCGTTCAGCGCGCTGCCCCGGCCAACCCTTCCTTTCACGGAATATGCAGCGGCCTCGGGAGTCGCTAGACCCTTCGCCCGGGCACCGGGAAGAGACGCGAGTCTCTTCCCGTTTTTCGTGTATTCCTGTGGGTTTATTTGCCAAACGCCGCAATTTGCCCGCGGCCATTCCGCAATACCGCCACATCGCGCCTCGATGATCGAAGCCGTTAAGCCGGAGCAACCGGCGGTTTTCAGCTTTGTGAGTCGTGCAGCCATGAATTCGGATTTTGCCATAGTCTACAGCCCGCCATCCGCCGGATCGTGCCCGGCGCTCGCCGCCGCGCAGACGCGCGAAGATCATCTGGTCGTCACCCCGCGCTTTCTCGGGCTCGGCTATGACCGGATCATTGGCGGCACCACCGGCCCGCGCTACCGCGTGATCGACCTGTCGCTGCTCAGCGAACCGGTCAGCATCAGCTGGACCGGCCCGCAAAGTGGCTCGATCACCGATGGCGCCGACAGCCTGGTGTTTCAGGGGGTCGAAGAAATTATCCTGCCCGCCTGCATGCGCAGCGCGCCGCGCGCCGCCTGAGCTGCGCGAATAGCAACCGCCTCAGCGCATCCGGCATCGCCATTGCGCCCAGTCCTCGGGCGTGTCGAGATCGGTGACGGCGCGATTGCCGCGCAACGGGATCAGCCGGACCTGCTCGTTCCGGAGCACCCCGCGCGCCCCGGCATCGCCCGTCACCGACCCCAACTCGCCGAAGAGCCGCCGCGGAAAGATCACCGGATGGCCCGGTGCGCCTGCCTCCGAGGCCGCGCGCAGCGCCGTATCAGGCGCATCGAGATGCGCCGCAATCAGCACATCGAAATCCGCGGTCTCCAGCTCCGGCATATCCGGCAGCACGATCATCAGCGCACTGGCCCCGAATTGTTCGGCAGCGGCGGCGCCGGCCCGGATCGACGCGGCCATGCCTTCGCGCCCGTCGATCGGCTGCACCTGCAATCGCGCCTGCGCCAACCCCGTCAATGCAGCGCGCCGCTCGGTTCGAGCCTTCGGCAGCGTCACCAGCACCTGCGCACCGGTTTCCAGCGCCCGCCGCGCCTGACGCGCCAGCAGCGGCTGGGCATCGACAAGTTCCAGAAGCTTGTCGCGCCCGCGCATCCGCGACGATGCACCCGCCGCCGGGATCAGGATCAGGATATCGCTGGCGTCGCGCGTCATTGGCAGCCCTCGCGCCGGTGGCGGGTGTGGGCGCCTCCGGCGGGAGTATGTTCGGAAAGATGAAAGGGCTGGTCCAGACCTTATACTCGCATCCGCGCGCCATCGGCGTCGAAAAGCGGCTCGGTGATCAGCCGCGCGCGGCACTTCTGCCCGAGGATCTCGATCTCGACCTGCAAGCCCTCGCTGGCCGCATCGCGCGGCACCAGCGCCAGGGCGATGGATTTTCCGGCATGGTGCGAATAGCCACCCGATGTGCAAAAACCCACCACCTCGCCGTCGAGCCAGACCGGCTCATAGCCCTGCACATCGGCGTCTTCCGCCTCGACCGCGAAGGCGCAGAGCTTGCGTTTGGCGCCCGCGTCCCGCTCGGCCTCGGCAGCATTTCTGCCAATGAAATCAACATTTTTCTTCCAGGAGATGAAGCGGTCGAGGCCGGTTTCGCCGGCCGTGTAATCGGGTGAGAACTCGTTCAGCCAGGAGCCGAAGAAGCGATCCAGCCTGAGCGACATCATCGCCCGCATGCCGAAGGGTTTCATGCCCACGGGTTCTCCCACCGCCCATAATGTCTGCCACAGGCTGCGCTGCGCCATCGGATCGCAATAGATCTCATAGCCGAGATCGCCGGTATAGGAGACCCGCTGCACCAGGCAATCGACCATGCCCACGGTGAGATGCCGCACATCCATGAAGCGCATACCCGAGATGTCGGTGCGGCAGCAGGCCTGCAAAACCTCGCGCGCCTTCGGTCCGGCGATCTGGAAGCCGTTGAGCCGGTCGGAGATGTTCTCGACCGTCACGCCTGTCGCTTCGTGGCGCTCGAACCAGCGCATGTGATAGGCCTGCGCGCCATAGGAGGCGGTGAGCTGGAACGCCTCGTCGCTGAGGCAGGAAATGGTGAAATCGCCGATCAGCCGGCCCTTGGGCGAGAGCATCGGCGTGAGCGACAGCCGCCCCGGCTGCGGCACCCGCCCGGCTATGATTCGGTCGAGCCAGTCGCGCGCGCCCGGACCTGTCACCAGGTATTTGCCGAAATTGTGAAGCTCGTTGATTCCAACGGCTTGGCGCACGGCCTTCACCTCGCGCGCGGTCGCCTCCCAGGCGTTGGAGCGCCGGAAGCTCGGCGTCTCGTAGCGTGGCTCGTCGGCTTCAGCGAAGTAGTTGACCACCTCGAGCCCGTATTGTGCGCCCCAGACCGCGCCCATCTTGTCGAACACGTCATACATCGGGGTCTGGCGGAACGGGCGCGCCGCCGGCAGTTCCTCGTTGGGATAGCTCACCGAGAAGCGTTTCTGGTAATTCTCGATCACCTTGGGGGTTGTGTAGCCCGGCGTGATCCAGTCGCCGAAGCGGGCACAATCCATCGCCCAGGTGTCGCGCTCGGTCTCGCCCTCGACCATCCATTGCGCCAGCATCAGGCCGACGCCGCCGCCCTGGCTGAACCCGGCCATCACCGCGCAGGCGCTCCAGTAGTTGCGCATCCCCGGCACCGGCCCGACCAGCGGATTGCCATCGGGCGCGAAGGTGAACGGTCCGTGGATCACCGATTTGACCCCGGCCTTTTCCAGCACCGGAAAGCGGCGATAAGCGAAGGCGATGCTGTCCTCGATCTTGTCGTAATCGTCGGCCAGAAGCTCGTGGCCAAAGCCCCAGGGCGTGCCATCCACCGACCATGGCCGGCAGGGCTGTTCGTAAAACCCGATGCAGAGGCCACGGCCTTCCTGGCGCAGATAGCTCTCGCCGGCCGGGTCCATCACATGCGGATGCTCGCCGCCGGCGTCGATGATCGCGGCGATCTCGGGGATTTCGTCGGTCACCAGGTATTGATGTTCCATCGGCAGCAGCGGGAAATAGATCCCCGCCATCGCGCCGACCTCGCGCGCCCAGAGCCCGCCGGCATTGACCACATGCTCGGCATGGATCGTGCCCTTGTCGGTGACGACATCCCAGGTGCCATCGGCGCGCTGGTTGGTCTCTTTGACCATGCAATGGGTCTCGATGGTGGCGCCGCCCATCCGCGCCGCCTTGGCATAGGCATGGGTGGTGCCCGAGGGGTCGAGATGGCCATCAAGAGGGTCATAGAGCGCCCCAATGACGCCCTCGGTATTGGTCACCGGGGCGATCTTGGCGATTTCCTCCGGGCCGATGATCTCGGTCTCCAACCCCATGTAGCGATGCTTGGCGCGCTCGGCCAGATGCATGTCCATGCGGTCGCGGTTGTCGGCCAGGGTGATGCCGCCGACATGGTGCAGGCCGCAGGACATGCCGGTGATCTCTTCCAGCTCGCGGTAAAGCCGGATGGTATAGCCCTGCAGCGCCGCCATGTTGGTATCGCCATTGAGCGTGTGAAAGCCGCCCGCGGCGTGCCAGGTGCTGCCGCTGGTCAGCTCCGAGCGTTCCAGCAGCATCACATCCGACCAGCCCAGCTTGGTCAGGTGGTAAAGCACGGAGGCGCCGACAACGCCGCCCCCGATCACGGCAACACGGGTGGTGGACTGCATGTCTCTGGGCCTCTAATAGTGTTCCTGGGCCGAAGCTTAAAGGGTGACGGCACGCTGCCTTGCCTGTCAACGACAGGATTTGTCGCAAACCCGCACCTCCCGGGGTGCTCCAGACTGCGGTGATGCCCGACATGTTCCTTCGATTTCTCGATCCGCGCACCCTTGTGCGTCGCCTGCGCGAATATAGCCGCAAGCTCTGGGTGCGGGTGCTCGTCATGGGCTTCAGCTCGCTGGTCGCGCTCGCGGTGGCCCAAGTGGTCGAGGATTTCGTGCCGCGCGAGCTGTCGCAATCGCTCAACGGCGCGGCGGCGGACCGATTGCTCGACGTCATCGCCAATGCCATGCTGGCCGGCACGATCTTCGCCATCACCGTCATGGTCTCGGTCTATCGCTCGTCCTCGACGCAATGGACCCCGCGGGTGCACCGGCTGATCATCCAGGACCGCACCACCCAGAACACCCTGGCGGTGTTCATCGGCGCCTATGTCTATGCGCTGGTGGCGATCATCCTGCGCGAGCTCGGCGTGTTCGATGATGACAGCGCCTTCGTGCTCTTCGTGATGACGGTTCTCGTGCTGGGCGTGATCGTGCTCTACCTGATCCGCTGGGTGCTGCATCTGCAAGGCTTCGGCAGCCTGATCAACACCACCCGCCAGATCGAGGACGTGACCCGCGCCGAGTTCCGCGACCGGCTGGCCAATCCCTGCCTCGGGGCGCGCGCCCTCACCGGCGAAGCGCCAAAGGAGGGCGAAATCATCCGCGCCGCCGAAAGCGGCTATATCCAGCAGATCTATCCCGAGGCGCTCAATTCCATGGCAAAGGCCCATGGCGTCGCGCTCTATCTCAGCCGCAATATCGGCGCCTTCGTCTTCGTCAACGCGCCGCTGGCAAGGGCCGTCAAGACCGGGCCGCCCGAAGACGAAGACCATGACCTTGAAAGCCTGGAAAAGGCGGTGCGCGCCAATATCCGGCTCGGCGATGTGCGCACCTTCGAGCAGGATCCGCGCTTCGGCCTGCTGGTGATGGGCGAGATCGGCAGCCGCGCGCTGTCGCCCGGGGTCAACGATCCGGGTACCGCGATTGATGTGATCACCCGGATCGGCCGGATCCTGAGCGACTATACCGACGAAACCGGGTCGGAGCGTGAAAACCCGCTCGATCACCTCCATGTCGCCCCGCTCGACCCTGTCGATCTGTTGCAGGACGGCTTCGGCGCCTTGTCGCGCGATGGCGCCGGCGTGGTCGAGGTGCAGCAGCGCCTGCAACAGACCTTCACCGCGTTGATGCGCCACCCGGACCGGGGGCTCAGAGACGCCGCCCGCGATATCGCCGAACGTGAATTGCGCCGCGCGCTCGATGCTATCGCCTTTGGCCCGGATCGTGCCCGCCTGTTGGCCTCCTGCGAGGTCGATCTGCGCGAGATGGTCACCGGGGATGCAAGCGAACAGGCCTGATCCACTGGTCAAACCACGACAGGATCTGTCGGGAACGGGCAAATGGAGCTCCCGGTTTGAGGGCAGTCTGGTCGCAACCAACGCGTAGGAAGGGCTTTTCTCATGCGCACCCACGCCCAGGCTGTCGTGATCGGCGGCGGCGTCATCGGCTGTTCGATCCTCTATCACCTGGCCAAGCTCGGCTGGCGCGACGTGGTGCTCTTGGAGCGCGACGAGCTGACCTCGGGCAGCACATGGCACGCCGCGGCCAACATCCACGGGCTGCACGACAATACCAACATCACCCGCCTGCAAAACTACACCATGAGCCTCTACAACGCGCTGGAAGAGGAAACCGGCCAGAGCTGCGGCGTGTTCCAGCCCGGCTCGCTCTATCTCGCCCAGACCGCGGATCGCGAACACCAGCTGCGCCTGCAGGAGGCCAAGGCCCGCCTCTATGGCCTGAACTTCCATGAAGTCAGCCGCGACGAGGCCGAGCGCCTGCACCCGCTGGTCGATTTCGATGGCATCCGCTGCATTATGTTCGAACCCGAGGGCGGCAATGTCGACCCTTCGGGCGTGACCAACGCCTATGCCGTCGGCGCGCGCCAGAACGGCGCCGAGATCCACCGCTTCACGCCGGTCACAGCGACCGAACCGCAGCCCGATGGCAGCTGGATCGTGCGCACGCCCAAGGGCGATATCCGCACCGACTGGGTGATCAACGCCGCCGGTCTCTGGGGCCGCGAGGTGGCGGCGATGGCCGGGATCACGCTGCCGCTGCAACCCACCGAACACCAGTATTTCGTGACCGAGACCATCCCCGAAATCGCCGCGATGGACCGCCGCCTGCCTTCTGTGGCCGACCGCGACGGCGAGTATTATCTCCGCCAGGAGGGGCAGGGGCTGCTGGTCGGCGCCTATGAACGCGACATGCGGTTCTGGGCCGAGGACGGCACGCCGCCGGATTTCGGCCATGAGCTTTTCGCCGACGATCTCGAGCGGATCGAACCCAACATGTTGCGCGCCATTGATCGCGTGCCGGCGGTGGGCCGTGCCGGGATCAAGCGGGTGATCAACGGCCCGATGATCTGGTCGCCGGATTCCAACGTGCTGCTCGGCCCGGTGCCCGAGCTTCGCGGTTATTTCGCCTGCAACGGCATCATCCCCGGCTTCTCGCAATCCGGCGGCATGGGCAAGCTTGCCGCCGAATGGATCGTCGAAGGCGAGCCGAGCATGGACATCTTCGCCTGGGACATGGCCCGCTTCGGCGCCTGGGCCGGCAAGGACTTCACCCGCGCGCGGGTGCAAAACCAGTATGCCCACCGCTTCTCGATTCACTTTCCCAACGAGGAGCGCGCCGCCGGCCGCCCGGTGCGCACCCGCCCGGCCTATGACAGGCAGCGCCAGATGGGCGCGGTGTTCGGCCTCAATTACGGCTGGGAGCATCCCTTGTGGTTCGCCGAGACGCCGGGGGTGGAGGATACCAACGGCTTCACACGGGCCAATTGGTGGGCGCCGGTGGGCGTGGAATGCCGGATGCTGCGCGACCGCGCCGGCATCATCGACATCTCGAATTTCGCCAAATACCGGGTCAAGGGGGCAGGGGCCGAAGACTGGCTCAATGCCCTCTTCGCCAATACCATGCCGCGCGTGGTGGGCAAAAGCTGCCTCACCCCGCTGATCGGCAGGCGCGGCGGCATCGCCGGGGATTTCACCGTCACGCGGCTCGCCGAAGATGAATTCTGGATCGTCGGATCCGGCATGGCCGAGCGCTATCACCAGCGCTTCTTCCGCATGTTGCCCTTGCCCGCAGGCACCCGTTTCGAGTCGCTCACCGACGCGGTCTGCGGCTTCAACGTGGCCGGGCCGAAATCGCGCGAGTTGCTCGCAAGGCTGACCAATGCGTCGCTCGAAACCGCCGATTTCCCGTTCATGGCCTCGCGCCGGATCGAGCTTGCCGGGGTCGATTGTGTCGCCTTGCGTGTCTCCTTCACCGGCGATCTCGGCTGGGAGCTGCATTGCGCCGAAGCCGATCAGCTGCGGCTTTACGAGGCGCTGCTCGAGGCCGGGCGCGGGCTTGGTGCCGGGCCGGTGGGCAGCCGCGCCTTGATGAGTCTCAGGATCGAGAAAGGCTATGGCTCCTGGGGGCGGGAATATTCGCCGGAATACTGGCCCCAGGAAGTCGGCCTCGCGCGGCTGGTGAAGCGCGACAAGGATTTCCTGCACCGCGACGCCGTTGGCGCGGTGATGCAGAACGACGCGCGCGAAAACCTGGTGCTCCTGGCGCTCGACGAAGCCGATGTCAGCGCCTCTGGCGCCGACGCCACCGGCGGCGAGCCGATCTTCCGCGATGGCCGCGGCATCGGCAAGGTCACCTCGGGAGCCTATGGCTATTCGGTGGGGATGAGCCTGGCGCTCGGGTTCGTGTCCGGGGCCGGGCCGGGCGACAGGGTCGAGGTCATGGTGCTGGGCCGCCCGCACCGCGCGGTGATCCTTTCCGAGCCGCCATTCGATCCGAAGGGTGTGCGTCTGCGTGTCTGATCCGAAGGAGCGGCTGCGCCGCACAGGTTTCCTGATTGGGGCTCTGCCCCAAACCCCGGGATGTTTTCGGTCAGAGGAAGCAGCGCGCGTCGGGTTAACCTTAACGCGTGTTCATATATTCAGGAATCCGATGTCATACGCGCGACAGCCGGGCAGCAGCCGGGAGTCACCCCCCGCGATTTGCACCGTACGGTGGCGTTAACTTCTTGCCTTGAGGGCGTCGTCGAGGAGCGTTTTGACCAGGTCGAGGTCGACATCCGCAGTCACGAACGCCTTGCCAATGCCGCGCGCCAGGACGAAATGCAGCCGTCCGTCGCGCATTTTCTTGTCTTGCATCATCAGCTCGATCAGGGTTTCTGCGTTCGGCAATTCCCCTTCTATATCAGATGGATCAACCTTCATCTTCATGTTCTTGAAATGGGCGCGCACGCGGCTCGGGTCTTCCTGGCTGCACAAGCCCATGCGGGCAGAGAGCTCAAACGCCAGGGCACAGCCGATGGCCACGCCTTCGCCATGCAGCAGGCGGTCGGAGTAACCCGTCGCTGCCTCAAGGGCATGGCCAAAGGTATGCCCCAGATTGAGCAATGCCCGTTCTCCCTGTTCGGTCTCATCGCGCGCCACGATCGCCGCCTTCATCTCGCAGGCGCGCTTGACGGCGGCGATCCTGAGGCCGGGATCGCCTGCGACAAGCTTGGGGCCGTTTGCCTCAAGCCATTGAAAATATTGGTAATCGCCAAGGAGGCCATATTTGGCGACCTCGCCGTAGCCAGCCAGGAAGTCGCGCGGGTCAAGCGTGTCGAGAACGTCGGTATCGGCCAGAACCAGGCTTGGCTGGTGGAACGCGCCGATCAGGTTCTTGCCCTGGGGCGTGTTGATGCCGGTCTTGCCACCGACCGAACTGTCGACCTGGGCGAGCAGCGTGGTCGGGATCTGGACAAACCGAACCCCCCGGCGCAGCACCGCCGCGGCGAACCCGGCAAGATCGCCGATCACCCCGCCACCGAAGGCAATGATCATCCCGTCGCGTTCGACCTTCTGGTCGAGCAACCAGTCTGTTGCACGAGCGAACTGGGGCCAGGACTTGGTGCTTTCACCTGGCGGAAGTGCAAGGGAAGCCACTGAAATATCGTTTTTTTCCAAGCCCGAACGGAGGTTGTCAAGGTGCAAGCCAGCAACCGTCTCGTCGGTGATGACTGCAACCGAAGGCCGTATCAGAAGCGGTTTGATCAGTGCCCCGGCCCGGCCCAGCAGCCCGGGCCCGATTTCGATATCGTAGCCCCGCCGGCCCAGGGCCACATGCACCTGGTCTCTCATCTAGTTTCCTCCAGAACGTCTGGTCGCGTGCGCAGGGCTTCGATCACTTTTCCGGCCATGTCCTCGATCGAATATTCCGCCCTCGCCTCCACTTTCAGATCGGCCAACGCATAGATCGGGCTGCGCGCGTCGTAAAGCGCGGCGAGTGTTGCGTGGGGATTGGAAGTGCGCAGCAAGGGTCTGGTACTCTTGTGTTTTACCCGATTCCACAACAGTGCGAGATCAGCGTGCAAGCACACTGAGACGGCTTTCTCGCTGATCATTTCGCGATTGCGCTTTGCCAGGAACGCGCCGCCTCCGGTCGACAAAACGCCCTTTTCGTCGGCTTCGAGAAGGCGCTCGAGCACCTTGCTTTCCTTGTCGCGGAAAAATGCCTCGCCGTCGCGCTCGAAGATTTCGGCGATGGTTCGGTTGGCGGCATCCTGCAAGGCCATATCGGAGTCCAGGAATGGAACCCCGAGACGTGTGGCAAGTGCTTTGCCCACCGCGGTTTTTCCTGCTCCCATCATGCCGACCAGAACGATTGTCTTGTTCACTTTCCAGCCCATCTGCGCCGCGCCGTTCCCTGCCGAAATCGGCGTTCCCCTGCCAATCTGAAACTCACCCGCCTGAATGACGTGATCTTGTCAGAAAGGCCAGTTATAAGTTGGGCAAAGGCAAATACAAAACGAGCAGGTCAAGCATGAGGCGCATCATCAAGTGGCTGTTAATACTGGCGATTCTTGCTATGATCGCGCTGGTCGCCTATGCTTATCTAGGGCCTTTTTTCGGGGCTGATTTTTCCCCCCCACAGCAGGAGATTCGGGAAACCATTGAGCTGGATGCAAGCTAGAGCGTTTCAAGCGGGGGTTGGATCACAGCTTGGCCTCGAACGGTGCGAGACAGTCATGTGTCGAGCGCCCTTTGGCATGTTGTCGCGAATCGCGAATGGTTTCAGAGGCTTGCTGGTACTCGGCGTCGCGCTGTCGCTGCCGGGCATGGCACATGCGCAACAGCCGCTGTCCGCCATTGAATGGTTGAACAACCCGGTCCCGGTGACGAGTCGCACCGTGCCACAACCGCGCCTCAGCGGGCCAGAACCTGCCGTGACCGAAAGTGCGGTGAGCCCCGAAGTGACGGTCACGCCTCTCGAAGAGGCCGGGCGTGATGCTGTCGGGCTTCTTCCCGCCTCGGTGACCGGACTGCCGGCGTCGGTCTGGCAAGCCAGCAAAAGCAGCGACCTGATCGCTGCACTGCGCGATCAGGACGTGCTGGGCCTGCCGGCGATGCAATCCCTGCTCTATACGTTGTTGCTGGCCGAGGCTGAACCGCCTGGCGATGCCAGGCCGGGGTATCGCATGCTCAACGCCCGGGTCACCAAGCTGATGGAGCTCGGCGCGGTGGAGCCGGCGCTGGCTCTGATGGAGCGGGCGGGGCCGCAAAGCGCTCAGCTTTTCCCGCTCTGGTTCGACCTGACCTTGCTGGCGGGCACAGAGGAAAGCGCCTGCAACGTACTGAACAAGACACCTTATCTGACCCAGCATACGGCTTCGCGGATCTTCTGTGCGGCGCGTGGCGGCGATTGGAACGCAGCTGCGCTGATGCTCGATTCGGCCCGCGCGCTCAAGCTCATGACACCGGTCGAAGATCATCTTGTGAGCATGTTCATCGATCCGGAGTTGATAGAGGAAGGTGTTGATCTGGCGCCGCCTTCCGTGGTTTCGCCGCTGGCCTTCCGGCTGTTCGAGGCGGCCGGAACGCCCTTGCCGACAGCCTCGCTGCCGCGCGCTTTCGCGATGGCCGATCTGCGCGATACCTCGGGCTGGAAAGCTGAACTGGAAGCCGCCGAACGTCTTGCGCGGACCGGGGCGTTGTCTGAAAACCGGCTGATTGATATCTATACCGCCCGACATCCCGCGGCATCGGGCGGGATCTGGGATCGTGTCGAGGCCCTGCAACGCTTCGATACGGCAATGCAGGCAGGCGATCCGGGGGCCGTGGCGAAGACCTTGCCGGGCGCGTGGGAGGCGATGCAGGCCGCTCATCTGGAAGTGCCTTTCGCACGGTTCTACGCTGCCGGCCTTGCACGTTTGCCGTTGTCGGGCGAGGCCCACGCCCTGGCCTTTGGTATCGGCATGCTGTCGCCGGATTATGAAGCGATCGCCGGGCGAATGACGGCGATGAATGATGAGGAACGTTTCCTTGTGGCGCTGGCGCGCGGCGAGCCGCAAAATGCCGTGTACAGCGATCCGCTTGCAAAGGTCATCGCCCGCGCTTTCGCCGACGGCAGCCTGCCGCTCGCTTTGAAACCCCTGATCGACGATGGCAAGCTAGGCGAAGCGATTTTGCTGGCGATGGCGCTGTTTTCCAGCGGAGTCGAGGGTAATTTCTCCGATATCGAGACAGCAATTCGCGGCTTCCGGGCGCTCGGGCTCGAAGATACGGCCCGCCGGGCCGGGCTTCAACTGATGCTGCTCAATCAGGGCGGATGAGCATGACGCGCGGCTGGATTTCTGCCTTTCTCGAAGCTCAGGCGGCCGAATTTGGCGCGGCGCAGAACACGCTTCTCGCCTATGGCCGCGATCTGGAGAGCTTTGTCGGCTGGCTGGGTGACAATGGCCTTGATGCAGAAACCGCGAAACGCACGGATGTCGAAGCCTATCTTATCGATTGCGATACCCAAGGCATGGCCCCAGCGACCAGGGCGCGCAGGCTTTCGGCGATCAAGCAGCTCTATCGCTTTGCCTTCGAGGAAGGGCTTCGCGGCGACAATCCGGCGATCGAGATTAAGGGGCCGGGGCGCTCGAAACGCCTGCCCAAGACGCTGACCCATGCGGAAGTCGACCAGCTTCTCGACGCCGCCAGCGGCCATGGCCGCAAGGAGCAGGACAGGCTGCGCAACGGCTGCCTGATGCAATTGCTCTATGCCACGGGCATGCGCGTGAGCGAGCTTGTTTCATTGCCCGTCATGGCGGCGAGGGGCGACCCGAGGATGCTTCTTGTGCAGGGCAAGGGCGGCAAAGAACGTATGGTGCCGCTCTCGCCGCCGGCGCGTGCGGCGATGGCGGAATGGCTGGCCGCGTGGGATCGAGCAGATGAGTTGGCGCGCAGGTCGGGCAAGCCGCCTTCGCGCTTCCTGTTCCCGTCGCGCGGCAAGGCCGGGCATCTTTCGCGCCACGGTTTCTTCCTTCTGATCAAACAGTTCGCGGCCGAGGCGGGGGTGTCGCCGGCGAAGGTGACGCCGCATACCCTGCGTCATGCCTTCGCCACCCATCTGCTGGCAGGCGGCGCGGATCTGCGCTCGATACAGGTCATGCTTGGTCATGCCGATCTCGCCACCACCGAGATTTATACCCATGTGTTGGATGAACGTCTGAAAGACCTCGTGCTCGAACATCATCCGCTGGCCACGCGCAAGGACCGACGCAAGGGATGAGCCCGCCCCCTTGATTGCCGCGCCCGCGACGCCCATAACCTGCATATCTCTTAAACGGACCAAGACTTAAAATGGAACCTTCCCCTGCGCTGTTTGACAGCGCGTTCTGGATCACCTCCGGCGCGATCTTTTTTCTTCTGATCCTGTCGGGCTTTTTCTCGGGCAGCGAAACGGCACTGACAGCGGCGTCGCGCGGCAAGTTGCGCAGCCAGGCTGACAAGGGCTCGCGCGGCGCGGCGCGTGCTCTTGAGATTACCGAAGACAACGAGCGATTGATCGGCTCTGTGCTGTTGGGTAACAACCTGGTCAACATTCTCGCGGCGTCGCTGGCGACGGCGCTGTTTTCGCGAATTTTCGGCGAAGGCGGCGTGGCGCTGGCAACATTGGTGATGACCCTGCTGGTGCTGATCTTCGCCGAGGTGCTGCCCAAGACCTATGCCATCACCAATTCGGAAGCGGCAGCGAGCCTGGTGTCGCGGCCAATTCAGATCGTTGTGCTGGTTTTTGCCCCGATGGTCGAGGCGGTACGCTGGTTGGTGCGCGGCATCCTGAGCCTGTTCGGCGTGAAAACCGATCCCGACAGTCAAATCCTTGCCGTGCGTGAAGAAATCGCGGGTGCGCTACAGCTTGGCCATTCCGAAGGCGTGGTCGAGAAGGAGGACAGGGATCGCATTCTCGGTGCGCTCGATCTCGGCGAACGCGCGGTCGAGGAAATCATGCTGCATCGCTCGGGGATCGAGATGATCGATGCCGAAACCGATCCGGAATCGATTCTCTCTCAATGCCTGCAAAGCAGTTATACGCGGCTGCCGGTGTTTCGCGGCGATCCAGACAACATCATCGGCGTGGTTCATGCCAAGGATTTGCTGCGCTCCATGCACAAGCTGATGTTCGGGCCGGATCCGTCACGCGCCAGGCTCAAGGATTTTCGTATCACCGACGTCGCGATGAAGCCCTATTTCGTGCCCGAAACCACGACGCTGGACGAGCAGATGCGCCAGTTCCTGCGGCGCCGCTCGCATTTCGCGCTGGTGGTGGATGAATACGGCACCTTGCAGGGGCTGATCACGCTCGAGGACATCCTGGAAGAAATCGTTGGCGAAATTACGGATGAATTCGATCTCGTTGAAGAACACGAGGCGCTCCAGACCGAGGACGGTCAGCTCCTGGTCGACGGCGCGATGACGATCCGTGATCTCAACCGGGCGACCGACTGGAACCTGCCGGATGAGCACGCCAACACCGTTGCCGGGTTGGTCATGCACGAGGCCCAGATGATCCCAACTGTGGGCCAGGTGTTTTCGTTTCACGGCTACCGCTTCGAAGTGACAGCGCGCAAGGACAACCGGATCACAAAACTGAAAATCCGCCCCTTGTGAAAATCGGCCCCGCGCCGGGCCGAGACGCGAATTCTCAGTCGGCCAGCTTGACCAAGGCGTGCCGCTTGCGGCCCGCTGAAAGCTTCACCGGAGAGGCGAGCGCTGCAAGGTCCAGCATCAGGCCGGCATCGGTGAGCGGCGCATCGTCGATCCGTGCGCCGTTTTCGGCGATCAGCCGCTTGGCTTCCTTGCCCGATTTGGCCAGGCCCGACCGCACGATCAGCTGCACCACCGAGATGCCCTCGCCGATCTCGCCCGCGCTCAGTTCGAGCGTCGGCAGATCGTCGCCAACGCCGCCCTTTTCAAACACTTCTCGCGCCGTCTCCCTGGCCGCATCGGCTGCCTCGCGGCCATGCAGAAGGGCTGTCACCTCATCGGCGAGGGTAATCTTGGCGGCGTTGATCTCGGATCCTGCCAGCGCGCCCAGACGGTCGCATTCCTCCAGCGGAAGTTCGGTATAAAGCTTGAGGAAGCGGGCGACATCGGCATCGGTCGTATTGCGCCAGAATTGCCAGAATTCGTAAGGGCTCAGCATCTCGGCGTCGAGCCAGACGGCGCCATCCAGGCTCTTGCCCATCTTCTTGCCGTCCGACGTGGTCAGCAGCGGCGAGGTGAGGCCGAACACCTCCTTGTCGAGCACCCGCCTTGTCAGGTCGATGCCGTTGACAATATTGCCCCATTGATCGCTGCCGCCCATCTGCAACAGGCAGCCATAGCGGCGATGCAGCTCCATGAAATCATAGGCTTGCAGGATCATGTAGTTGAATTCGAGAAAGCTGAGCGATTGTTCGCGGTCGATCCGCGACTTGACCGACTCGAACGACAACATGCGGTTGACGCTGAAATGGCGCCCGATATCGCGCAGGAAATCGAGATAGTTGAGCCCGTCGAGCCACTCGGCGTTGTTGAGCATCAGGGCGGCGTTTTCCGCGCCGCTGTCATAGTCGACATAAGCCGCGAACACCTTGCGTATGCCGGCGATATTGGCGTCGATCTGTGCGGGTGTCAGCAGCGGGCGCTCGTCGGCGCGAAAGCTTGGATCGCCTACCTTGGTGGTGCCGCCGCCCATCAATGTGATCGGCTTGTGGCCGGTTTTTTGCAGCCATCTCAGCATCATGATCTGGATCAGCGAGCCGACATGAAGCGATTTCGCGGTCGCGTCAAAGCCGATATAGCCGGGCACAACTCCCTTGCTCAGCGCCTCGTCGAGACTCTGGTAATCGGTGCAATCGGCGAGAAAGCCGCGCTCCATCATGACGCGCATGAAATCCGATTTGGGGTGGTAGGTCATGTGGCTTGTCCCGTATTGTTCGCGCGCCTGTATAGGGGGCAGGAGGGGTAAGGAAAAGGCCATGTTGAAGCAGGGCAGGGTCAGGGTGTTGGGCGCGATGAGCGGAACTTCTCTGGACGGGGTCGATGCCGCTGTGGTCGACACCGATGGTGCGCAGATTTTCGGCTTTGGTGACACCTTCTATCGGCCCTATAGCGAGACCGAACGGGCCACGCTTAGAGCCGCCCTTGGCCGCTGGCCTGGCGAGCCGGGAGTGGCCAAGGCCGCCGAGGTGGTCGAGCAGGCCCATATCGAGGCGCTGCAAGGTTTCAGTGATGTCGATCTGATCGGATTTCATGGTCAGACGCTGGCGCATGACCCGAAGGGGCGCGGCACCCATCAGGCCGGCAGCGGCGCTATGCTGGCAGGGGCGCTCGGCAAGATCGTTGTGTGGGACTTCCGCTCGTCGGATGTGAAGTTCGGTGGCGAGGGCGCGCCGCTGGCGCCGTTCTTTCATTTCGCCTGTGCCCGCTGGATCGGGGCCGATGCGCCGCTGGCCTTCCTGAACCTCGGCGGTGTAGGCAATATCACCTGGATCGACCCGGCCAAGGCCCGCCCCGAGGACGAGGGCGCGCTGCTGGCTTTCGATACCGGCCCGGCCAACGCGCCGATCAACGATCTGGTGCAGGCGCGGCTGGGGCTCGATTACGATCGCGACGGGGCGCTGGCCCGCAAGGGCACTGTCGAAGAGGGCGCGCTGGAGCTGTTCCTCGATGACCCGTATTTCTTTCGCATGCCGCCGAAATCGCTCGACCGCGATGCTTTTGCCGACATGATCGGGCTGGTGCGTGAACTGTCGAACGCCGATGCAGCCGCCACGCTCACGGCGATGTCTGCCGCCGCCGTGGTGCGCGCGATGGAGCATTGCCCCGCGCCGCCGCAAAAACTGCTCGTCACCGGCGGCGGACGCAACAACCCGGTGCTGATGCAGATGCTGGCGGCTGGCCTAGATTGCCCGGTCCTGCCGGTGGAGGAGGTCGGGCTCGATGGCGATATGCTCGAAGCCCAGGCGTTCGGTTTTCTCGCCGTTCGGGTGGCGCGCGGCATGGCAACCTCATGTGCCTCGACGACAGGGGTGCGCGCGGCGGTGAGCGGCGGCGAGATCAGCTATCCCTGAAGCTTGCCCACATACGACCGGGTGAAAGCGATGTATCCGGGTGACGTGCTGATCAGATGGGCACGCATTTCGCGATGCAACGCAGGAAGCTGATGAAATGGCACATTGGGCGCAGAGTGATGTTCGATGTGATAGAGCATGTTCCAGGCGACAAAACGCACCATGCGTGTGGTGAAGGTTGTGCGGGTGTTTTCCAGCATGTTGGCGACATGCGGACAGCGCCCGTGCTCGGCCAGAAGGTAGAGCCGCAGGAACGGCTGCCCCAGCACCATCGGCAATAGCCAGACCCAGACCAGCCATGGTCCGGCAAGCATCAGAAGCAAGGCGTATCCAGCCAGCATCGCGCGCGCCTCCAACTGCACGCGGGGCAGGGCGCGCTCGGGGAGATAGCTTTCATCGGGAGCGAGAAATGCGTTTTGAATCAGACGCCGCACCCAGGCAAGCCAGGTGGAAAGCCCGGTAATGTGCCACAAATAGGAGCGCTTTGTCGTCGGCTTGGCTCCGGCCAGCAATTCCGGGTCGCGGGCGGGATCATTGGTGTGGCGATGATGGGCAAGGTGAAAGTAGCGAAACCAGAGGAACGGTTGGAAAATCATGAAACCTGCGAGGTGGCCGACCGTTTCATTGAGCATCTTGGTGCGGAACGGCGATTGATGCGTGCATTCGTGCTGCAAGGTAAAGAGAAACACCAGAAGGACGCCTTGCACCGGGAGGAGCAGCGGCCAGAACGGGATGCGCAAGGCAATGAGCGAGCCCGTGACGACGATGGCTGCGGCATGACCGGCGAGATGTCGCAAGCCTGCTGCGTCGGAGCGTTCCAACATCGCCCTGCGCGTTTCGGCGGGTAGGGCTTTCAGGATTTCATCATGGGTCATCTTCAGGAACGCTGCCATAGAGGTTGATCCGAGGCAACGGGTGTCAGGCGCCGTTCAGCCGGAGCAGGAGGCTCCGCCCAATACGCAGAACTTGGCGCAATGGGGATGGTTGAGCGCAACTGGGCGCTCGGCGTCTTCCAGGGTCTCGCCCAGCTCGAAAGCCGAGTCGTACGCCAGCAGTGTACATGCCAGAACCGAGGGGCGCTCCGCGTCTCTGCGTTTCACCACCATGCGCGAGGAGGCGCACATCACGTCTTCGGGCGATTTGTTCAGGATGCCCCAGCAGGCGGTGGTGATCTCGGGAACTTCCGCCATCTCGTCCATTTCCGGAAACAGCACCGTCTGGCTCGGGCTCATCGCGTCGATCTGAAAGCCATGTTCGGCAAACAGCGCCGCATATCCGGCGCGCGATTGGCTGTCGCTGTCGCCCCAGGTGGTGCGTCCGGCAACCGCCATGGCAATCCCTTCATCACGCAGCCAGGCCATCCCTTTCAATGTGATCGCAAAGCTGCCCGACCCGCGCTCGATATCGTGCAGGCGCTTGCTGAAATGGTCGACGGATATGCGCAGGGTCAGCTTGCCTGGGAATTTGTGGTTCAAATCCCGCAAACCGGCTTGATTGGACGCACGCATCATCGGGCGCATCGCGTTGGTCAATACAAGAACCTCATAACCACGCGCCAGCGCATCGCGCAGCATGTCGATGATATCGGGGTTCATGAACGGCTCGCCGCCTGTAAAACCGATTTCGCGCACCGGCCAGCCGCGGGTTTCCAGCTGGTCAAGATACGGCCTCACTTCACCTGCTGTAATATAGCTCAGGGCATCGTTTTTCGGAGAGCTCTTGATGTAGCAATTGGCGCAGGTGATGTTGCACAGGGTGCCGGTGTTGAACCACAGCGTTTCGGGATGGGTCAGCGCCACGCTGGCCCGGGAGCTGCCATCCGCCGTGACCTCGGGATCGAGAAACTTGCCCTGGTTCGCCTGCGCTGCCTGGTCTTTCATCTTGATACCGCCCTTTTTCGCTAAGGCCCTGCTAGCGCGTGAAAAGCTGGCGCGAAAGAGGGTTGGCGCCCACTGACACCATTGTGAACACGCGTCAGAATGATAGAATGCAACCAAACTCAGGGCACAGGCCCTCAGGAAGGCAAGGGGCAGCAATGGTTTCGCGTGTCATACCGGTCGATCCGTTCGACCTTGTCATCTTTGGCGGCACGGGTGATCTGGCACGTCGGAAGATCATTCCCGCCTTGTTTCGCAGATATTGCGCCGGGCAGTTGGAAAACGGTGCGCGTATCATCGGCGCGGCCCGCACCGACATGGACGATGCCGCCTATCGTGCGTTTGTCAGCGCCGCGATCGGCGAATTCGTAACCGATGGGCGATGCGCGCCCGGCACGGTCAATTCCTTCCTGGAAGATGTCCACTACGTCACGCTCGATGCCAGAGGTGACGCCGGATGGCAGACTCTCAGCGAAACACTTGGGTCGGATACCGAACGGGTGCGGGCATTCTATTTTTCGGTCGGGCCGTCGCTTTTCGGCGAGTTGGCCGAGCGGCTTCAGCAGCATGGCATGGCGGGCGGGGAAACCCGGATCGTGGTCGAGAAACCGTTCGGGCGGGATCTGCAAACCGCCAAAGCGCTCAACCGCACGCTGGCGCAGTATTTCGATGAAAGCCAGATCTATCGGATCGATCATTACCTTGGCAAGGAAACCGTTCAGAACCTGATGGCGATCCGCTTTGGCAACATGTTGTTCGAGCCGTTGTGGAACAGCCAGTATGTCGATCATATCCAGTTCACCGTGGCCGAAACCGTGGGCGTCGAGGGGCGCGAGGAGTATTATGATCGTGCCGGTGCGATGCGCGATATGGTGCAAAACCACTTGATGCAGCTCTTGTGCCTGATTGCGATGGAGCCGCCGGCCAAATTCGATCCCGACGCTGTTCGCGACGAAAAACTCAAGGTGATCCGCGCGCTGGACAGCCCCGCGCCAAACGACGTCGTGCGCGGACAATACCTGCCCGACGAAGACAAACCCGGCTACCTCGAACATGTCGGCAATCCCGACTCGACCACCGAAAGCTTCATCGCACTGAAAACCCACATCAGTAACTGGCGCTGGGCCGGGACACCGTTCTATCTGCGCACCGGCAAGCGGCTCAAGGCGCGCACCAGCGAGATCGCGATTGTCTTCAAGGATGCGCCGCATTCGATCTTCGGGGCCGAGGCTGGGCGCCATCGCAACATCCTGTCGATCGTTCTGCAACCCAACGAGGGGATCGAACTGGGCGTGACGATCAAAGAGCCGGGCCAGGGCGGCATGCGGCTGCTCGATGTGCCGCTCGACATGTCCTTTGCCGAAGCCCTGGGTGAGGAGGCAGAATTCGCCCCGGATGCCTATGAACGCCTGATCACCGATGTGATCCGCGGCAATCAGACACTGTTCATGCGCGGCGACGAGGTTGAAGCCGCCTGGGCCTGGACCGATCCGATCATTGCCTCCTGGGAGGCCCGCGAAGAGGCTCCTGTGCCTTATGAATCAGGCAGCGCCGGCCCGACCGAGTCACTGGCTCTGATGCATCGTGACGATCGCCGCTGGAGGGAAATACGAAAATGAACCTGATCGAATACGCCGACGCCGACATGCTGGCGCTCAACCTGGCGCAAACCATGGCCGGAGCGCTTGAAAACATGCTGTTTCACGAAGAGCGGGTCACATTGGTCGTGCCGGGCGGGGAGACGCCGGGGCCGGTGTTCGACAATCTCTGCGCCGCCGATATCGACTGGTCGCGGGTCGATGTGACGCTCACCGATGAGCGCTGGCTGCCGGATGTTCATGTGCGTTCCAACGCGCGGCTCATCAGGGAACGGCTGCTGACCGGGCGCGCCTCCGCGGCGAGATTCCACCCGCTATATGCCCGCGCCGAACAGCCCGAAGACAGTCTGCCCGAGATCGAATCCGGGCTGGTGCCGTGCCTGCCGATTTCAGTGTTGTTGCTGGGCATGGGCGCCGATATGCATACCGCTTCGCTGTTTCCGGGTGGCGATGGGCTGGCGCTGGCGCTCGAGGCCGATGCGCCGATCCTTGTGGCGATGCGCGCCGAGGAAGTGCCCGAACCAAGGGTCACATTCTCCGCCAGAATTCTGAACGAGGCGCTTAACAAGCATCTGATCATCACCGGCACCCCGAAACGCAATGCGCTTGAAAAGGCGCTGAACCTGCCTCCCGAAGAAGCACCGGTAGCCGCCATTCTCGACAGTTGCACGGTCCATTGGGCGCCATGAGCATACAAGACGCATCTCGCACGTTCTCGGCTGGGGCAGGTTGGCCAAAACGCGCCGGATCTTCGATTCCACAACGGCGTTGGTGATCGCCGCATCGTAGAGCCTCAACAGGTTCGAGACGATGACAAATGCAGACACCACGGGCCGTTGGATGGCTCCAACGGTCGAAAAACCCGCAGCGCAACTTATGGTTTTGTCCTCGAATTTCGAGCACTCGGCCAAGGCCCGCAAATGGGTGGCGGATCTGGGCAATTCGGGGGATGAGCGGTAGGCAGGTGCCGGGCAAGATTCTTCCAAGGCAACCGACCGTCGATGACGCTGGCCTCTCCCCGCGAGAGACTGAACAGGCTCGGTAAGTTTGTGGCGCTCATTGAGCGCAGAGTTTTTACCGAGGGGGTGAATTCGCGCATCAACGCCTTCGATCAACTGGGAGGTGCCCGGCGAGAAACAGGCAACCTTTCCGGAGCCGATACTGGCAGGGGCGCGATCCGCGGCGGGGCAGGACGGCTCGACCCTGGCGCTTGTTGCCTATCTGCGCCAGGAATGAAGCTTACGCAGCCAATTTGACCCAGATCGGAACGTGATCGGAGGGTTTTTCCATGCCGCGCGCCTGCTTGTCGATCTGGCAGGTCTCCAACAGATCGGCGCATTGCGGGCTGAGCAGGAAATGGTCGATCCGGATGCCATCGTTCCGGTTCCACGCGCCTGCCTGGTAATCCCAGAATGTGTATTGGCCCGGCGCGGCGGTTTCGGCGCGAAAGGCTTCAGTAAAGCCGAGATTCAAAAGCCGCCGGAACGCCGCACGGCTTTGCGGCAGGGCGAGTGCATCGTCAGCCCAGGCTTCGGGTCGGGCGGCGTCCTCGTCCTGGGGGATGACGTTGTAGTCGCCCGCCATCAAGACCGGCATCTCGCTGTCCAGCAGCGTCCGGGCATGGGCTTGCAGCCGCTCCATCCAGCCAAGCTTGTATTCGTATTTCGGCCCCGGTGCCGGATTGCCGTTGGGAAGGTAGAGCCCGCACAGCCGGATTGCGGTTTCGCCAACGACGGTCGCCTCTATCCAGCGCGCCTGCTCGTCGCTGTCATCGCCGGGCAAGCCGCGGCCGATATCCTCGAGCGGCAGTTTTGACAGGATCGCGACGCCGTTGAAGGATTTCTGACCATGGGTTTCGACGGTGTAGCCCAAGTCCTCGAAATGGTTGCGTGGGAAGTTCTCATCAACCGATTTGATTTCCTGAAGCAGGGCCACGTCTGGCTGTGCCTCTTCCAGCCACGTCGTCAGCGTTTCAATCCGGGCCTTGATACCGTTGATATTGAATGTCGCGACCTTCATCCGACCCTCCGTTTTTTTCGTTCTAGCATGGATGTCGGCACCGCGCACAGCGACAATCACTTGCCCAGGGCTCGCCTGATCCGGGTAGCGCGATTCGGTCGATCTGGCAGGCAGAAAGGTGCGTTGAAGCCCCGATCATTCCTCGGAATCGGGGTCACAGGCTATTTTCTGCAGCTTTTCTCTGCTGAAAAAAAACAAGTAAAAACAATTTCATACGCGAACAAGATGTGAGGTAGTTGCAGTAAAAACACGTAAAAGGAGATTAAATCTATTTGAAAAACACGCATAACATGTAATCTGACAACGCAACTAGCCAACTGGGAAAGAGACCATGACTGCACTTCGCAAAACCATCGAAAGCTTCACTCAAACCGCCAATACCGCACGGGACGGCAGCACCAGCCTGCACGACGGCGACGGCGTCTGCATGTATTCCTCGGGAGCTGCCCCGCAGGGTGCCTCCACTGCAATGGACGGCGACGCCGTCGAGATGTTCAGCTCGGGCGCTGGCCCCGAAATGAGCCACACCGCATATCAAGGCGATGCAACCGGGCTGTTTTCCTCCGGCGCAGCTCCGCTCACCGCACAAACCGCGATCACCGGCGAAGGCGTGGAAATGTTCAGCTCCGGCGCCGCGCCGAGCTTGCGCGCCAATGCGGTAACAGGCGACGCGGTCGAAGCGTTCTCCTCGGGTGCAGCGCCCGGCGCTGGCAGCGATGCGATCACCGGAGAAGCTGTCGAGGCGTTCTCCTCGGGCGCAGCCCCGACCACGGCGCGCGATGCGACCTCGGGCGAAGGTGTCGAGATGTTCAGCTCGGGTGCCGCTCCGACAGCGCAAGGCGATGCCGTGACCGGCGATGCGGTCGAAGCGTTCTCTTCGGGTGCCGCGCCCAAGGCAGAGAGCGAAACACTCGACGGTGACGCCACCCAGATGTTCAGCTCCGGCGCCTGAGTCCGGCCTATCCCCTCGAGACGGGGCGTTTGATCGCCCGCATCAGCAAAAGGATCATCCGAAATGTCGAATGTCGTGCACCTGAATGTCCCGTCTCGCAATCAACGTGAGGCCGAACGCCACACCGCCTTGCTGCGCAGCTTTGCGCAGCATCGCCGCTTCGGTGATGACGTGTTCTGGCTGAAAGAAAACGCCGAGCTTCTCAATATCCTGGAATGCACCGGCACAGAGCTCGAGCGGGAAGCCTTGATCGCCCATGAAGGCTTCTATGCGCAGGTCGAGAAACGGATGGGGTTCTTTCCGCAGTATTACCGTTTTCTTCTGTCGATCTGTCTCGATCTGGAAGAGCTCGGAATGGAAGGCAGCAAAGGCGAAGCCCTGGTGGCCTGGGTCGCCAATCAGGGCATGGCCGAAGCCGAGCTTTCTGACCTGCAACGCGGCGAGGCGCGCCGCCTGATGCAGCGTCGCGGCCATGATCCGATGCGCGGCGACACCGGGCTCGATGATCGCCTGCGCCAGTTCATTTCGCGTTCGGCGACATTCGCCATGCCCAACAAGAAGGCCGCCTACGAGCTGACCCACACGATTTTCTATCTCAGCGAATATGGCCGCGAGGATCCCTTGCTGGAGGCAGAGGTGCGCGAGAGCCTCGATTTTGCCGGCACCCTGGCGTTTCTCGACCAGAATGCCGATCTGTTGGCCGAAATCTGCATCGCCATGCGCTATGCCGGTTTCGCGGTGCCGCAGATATGGGAAACCTGGCTCGAGCGGCATACCCGAGGCTTTGTCATCGAAACCGGGGCAGGGGCCAGCACTCAGGACGATTATCACGAGTTCTTCGTCTGCAACTGGTTGTTGGCGAATACGGGTCGCGATGCCTTTGCCAAGGATTTCGAAATGCAACGCATGGCCTTTCACCGGCCGGATACCGGCCTCGGACCGCTGCGTGAAATGTCGGAATGCATGTTCCGCCTCGATGAGCGCCGCTGCGACGACTGGGAGCAGATGCGCCCGGTTCTGGCCGAAACGCTCTCGGAAGGGGCGCATGACATCCTTACCCAGGCCGAAGATGCCAGCCACAGTTTCGGTGCCTTTTTCGCGGGCTTTGCGCGGGTGGATCTGCAGCAGGCTTTGCTGTGAAAGCCTTGTTGGCGGGTGGTGCCGGGCTGATCGTGCTCTATACCGGGCTGATCGCTCTGGCCGATGCCATTACCAAGGATCTGGCCGCGCAATACGCTGCACCACAGATGTATACCGTCTCCGGGCTGGTCGTGGTCGCTCTGTGCCTGCTCGCCGCCGGGGTCAAGCCGTCTCGCGGCAATCTTACAACCTCGCGCCCGGCGGCCATGGGCCTGCGTGCGGGCGCCACGGTGCTGGCCACAATCTGCTTCTTTCTGGCATTCAGGCATTTACCGTTTGCCCAGGTGTTCCTGTTCATTGGCCTGATGCCGCTCTTCGCGGCCTTGATGGCGGGCCCGGTTCTGGGAGAGAGTGTCTCGCCCATGTCCTGGGGCGCCCTGGCGGCCGGATTCGTCGGCGTCCTGTGTCTGTTTCCGCAAGGGTTTGGCGATATATCCTTCGGCCATCTTGCCGCGTTTCTGGCGGCGTTCTTCGGCACTGTCTCGATCGTGTTGTCGCGCCTCATCGGTCGCCACGATGCCCAGGGGTTGGCCCAGGTGTTCTACCCCAACCTCGCCTTGCTCCTGGTCATGGGATTGGCCGCGCCGTTCGTCTGGCAGCCGATGCCGGCCGCCGATCTGGCCTGGGCGGCGGCTTATGGCGTCGTGCTGTTTGTCGCGCGTTGGCTGCTTGTCATTGCGCTGCGCGATCTCGCGGCGCATGCGGTGACATCATTGATGAAGCTGCAATTCGTGTGGATGGTGATGATCGGGGCCTTCGTGTTCGGGGAATGGCCGATGGCCAACACCTATCTTGGCGTCAGCATCGTGATCGGCTCCGGCCTGTTGCTGGTGTTTGAAGATCAGGTCCGCCGTGCCCCTGCGCGTGCCTGATGTGCTGCGCCTGATCTACATCGAAAACGATGTGCCGCAGCCGCAGGAGCTCGACGCGTTCGGGTTTTCGATCACGAAACGCGCGCCAATCAGCTCTTCCGTGAAATCGATCGTGGCTCCGGCCAGAAACGGAAGCGACACCGTATCGACCACCACCTTTTCGCCATGTCCCTCGAGCACGAGATCATCCGCCGCTGGCGCATCGAGCTTGATTTCATACTGAAAGCCGGAACAGCCGCCACCCTCGACGGCAACACGCAGCGCCTGGCCACCCTGGCCAGCGCCAATTTCGGACAGGCGCTCAAACGCGCGGTCGGTTACTTTCGGTGGCAGTTGCATAGCAAGTCTCCGGAGGCGGTTTGCCTGTGTTCGCCAATGCAATATAGGTGGGGCCGACAACACCGGCAAGTACAGGCAGATATGATGACGCACGGCCTCGCCGTCTATGCGACCGATCCGGCGAAAAGCCGCGGCAGGCTCCATGACGAGCCGGAAAGCGCCTTTCGCTCCGCCTTTCAACGCGATCGCGACAGGATCATCCATTCCTCGGCGTTCCGGCGGCTGAAGCACAAGACCCAAGTGTTCATTGAACATGAGGGCGATTACTTCCGCACCCGGCTGACCCATTCGATCGAGGTGGCGCAGGTGGCGCGAACGATTGCGCGTGCCCTCGGCCTCGATGTCGAACTGACCGAGGCGGTGGCGCTGGCACATGATCTTGGCCACACGCCCTTCGGCCATACCGGCGAGGATGCACTCAATGCGTTGATGGCGCCCTTTGGCGGGTTCGATCACAATGCCCAGGCGGTGCGGATCGTCACCTCGCTCGAGCGCCATTATGCCGAATGGGACGGGCTCAACCTGACCTGGGAAACTCTCGAAGGCATCGCCAAGCACAACGGACCGGTTCTCGGCGAGGTGCCTTACGCCCTGGCGGATTACAACGCGTTACACGATCTTGAGCTCTACACTCATTCGGGGGCCGAGGCGCAGGTGGCCGCGCTGGCCGACGATATCGCCTACAACAATCACGATTTGCATGACGGGCTGCGCGCCGGATTGTTCAGCCTTGATGAAATCGCAGACTTGCCGATCCTGTCGGACTGCTTTGATACCGTCGACAAGAAGTATCCCGCGCTGGAACCCGACCGGCGCCAGCATGAAGCCTTGCGGCGGTTTTTCGGGGTTCTGGTTGAAGATGTCATCCGTGTCAGCCGCACCAACCTCACGGCGCTCGGCGCCCGGGATGTCGGCGATATCCGGGCTGCCGGGCGGATGATGGTGCAGTTCTCGCCCGCTTTGTGGGCCGATCTCAAGCTGATCCGGGCCTTCCTGTTCGAGCGGATGTATCGCGCCCCGAGCGTTGTCGAGATGCGCACCAAGGTGACCGGCGTTGTGCAGGATCTGTTCCCGCTCTACATGTCGCGGCCTGAATTGCTGCCGGTACAATGGCGCAAGGATATCGAGCAGGCAGCGGGCGATCAGGCGTTGGCCCGGCTGGTGGCGGATTACATCAGCGGCATGACAGATCGGTTTGCGCTGCAACAACACGAGCGGCTCTGTTCTTGATCTCTTCGCTCAGGCGCCCAAAGGGGGCTGTTGCGCGGCTGAACAGGCAGCTCGCCCCGCGCTGCACCGGCAAAGCGCCAGAGCCCAGTTTGAAGCGCGCCAAGCCGGAGGATCGTCCGGTTTCGACCGGCCCGAGATCGAGCCTGGCGATACCCTGATCCGCCAACCAGACCGATGCCCGCCACAACAGCAGCGTGTGGGCCGAGAGTGCGCGCCCTTTGTCGCCCAGGTGACCGATATGATAGCTGGCGGCGCCATCATGCATCAGGAACAGCATGGCACCCATCAACTCACCATCGCGCGTGGCGGTGAACAGGCGGGTCTGGTCCGAGGCGATTTCTGCCACGGCTTTGGTGAATGCCAGGGGCAGGGCGCTGTAGCGGCGGGCCTGGCGCTGTCTTGCTTCGGCCGCGAGCAGCCAGCCATCGCGCGGTAACGAAAACCGGGCATGATCGATGCACAGACCGCTGGTTTCAGCTTTTTTCAACCGATTGCGCCATTTGCCCCTGGCTCGCGCGCGGCGCGATTCTACTGGGTCGCTCAAGCTCCATTCGGCGCTGTATCCACCTGTGATGATCGGGAGGTGGCCTTTTCGGCGCAGCAACGCTTCATCATCCGGGGAGGCAGTGTTGCTGAGAAGGATCGATATCCCCTGTCGACGCAACTGCCTGGGCAATTCGGCTGCGGCGTGTTCACGCTCTTGTGCCGTGGACCGACGATCCCATTGTACGCCGCCCGGGATCAGCGCAACCGCTCCAAGCGGCCCGGCCTGACGCACCAGGAGGCGCGCGATACCGGCCGAGCCAAGGCGCATTTCGCGAATGTTTCGCCCCATCGCCGCGAGTGCTTGCGCATAGAGCCACGATTGCGACAGGCTGGGGGCTGGCAGATCGAGACCGTCGTTTTCGATATCGTGAAACCGCATGACGCAGTTAACGCAGAGATAACCTAATTCATTGTTAATCGATCGGATGAAGGATTCGG
>CBDUGF010000021.1:0-41628 GCA_965366835.1 uncultured Rhodobacterales bacterium
TCGGCCTCGCGCACCGCCTGGAGCACATCCTCGCCATGGCTGATCTCAAGTTGCGGAAAAAGCGCCCCGGCCCGCGCGGCGAAGGCTTCGGCCTTGCCCGCCGACCGCCCGGCCACCGACAATCTCTTGATCGGGCGCACCGCCAGCATCGCATCCAGATGATGTTCCGCCTGTTCGCCATAGCCGATGATCGCCAGATGAGGAGCATCCGCACGCGCCAGCGCCCGGGTCGCCACGGCGCTGGCCGCCGCCGTGCGGATCGCGGTCAGCAGGCTGGCATCCATCATCGCAATCGCGCCGCCGGTGTCTGCCTCGAACAGGACCATCGCTCCGCGATGCGACGACAAGCCCTTCTCGGGGTTGCTTGGAAACAGGCTCACCATCTTGACCCCGAAACAGGCCGGATCGCCGATCGCGCCCGGCATCACCCCCATCATGTTGCCGCCGCCCACCGGCACGGCAGAACGCAATGGCAAGGCCGCGCCGCCGCGCGACACGTCCCGCATCACGGCGTCAACCACCTCGATCGCCTCTTTCATCGGCAGCAACTCGGCGACATCCTCATGGCTCAGAACAATCACAGCGCCCGCTCCTTCTCCTGGCCCCAGTCCGGCCCGCTTGCCTCGAGCCCCATCGCCTGCTCCAAGAGCGCGGTATATTCCGCCGGCCGCGCCACGTAGGGGAAATGCCCACCGCTCAGGAAACGATAGGCAATGCCGGGTTTCAGATGCGCCCGCACCATGGCGCGCATCTCGGGCGGGATCAGCGGATCGTCATCCGCCTCTATGGTGATGATCCGCTCGGCAGGCAGCGAAACCGGCCCCAGGTCGGGCGCAAATTTCGTCGCCTTGAGCCGCGCGCGCAGCTCCGCCTCGGGAATGCGGCCATTGACCTCGCCCATCAGCAATTCCACCAGATCGGCCTGTTCCGGATGCGCCTTCTGCCATTGCCCCAACCCCCCGGCAAAGCCGCCGCGCAGTTCCTTCACCGGCACGTTGTCGAGATCGAGCGCATAGGGCATGCGCTGGTCGATCCCCTGCACCGCGCAGAGCGTATTGGCCCCGATCAGCCGCTCCACCCGCCCCGGCGCCGCCGCCGTCAGGTATTGCGCCAGATAGCCGCCCAGCGACGAGCCCAGCACCGTCGCCTTGCTCACCCCGAGCCGGTCCATCAGCGCCAACAGGTCGCCGCTCCACTCGGAAATCCCGCCGCTCTCGGGATAGGTCACGGCAATGATGCGCAGCCGATCCTTCAGGGCCAGCATCTGCTGCCAGAAGATATCGCCCCGCCCCAGCGTGCCGGGGATCAGCAGCAGCACAGGCCCGCTGCCAACATCCACAACGCCCCACTCGCGACCGTTGAGATCGGTGCGCACCTCGGGGTTTTCAGCGGCAAAACCATCGCGCGCGGCAATCAACGAATTGGTCATGCGAAAGGGTCCTCCACGGCGGGCCAGTAATTGCGCGCCCGGTTCTTGTATGGAATATTGGCCCAATCCGGCGTGATCGCTCCCGGGGTGGCCACCGGGATCACCTCGGCCGCAATCGGCGCAAACCCGGCCTGGTAATGGTTCGAGGATTTGACACAGACGTAGCGCCGCCTCGCCAGCTCGATCCCCATCTTCTCGAACGCCTCCGGGTGAAACGTCTGGGTTCGCTTGTCGTTGATCACGATATCGATACCATCGCAGCTGACCCAGACCATATCGCCCAGAGGGATCGGCAGATCGCCAAACCGTTGGGTCAGCCCGCTGGTCACCTTGCGCACGGTGACGGCTAGATCGAGCGGATCGCCAGACATGGGGCCGCATTTGCCACCCAGCCGCAGATCGAGCGTCGCGCCCTCCCCGGCTTCCTTGCAGATCCGCACCGCGACCGGATCCCAGAAAATCCCGGTCGCCACGTCGCGCATCCCGCGCTCCAGAATGGCGCGCAACAGGAAGGTCGCATCACTCGGCGCGCCGCCGCCCGCATTGTCCGACATATCGGCCAGAACCACCGGCCCCTCCGGCGCCGCTTCGGCCTGAGCCAGCGCGGCGTCGATATCGGCGATCTCGCGGTTGAGCTCGAAGCGTAGATCATAAAGCGCCCGGCCCAGCCGCTCCGCCTCCGCTTCTGCCTGAGCCGCATCGCCATCGCAGATCGCCAGCGCGCGCGTGCCGACACGCGGGTGATCCCCCCATGGAAAGCCATGTGCGACAGAGAGCGACAAAACACCCTTTTCTGACTCTTCTCGCGCGCTCATCGCGTCGACAAAGCCACGCATCGGCTGGGCCGGTGTCGGCATCGCCAGGATCATCCGGCAATCCCAGTCGCGCATCACCGGTTCGATCTTGCCGCTCAGCGTCTCGTTGGCCAGCCTGAACAGGTCGCGCGCGCGCTCGGGCACATCGACATGCGGATATTCCTTGAACGCGATCAGCAGGGTCGCATCGTCGATCATCGCTTCGGTCAGGTGGCAATGCGGATCGAGCAACCCGCCGATCACCGCGCCGGGCGCGATCTTGCGCGCCCCTGAAATCAGTTCGCCTTCGCAATCGTTGTAGCCGTCGGCGATCATCGCACCATGCAGCCCGAACAGGATCACATCGATCGGCCCCGCGCGGCCGAGATCGCCGAGGATTTCATCGCGAAATTCCTCGAACAGCGGCTTCACCGTCGGCCCACCGGGCTGCGCCGCCGCGCACAGGGATTCAACCACCTCCCAGCCCAGCGCCTCGGCCATCTCGCGCCAGATATGCAAGGCAGCGGTCCAGTATTCCACATCGCGCTGCGTCGCATCGCCGTGAAATATGCCGCCCTCCTCGAAGCTGGCGCGCCCGGTCGGCATCGGCGAAAAGGAATTGGTTTCGGTCGTCAATCCGGCGATGAAAAGGCGCATCTCATATCCTCAAAGATCAGCTGTGAGTGGATCGGGCAATTGCCCGGTGGCGCGGATCATCAGCCCGGCGAGCAAATGGACAAGGATCAGCACAAACGCCAATGGCACGGCGGCGGTGAACCAGATCATCGGCACGTCCAGCATCTCGGCGGTCCGCGCCAGCGAGCGGCCGAGAAAGCCGCGCGCCACGTCCATGCGCGCCCCGAACAGCGAATACCAGATCACCGGGATCGCAAAGCACAGAACCCCCGCCGCCCGGATCAGCGCCAGCGCCATGCCCGGCCCGCCGCGAACCGCGCGCATCGCCGGAAACAGCGTCGGATCCTTGCGGGTGCGAAACGCGCAGGAGGCGCCCAGCATCCCGGCCCAGACCATCGCCCGCCGGGCCAGCTCCTCGGTCCAGACCGGCGGCGCGTCCAGAACATAGCGCGCCACCACCTGCCAGCTCGCCGCCAGCACCATCGCCAGCACCGCCAGCACCGCCCCCCAAAGGGCGATGCTGTTGAGACCGGCCGAGAACCGGTCCAGTGATCGGGCCAGCGCGCGCATCGGATCAGTCGCTCTTGGCGGTTTCCCATTCCGCGATCTGTTCTGGGGTCAAAAGGTCGCTCTCATAGGCCGGGGCCGACGCGACGCGAAATTCGGCGCGCGCTTCCTCGCTCAGCCTGACGATCGCCACACCCGCCGCTTCCAGCTGGCCGAATACCGCGTCCTGCGTGCCCAGCCATTCGCGGTTGGCCTTGGTCGCGGCTTCCGCTGCGGCATCGACAATCGCGCGGTCCTCATCGCTCAGCCCCTGATACCAGTCCTCCGACACGATGGTGATGCGCAGCGACGGCGCGATTCTTGCGTCGGTGAAATGCTTGAGAAAATCGGTATGGCCAAACAGTAGCGGCACGAAGGAGGGGTTGAGATAGCCATCCGCCACCCCGGTTTGCAGCGCATTGGGCACCTCGGCCCAGCTCACGATGGTGCCCGCCGCGCCCCAGGCCTTGTACAGCTCGATCTGGCTCTCATCCAGCGCGCGCATTCGCAAGCCCGCCATATCGGCCACCGAATTCACGGCCTTCTTGGTGTTGAAGATGCCGGTCGCCTGCCCGACGGTGTTCATCGCCAGAACCCGCACGCCCTCCTTGGTGGTGGCAGCGTTGATCTTCTCCATCATGCCGCCTTCGTTCAAGGCCCGGTCGACCTCTTCCATGTCAGCAAAGAAATAGGGCAGGCGCAGGCCATAGATCGTCTTGTCGATCGAGCCGACGATATTGAGCGGCGACATCGACACTTCCAGCAAACCCTGGCTGACCTGATCGAACAACTCGTCATCGCCGCCCAGCGCGCCGCGCTGGAATTCCTCGGCCGGCATGCCATGCTCGTTGAGATAGGTGCTGAACGTATGCGCCCAGACATAGCTGCCCGAGCCTTCCATGCTCGGCGGGCTGTCGAGCGCGATCTTGACCTGCGCCGTAGCCGCCCCGGCCAGCACCATCGCGGCAACGCTCACTACGCCGCCCAGAATGTGGGAAAATTTCATGTCATGTCCTCCAGGTTGATATCATTCTTGTTGTCTTTCAATCGTCTAACCTCCGGCCAGCCCGAAGGCCCGCGGCAGAGCCAGGCTGAGAATCGGAAACCGGATCAGCACGCCCAGCACCACGATCTGCACCAGCATGAACGGAATGATGCTGCGCGCCAATGCCCAGTAATTCACCCCGGTCACCGCCGAGACCACCAACAGGCAGCCGCCCAGCGGCGGCGAGACCAGCCCGATGCAGAGGTTGAAGCATAGCACGATTCCAAGATGTACCGGGTCGGCGCCCTGCGCGATTGCCACCGGCGCCAGCAGCGGCACCAGCAAGGCCAGTGCCACCGGAATGTCCAGCACCATGCCCGCCAGCAGGAAGATCACGTTCATCGCCAGCATGTATTCCACCGGCCCCAAGCCCCAGCGAGTCACCGTATCGGAAATCGCCTCGGGCAGCCGCTCAAGCGCGCCGAGATGGCCCAGCGCCGAGACGGCCGCGATAATGATGAAGATCGAGCCCGACAGGATCGCCGTGCGCTTCAACCCTTCGATCACCCCCTCGACCGTCAGCGCGCGATAGAACCAGCCCGCCAGCAAAGCGGCAAAGACGGCTACGGCGGCAGCCTCGGTCGGGGTCATCCAGCCCAGCACGATGCCGCCCAGGATGATGATCGGCAAGCTCAGCGCCGGTAGCGAATGCAGCAACGTCGCCAGGATCGGCGGCATGTCGGCCTTCTCCACCCGCGGGTGCTTCTGCCCGATCGCAAAGCCTGCATTGACCAGCAAAAGCGCGCTGGCCAACACCAGCCCCGGAATGATCCCGGCCAGGAACAGCGCGGTCACGGAGGTGCCCATCAAGGCGCCATAGAAGATCAGGATGATCGACGGCGGAACGATCGGCCCGATGATCGACGACGCGGCGGTGATCGCGCTGGCATAGGTCAGCGAATAGCCGCGCCGCGTCATCTCCGGCACCAGCGTGTTCGAAAGCGCCGCTGCATCGGCCACAGCCGAGCCGCTGATCCCGGCGAAAAACACCGAGGTGAGGATGTTGACATGGCCCAGCCCGCCGCGCACCCGCCCGACCAGCGCCATCGAGAGATTGATCAGCGCCGTGGTGATCCCGCCCCGGTTCATCAACTCCCCGGCAAGAATGAACAGCGGCATCGCCATCAAAGCGAACACGTCGATCTTCGAGAAAATCTGCTGCGGCAGGATCGCCAGATAACGCGCGTTGTCCGTCGCCAGAAACGCCAGCACCGCCGCGCCGCCGATCACATAGGCAATCGCCAGCCCGGAAAACAGGAACGCCGCGGCGGCAATTACCACTAATATCATCATGCGCCCACACCCAGCCGCGCGGGCGAAAGCGCCTCTGCGCTCGCCCCCTCCGCCGCGATGTCTTCAGGCAGCGCCCGTCCCGCGATCAGGGCGGCAGCGGCCTTTGCCATCGCCGGGGCCGACTGGATGCCATAACCGCCCTGCCCGGCGAGCCAGAAAAAGCCCGCCCCGTCCGCGTCATACCCGGCCACCGGGTTGCCATCGGGCAGAAAGCTGCGCAGCCCGGCCCATTTGTTTTCGATCCGCCGGATTTGCAGGTCGAACGCGGTCTCGATCCGGTCGACACAGATCGCCACATCCATCTCATCGGGCTGTGCGTCGCAGGGCGGCGACAGGGTCTCGTCGGCGGGCGAAATCAGCAACCTCCCGGCATCCGGCTTGAGGTAGAATTGCTCGTCCACATCCACTGTCAGCGGCCAGGCATCGGGCCGCGCCCCCTCCGGCGCCGCCACGATCAGCGCGGTGCGGCGCAGCGGACGCAGGCCCAGCGGCGCCAGCCCGGCCATCTCGCCAAGAGTATCGGCCCATGCCCCGCCCGCATTGACAACGATCGGCGCCCGCATCCGCCCCTGCGGCGTCTCGATCTTCCAATCTCCGCCCTGCCGCCCGATCGCGATCACATCAGCATTCGTGATCAACGCACCGCCCAGCGCCTTGAACCGGCGCAGATAATGCTGGTGCAGCGCCGCTACATCTATATCCGAAGCTTCCGCGTCATAAGCCGCCGCACTGGCATAACCTTCGCGCAACAGCGGCGATTTCAGCCTCGCTTCGGCGCCATCCAGCGGCACCACCGCCGCGCCCAACTCGCTCTGCAACGCCTCCAGCGAAGCGGTCTGATCCGCGCGCGCCACGAACAGCGCGCCGCGCGGCTTGAGCAGCCCCTGCGGCGGCTCCCCCGGCCCCTGCCCGCGAAAAAAACGATGCGAAGCCCGGGTCAGCGCCCGGATCAGCGGCGGCCCGTAAGCACTGGTATAGATCGCCGCCGAGCGCCCGGTGGTGTGATAGCCGGGCTGGCTCTCGCGCTCCAACAGGATGATCCGGCGCAGGCCCGGCGCCCCGGCCAGCATCAGCTCGGCCGCCACAGAAGCTCCGGCGATCCCGGCGCCGATGACGATCGCGTCGGCTGTCTCTGTGCGACTCACGTGTGCGCCCTTCCCATCTCCGGCTGGTGTCCGCTAAAAGCGTAACACCGATTTTCCGATAGGAAAGACAAATTTTCCGATAAGAAAAATTGTTGGCGCAACAAGGCATTGTCCCTAGACTGCGGCCATGAGCGATCCTGATGACGATGCAACTCCCCGGCAGGAATTCGGCCGCCGCCTGCGCCAGCTCAGGCGCGACAAGGGCTGGACCCTGGCCGTGCTCGCCGAACGCTCCGGCCTCGCGATCTCGACCCTGTCCAAGGCCGAACGCGGCGTCATCTCGCTCACCTATGATCGCCTGTTGCTGCTGGCGCGAGGTCTCGATGTCGATCTCGCCGCGTTGTTTCACGCCGATGGAGAAAGCTTCGCGCCGGGCAGCTTCGCGGTCGCGCGCAAGGGCGAGTTCGAGCGCCAGGAGACCGCCAATTACGTCTACGAAATGCTTTTCCCCGAACTCTGGAACAAGGCGATGAGCCCGATGATGGGCTCGCTCAAGGCGCGCCAATTGGTCGATTTCGAAGATTTCGTCCGCCACCCGGGGCAGGAGTTCCTGGTGGTGATGCAGGGCCGCGTCACCGTTTTCGTCGAAGGCCGCGAACCGGTTCACCTGAACCAGGGCGACGGCCTCTATTTCGACAGCGCGGTGGGCCACCTCTATGCCTCCGATGGCGATCAGGACGCGCGCATCCTGGTGGTCTGCGTGCCAGGCTGAGCCCACGTCCGGCGCCGCACGCGCCAAGCAGGCGGAATTGCACCTGTTTGAGGGACAAGGCCAAGACTGGCAAGATCCAGACATCGCGATACCCCATGCGGATCACAATCCGATCAGGCCTGCCATGACAGTTGCGCTTCACGCCTGAATGGGGTTTACCCGGTTGGTGTATTCTGGCCTTAGCTGTTGCCGCACAGCCCAGCGAACCCCGGCAAAACCCGTCGCCGGACCCAACCGTGATAAAGGACGCGCGCCGCATGACGCCCGAGCTGGAAGCCCTCGCCCGACAGTCGCTGCTGCTCTCGGCCGTACCCGAGGCCGAAGCCGATCAAATCCTGCGCGACTCGCATCTGGTGAATTTCGACCGCGGCCAGACGATCTTCATTCAGGGCGAGCGTGCGCGTGCGCTATACATCGTCGCAGATGGCTGGGTGAAGCTCTACCGTGTCGCCCCCAGCGGCACCGAAGCGGTGGTCGGCGTGTTCACCCGCGGCCGCAGCTTTGGCGAAGCGGTGGCCTTCCGGCGCGATGTCTATCCGGTCTCGGCCGAATCGGTGACCAAATGCCGACTGATCCGGATCGACGCCGATACCTTCCTGCGCGGCATCCGCAATTCGCCGGATATCGCGGTCGCCGTGCTGTCGGCCACGTTCCATCACCTGCACAACCTGGTGGAACAGCTCGAAGCGCTCAAGGCGCGCACCGGCGCCCAGCGTGTCGCCGAATTTCTCTGCGAACTTGCGACTTGCGATGAAGGCTATTGCGAGGTGGTCCTGCCCTACGACAAGGTGCTGATCGCCGGCCGTCTCGGGATGAAGCCCGAAAGCCTGAGCCGCGCCTTCGCCAAGCTCAAGCCGATTGGCGTCCAGATCAAGCAGAACAAGGCCAAGATCAGCGACATGGCCGGATTGCGCGCCTACGCCGAGGAAGACCCGGCCACCGCCTGGAGCCGGCCCTGACCATTCAGCCCCCGGCTGCTGCCAGACCCATCGCCAAGATCATGTAGAGCGCCAGCACCAGCGCGAATCCGCGGCTGAAGCCCGGTGCCCGCGCCAGCCCCAGATAGTGCCGCAGGATCACCCGCGCCTTGCCCCAGGCCAGCGCCAGGATGGCCAGCGACGGGATCAGCCCGCTTGAGCCGGCGGCGGCAATCGCCGTGCTGCCCAGCGACAACACAATCAGAGCGATCCAGGCGCGCGTCGGAGTCATCTCACTCATCCCAGCAGATAGATGATCGGAAACAGGATCACCCAGACCAGATCGACCATGTGCCAGAACTGCGCGCCCACCTCCACGGTGCGCGGCTGGCTGCGCCACGCCACCAGCCCCAGGATCACGATCCCAGCCACCACATGCGCGGCGTGAAACCCGGTGAGCAGATAGTAGAAGGTGAAAAACGGATGGGTCTCGAAGTCGATCCCTTGCGCCGCCTTGTCAGCATATTCAACGCCCTTGAGGATCAGGAAAACGATGCCCAGCGCCGCAGCCCCGGCGAGCAGAAGCCGCACCCTCGTCCGCTCCCCGATTTCCGCCGCCTGCACCGCCAGCGCCGCCAGCCAGCCGGATGTGACCAGCACCACGGTGTTGATCCCGGCGGCGGTGCGGTGCAGGTTCGATTGCGCCTCGGCAAATCCTGCCGGGTCGCTGATCCGCACCGCCAGAAACGCCAGCAGCCCGGCGCCGAACACCAGAAGCTCCGAGACGATCAGAACCCACATCATCAGATCGCCGGGCAGATCGTCGAACGGGCTGCGCTGGTCAGACATATCGGACATGGATGCACCTTTCTGCGCCACAAAGCGGCAGCGCCACCGCAACTGCCTTCACGCCCCGACAATCTCGCGATAGATCCGCGGCAACGCCTGGGTCAGCTTTTCCGGATCGGGAATCAGCGCATAACCGCCCGGTCCGAATATCCGCGCGAACCAGCTTTTTCCGTAGCGGTCCACCGTGATTCCGAAAACGGCATGCCCGGCGCGCCGCGCCTCCAGAACCGCCATGCGGCTGTCCTCGATGCCATGGCGTCCCTCGTAATGGTCGAGATCGTTGGGCTTGCCGTCGGTGATCACCAGCAGCAGCCGCCGCTTGCGCGCCTGCCCCGACAGATCCTTGGAGACATGCCGCACCGCCGCGCCAAGCCGGGTGTAAAAGCCGGGCCGCAGCGAGGCGATCCGCGCCTCCACGATCCCGCTCATCGGCTCGCCGAAATTCTTCGCTTCCTGCACATAGACCCGGTTGCGCTTGAGCGACGAGAAGGCGTGAATCGCGAAATCGTCACCGCAGGCATCCAGCCCCCAGGCCAGCGCCGCCAGCGCCTCGCGCTCGATGTCGATCACAGCGCGCCCGTCATGGCCATGCCCCGGCACCGCCGCCTCGGTCGAGCGCGACACGTCCAGAAGGATCGACACCGCCAGATCGCGCTTTTCGGTGCGGTTCTGCACCCAGACCCGCTCGTTGCTTTCCCCGGTCGCCAGGAAGTCGACCCGTGCGCGCACCGCCCGCTCGGTATCCAGATCGTCACCGTCGAGATGCCCCGTGGTCAGAACCCGCCCCGGGCGCAACGCCTCGAACTGCCGCTTCACCGCCCGGATACGTGCCGCCGCCCGCGGGTCTTCGCGAAACGACGGTGTGTCGTCGCCCGGCTCCAGCCGCGTGGCCAGAACCCGCGTATGTGCCGGCAGATAGCTGGCCGAGCGCGCGTCCCACTCCGGATAGGTATGCTTGCTCGACAGCGCCTCGCGGTCGGCATCCTCGGGGGCCAGATCGAGATGCAGCTTGAGCCGCGTCGCGGGCGCTTTCGATATCTGCCCCAGCCCGATCTCGTCGGCATCGTCGGCGGCCTTCTTGGCGTCGTCGTTTTCGTCATCATCGACGCGCCGGTTCATGTTGATGAACTCGGCCCAGCTCAGGATCGCCTCGAACTTGTGCAGGATGAAGCTGTCGTTGCGCTCCGCCTGGTCGGCCTTACGGCGGCGCGCGCGATGGGTCTTGCCGCCTTCCTCGCCGTCCTGCTCGCCGCCGCCCGCGCTCTCGGTTGCGTCATGTTCCACCGCATGCGCCTCCGAGCGTTGCAGCGCGCGCAGATCGGGCCATAGCGGCACCGGCAGGAAGGGCCGATATTTGCGCGGCGCCTCCAGCCCGGAGGGATCGGCGTTGCACACCGCCTGCCAGAGCCGTTCGGCACTCGGGCGCAGCGGCGCCGGATCTTTCAGCATGTGACGGATCACATGTTCGATATCGCGCTCTGCACTGGGCAGCGCCGGGCGGTTGCGCTGGCTCAGAACCGCGCGGCAAAGATCGTCGTAAAGGGCAGCAAAGCCCGGTGCGTTTTCCAGCGCCGCAGCGATGGTGGCACGGACCGCGTGCAGCGCCATGATATCGGCCTGCAACGGATCCTCGGGCATCGCCTCCGGCGCCACGGCCGACGCGGCGGCCACCGCCAGCCAAAGATAGAGCGCCGCATTGGCTTCGCGCGCCGGGAAAACCGCCAGGCTCTCGGGCAGGCGCAGCGCCGCGCCGTCGAAACTGGCCCGCGCGACGCCCTCCGCCTCGGTCCCGAGGCGCCGCTTCAGCGACAGCCGGTGATGGGAAATCTCATCGGAAACCGGCTTGATCTCCACCGCCGGATCGCCGCCAAGCCCACGAAACAACACCGCCAGCCGCCCGCCGACCTCCGAAAGGCCGACGCGCGCCGCGTCATGCGCTTCCGGCAGTTCCAGACGGCTGGCAAAGCGATGCCACAGCTTGCCGACGGTCTCCTCGGGCTCCCATGGTTCGATGTCGAGCTCGTGCGCCACGGTTTCCTACCCGATCACGGCGGTCACGAGATCGAGCAGCCCGCGCTTGACATCGCCGTCATCGGTCAGCGGCTCGATCATCGCCGCCAGAATGGCGCGCTCCATCGGCATGCCCTGCTGCACCAGCGTCGCGGCATAGATCACCAGACGGGTCGAAACCCCCTCTTCCAGATCCTGGCCCTTGAGATCGCGCAGCTTGTTCGCCAGACGCACCAGCGGTTTCACCCGATCCTCGGGCAGGCCGCTCTCGCGCGACACGACGCTGATCTCGAAATCGGCCGCCGGAAAATCGAATTCCAGCGACAGGAAACGCTGCCGGGTCGAAGGTTTCAGCGTCTTGAGGATGTTCTGATAGCCGGGGTTGTAGGACGCCACCAGCATGAAGCCCGGCGCCGCTTCCAGCTCCTCGCCGGTCCGGTCGATCGGCAGGATGCGCCGGTCGTCGGTCAAGGGGTGCAGCACCACGGTCACATCCTTGCGCGCCTCCACCACCTCGTCGAGATAGCAGATCGCACCCTCGCGCACCGCGCGGGTGAGCGGCCCATCGACCCAGATCGTCTCGCCGCCCTTGAGAAGGTAGCGCCCGATCAGGTCGGCGGCGGAAAGATCGTCGTGGCAGGCCACGGTATAGAGCGGTCGGCCCAGCGTGGCGGCCATATGCGCCACGAAGCGGGTCTTGCCGCATCCCGTCGGCCCTTTCAGCAGGACCGGCAGATTGTTGGCATGGGCGGCGGCGAAGATCTCGCATTCGTCGCCCTGTGGAAGATAGAAGGGGGCGTCAGCCGCCCCCTTCTTCATGTTGAATGAGCCATCCATAGCGGTCATTCCGCAGCCACGTGATCGGGGTCTTTGGCAAGACGCTCACGTTCCAGCCTGCCGGGCTCGACCAGCTCCTTGCGCGGCACCAGCACCGCATAGATGAACAGCAACGCGCCCAGAACCACCGCCACACCAGAGCCGAAGCGCATGGCGAAGAAGATCCAGAGCTGGTCCTGCACATCCATGAACGCCTCGCCATTGACCCGTTGCAGGTGGGTTTGCACCGTGCCGGCAAAGGTCAGCGTGAAGGTCATGAACAGCATCCCGCCCGACATCAGCCAGAACGACGCCATGTTGAGCACCTGGTTGAACGGATCGCGCCCGCGCAGGATCGGCATCGCATAGGTGATGATCGCCAGGTTCAGCGCCACATCCGCACCATAAAACGCCAGGTGGCCGTGTGCCGCGGTGATCTGCGTGCCGTGGGTGTAATAGTTCACCCCATGCAACGTATGCAGGAAGCCCCAGACACCGGCGCCGAAGAAGGCCAGCGTCGAACAGCCCAGCGCCCAGAGAAGCGCCGCCTTGTTCGGGTGATCGCGGCGGCCCTTCCAGACCATCACGAAGGTGAAGGCCATCATGCCGAAGAACGGAACCACCTCGAGTGCCGAGAAGATCGAACCGATCCACTGCCAGTAGCTCGGCATGCCGATCCAGTAGTAATGGTGCCCGGTGCCCAGGATTCCCGAGAACAGCGCGGTGGCGACGATGACATAGAGCCATTTTTCCACCACCTCGCGGTCAACCCCGGTGAGCTTGAGCATCAGGAAGGCCAGAACCGCAGCCATCACCAGCTCCCAGGTGGCTTCCACCCAAAGGTGCACCACATACCACCAATACATCTTGTCGAGCGCCAGGTTGGCCGGGTTGTAGAAGCTGAACAGGAACAGCAATGCGATGCCCCAGAGACCCATCAGCAGGATATTGGTGATCGCGGTCTTCTTGCCCTTCAGCACCGTCAGCGAGACGTTGTAAAGGAAGATAAGCGCGGCGACGACGATACCCGCCTTGACCCATTTGGGCTGTTCGAGGAACTCGCGCCCCTCCTTGCCCAAGAGGAAGTTGCCCTCGAACAGGTTGAACAGATAGGTCACAACCACGCCGGCGGTGCCCAGGATCAGGATCCCCAGCTGGATATAGGCCAGCTTGGTCGAATGGATTTCGCGCTCGGATTCCTCCGGAATCAGGTAATAGGCGGCGCCGAAAAAGCCCAGCAGCAGCCAGACGATCAGGCTGTTGGTGTGCAGCATCCGCGCGATGTTGAACGGCAGGATCTCCGACAGGAAATTCCCGTCGACATAGATCCAGCCCATGACGAGCCCAAGGCTAACCTGCACCGCAAACAGAGCCATCGCGGTGACGAAATAGGCCAGGCCGATTTTCTGTGTCTGATATTTCATGGCGTATCTCCTCAGCCCGCATCATTCGGCGGCCAGTCCTGCGCGCGGATCGTGTTGGTCCACAGCAGGAAGTCGGCGAGTTCGCGGTATTCTTCGTCGGTCAGGTTGAATTGCGGCATCTGGCGCCGCCCCTCGATGCCGGTGGGCATCGCGTCCATCCAGCCCTTCAGTGCATCAAATGCGTCTTCGGGGCTTTCTTCGACCCCCCAGCGCGTCATCACGTTGGCCAGTTCGGGGGCAAAATAGGCGCCCTCGCCCAGAATCGTGTGGCAGTTTACACAGCCATGTTTCTCCCACAGGTGCTTGCCTGCGGCCACACTCTCGGTCAACGTCTCGGTGTTGGTCGAAGTGGTGAGAATATACCTGTGGGAATGGGCCGAAAGGCCCAAAAATACGATGATAAAGAACAATGAGCCGCCATAGAAAATATTGCGGGCCATGCTCTTGGTCATGACTTCACGCATAGCGTTCATCCTTACCGTTGCATGTCTACTGAGCCGTATTGCGCCGGATGCACTGCTCGCTTCCTTAACCAAAGTCAACTGTGCCAATTTGTTGCAGAAAATGCCCTTGAACTCGCCTTGGCCCAGCATCGCAAGGGGTTCAGCCACTCGGCGAAAATCTGCGCGCCCGAAAGAAAAAACTTCCCCGGGACTGTGCAAAAAAGGCCACTGGAATTGACTGGGTATCGCCATTTGCGGTTGTGTTGGCCCAGCTGTTGCCGCGTTGCAGCAATAGCTGCGGTCGCGCCATGCAGATTCCGGGAGTTTCTATGACGTCGCGTCAGTCCGCGCACCGGTGAAAACCGGCCACAGTTCGATCACGAAAAACGTGAACGCCACGATCCACAAGGCGCCCGCAAAGAGAACCCCCGGATAATAAAGCACAGGCCAGAGCGAGGCCGCGAATCGTCCCAGCGCGGCCAGCGGAATCAATGCATAGGCCGCCGCCACGGGCCAGGGCGCCACCAGCGCGCGCCCCGAATGGCCCAGCGCCGCGCGTGACATCACCGCCACGGTCATGCCGCCCACCGCGCCGATTCCCAGCAGATGCAGCGCCGCCACCTCCGAGCCGATATCGAGCGCCGCCAGCCCCAGCGCGATCAGCCCGGCGGCGTTCATCGCGTATCCCAAGTGCAGCGCCCAGAGGATCGGCTGTCCCAGCGTCCAGCCGCCGCGCCACCGGCTCAGCCGCACCAGCGCCGCCGCCCCGGCCAGCATCGCCACCCCGGCAAAGACCGGCCCGTCGAGCCCGAACAGCGTCATCAGCGGCAGGCTCAGCGCGGCCAGAATCGCCAACAGCGCAGCGGGCTTCAGATCGTGCGGCAGACCGGTCTCGACCCCGGCTTGCATCATTGCGTTGCGGGTGAAAGCGGGCGTGACCCGCCCACCCAGTACCATGATCAGCGCCGCCAGCGTCAGCAGCCCGGCGCGCAGCCCCTCGATCACACCCGCGTCGCGCACCCCCATCCATTCCAGATGCACCATCAGATTGGCGGTCCAGAAGAAGGCCAGCACCACCAGGAAAATCATCTGTTGCGGCTTGGGCCGTTGCAGCAGCAGCATCAGGATGCGCCCGCCCAGCACCGGCAGAAACGCCAGATCGGCCAGCGCCACCGCCGCGGGCGGCAATGCCGCCGACCACCAGACCGCGATTCGCCCCAAGGCCCAGAGCGCCGCGGCCAGCATGAAGAAGCCCCGGCCCGCGCCCTTGCCGCCGACCCAGTTGGGCGCCGCCGTCATCAGGAACCCGGCCAGCGCCGCGCTGCCATAGCCAAAGATCAGCTCATGCGCGTGCCAGTAATGCGGCGCCATGGCAAACGGCATGTCGCTCACCATCCCCCCCGCCGCATGCACCGCCAGCCAGCCTTCCCAGACCAGCATGGCAAACACCGCAAACACTCCCGCCATCAGGAAAAAGATGCGATAGCCCGCCGTAAACAGCCGCGTCAATCCGTTCATGTAAGTCCTGCTTCTTTGCTCTGGCTCATGGCTGCGGACATGGCTTTGCGGGGTGCCGCGCCTGCCCATGGCTCGTAGCGGTCACCTTGCGCAGCCAACCCGCGCACCACCTTAACGAAAGTCAAGGAGAGCTGCGGCCCCGGGCGCGAAACCTTGCCAAGCCACCGTAAGCCACACGTTTCGCGCTCGGATTCGGCGCCCTTCCGCTCTGGCATCGCCGCCGGATTTCATGCACAAAACCGCAATACCGCCCAAACAGATCGGAAACCCGGCATGCCCCGACCGACGGAGAGCTTTCTCCAGGCCCCGGCCAAAGCGCCCGTCGCGATCCTGGTGTCGCATGGCAGCCCGTCCGATCCCGAACCGCAGGAGGCGGTGATGCAGGCGCTGGCCCGTCGCGTGGCGCACCACCTGCCGGATTGGCGCGTCGATGCCGCGACCCTGGCCGCGCCGGGCCGGTTCGAGGCCGCGCTCGATGCTGCCGAAACACCGGTGATCTATCCGTTCTTCATGGCCCGCGGCTGGTTTACCGAAACCCACCTGGTCAAGCGGATCGGTGGCCGTCCGGCCAGCGTCCTGCCGCCCACCGGCACCGATCCGGCCCTGCCCGCCCTGTTCGCCGGTCTGCTTCGCGCCGCACTCGCCCGGCAGGGCTGGCAGGCTGCCGATACATCGCTGCTGCTCGCCGCCCATGGCAGCCGCACCCGCCCCGACAGCGCCGAAAGCGCGCGCGTCACGGCGCAGGTGCTTGGCCATGTGCTGGGCTTTCGCAGCGCCGCCACAGGCTTCGTCGAACAGGCCCCCTTTCTCGCCGCAGCCGCAGACGATCTGGGTCAGGCGATCTGCCTGCCGTTCTTCGCCATGAAGGCCGGCCATGTGCTCACCGACCTGCCCGAAGCGCTGGAACAGGCGCGGTTTTCCGGCCCGGTCCTGCCGGTGCTGGCCGAAGCCCCTGCCCTGCCCGCCCTGATCGCCGACAGCCTCTGGCGCCACGCCATCGAAAGACATGCCGTATGAGCGCTTCGCCCAAGCCCCGCCCCGGCCTCAAGCTCTGCGCGATCCTGTTCCCCTTCGCCTTCGGCGGGGTGGCGATCAATGTCTATTTCGTCTCGCTGCTGCTGGTGCCGTTGGGCTTTGCGGTGATCTCGCCCAATTTGGCGCTGCTGCTTACCCTGCCGCTGTCGCTTCCGGCCACATGGCTCGCGGCCCGCTGGATCGCCTCGCTGATCGCCGAGGCCGAAAGAGAGCCTGGCCAGCCGCGCTCCCGGCCCTAGCCGGCCATCCGCACTGTCAATTTCTCCAGCATATCCAGACACTTGCCCAGCTCATCGCGGGCGATGAACTCATCCGCCTTATGCGCCTGCTCGATCGAGCCCGGTCCGCAGACCACGACATCCATGCCGAATTCCTGGAAAATCCCGGCCTCGGTGCCAAACGGCACCACCCCGGCGCTGTTCGCCCCGGTCAGCTCGGCCACGATCCGGCGCGCCTCGTTATCCTCCACCGGGATCAGCCCGACTATCTCGCCGATCACCTCGGTCTCGATCCGCGCCTCGGGAAAAACCGCGCGCATCGCCGGCAGCAGTTCGGCCTCGCAATATGCCTTGAGATCGGCCTTGACGAAATCGGCATCCGCGCTCTGCACCGGGCGCAGATCCCATTCCACAGCCGCCGTCTCCGCGATCACGTTATGCGCCACCCCGCCATGCAGCCCGCCGACATTCACCGTGGTCCAGGGCGGCTCGAAACGGCTGCCCTTCGGCGCCCGCGCGCGCAGCCGCTCCTTCAGTTCCAGCAGCCGCGCCACATATCGCACCGCATATTCCACCGCGCTCACCCCGCTGTCGGGGTCCGAGCCATGCCCGGCCAGCCCGTGAAAATGCGTGGTGTATTCATGACAGCCCTTGTGGCCTTCGATGATGCGCATCTCGGTCGGCTCGCCGATGATCGCGAGCCCCGGACGCAAGCCGCGCTCCTGCATCATGCCGACCAGATGGCGCGCGCCGATACAGCCGACCTCCTCGTCATGGGTAAAGGCGAAATGCACCGGCCGCGCCCCGATCCGCTCGGCAAATCGCGGCGCCATGGTCAGGCAGGCGGCGATGAAACCCTTCATGTCGCAAGTGCCGCGCCCATAGAGCAGCCCGTCGCGTTCGATCATCTCGAACGGATCGCTGGTCCAGGCCTGCCCGGCCACAGGCACCACGTCACTATGCCCCGAAAGCAGGATGCCGCCTTCCACATCCGGCCCGATCGTGGCGAACAGGTTGGCCTTGGTGCCGCTGCCGTCATGCTGCAGGTCGACCCGCGCCCCGGCAGCGCCCAGAAGCTCGGCGAGATAGACGATCATTTCCAGGTTGCTATCCGCCGAAATCGTCGGAAACGCGATCAGCCGCTCCAGATGCGCGACAGTGGTCTCGAGCTGGTCCATGGCGTTCTCCTTCAGGCGCCCAACACCTCGGGTTCTACCATATCCACAGCCATAGCCGGAAACCCGATCTTGCCTTCGCCGCTTCAGACCATGGCACAGGCTGCCACTCAGGCCGCCTCTCCCGGCCGCATCACCTTCCGCACCCAGTCGCAAACCGCCCCGACCTCGGGCTCCAGCTTTTGCGCCAAACCGCCCGAAAAACTCTCGAACGCCTCTTCGTTGGCCGCGTTCAGCCCGACCAGCACCGGAACGTCGCGGGAAATCGCCTCGGCGATCACGCTGCGCAGGCCCTGGCCCTCAGCCTCGCTCTTGCCGAACTTGTTGATGATCATCAGATCGGCGCCCCGGTCCAGCGCCGCCGCCACTTGCCCGGCGGCATCCTCCAGCGCCGGACTGTCCAGCCGACAGCCGCTTGCCCCGCGTCCCAGCGATTGCGAGATGCGGATCACCGGTCCGCCTGGAAGTACCTGCACATCCATGTCGCAGGGTCCATCCGGCTCGCATTCGGTGTTGATCTGCACCAGGCCGCAGGTTTGCAGCCCCTGTGCTGCGGCGAACCTGGCAACCTCCTGCAACAGAAGGTCGGTGCCGCCGCGCCGGTTGGCCATGCAATAGGCAATGTTCATGATCGGTTTCTTCCGGGCTGGTCGCGCTGTCTGGCAAACTCGATACAGCCTGCCTTCGCCGTTGCCAAGAGAGGCCAGGTCTCGCCGTCTTCGACCGGACGCAGGGGCGCGCCGCTTCGAAATACGACGCAACCCCGCAGAACCCGTTTGAAAATCCGCACCGACCGCGTCACCCTGCAGGGACAACATCGGGAGCGCAGACATGCCGGAACAGCCCAAGACCATTGCCATCATCGGTGCCGGGATCGTCGGCGTGTCCACCGCGATCTGGCTGCAACGCGCCGGTCACAAGGTGATCCTGATCGAGCGCGAATCGCAGGCGGGCGAGGCCACGAGCTATGGCAATGCCGGTCTGTTGGCCTCCTGCGCCGTGATCCCGGTCACGGTGCCGGGGCTGATGCTGAAGGCGCCCGGCATGTTGCTCGGCCGCGATCAGCCGCTGTTCCTGAAATGGGGCTATCTGCCCCGGCTGCTGCCCTGGCTGGCGAAATATCTCGCCCATGCCAATGCCGCGGATGCGCGCCGCATCGCCGCGGCGCTCAAGGGCGTGGTCGGCGACAGCCTCAACGATCACCTGGCGCTGGCCGAGGGCACCGGTGCCGAGCGCTGGATCGTGCCGTCGGATTATCTCGTCCTCTATGAAGATCGCGCCGGCTACGCAAAGGACGCTTTCGGCTGGGGCCTGCGCCGCGATCTCGGCTTTGAATGGGACGAACTCGAACGCGCCGCGCTCAATCGCTACGATCCGATCTTCTCCGAAGCGGTGGGCTTTGCCGCCCGGTTCGCCAATCACGGGCGGATCAGCGATCCCGGCGCCTATGTCAAGGCCCTCGCCGCCCATGCTCTGGCCAATGGCGCAAAGATGATCCGCGCCACCGTCACAGATTTCGCAAAAACTGATGGCCGCCTCACCGGTGTGCGCGCGGGCGGCGAGACGATTGCCTGCGACGCCGCCGTGCTGGCCACCGGGGCGTGGTCGAAGGCGCTGGGCGCCAAGCTCGGCCTTGATGTGCCGCTGGAAACGGAACGCGGCTATCACGTCGAGCTCTGGCAGCCCTCGGCGGTGCCGCGCGCGCCGGTGATGGTGGCGGCGGGCAAATTCGTGATGACGCCGATGGAAGGGCGGCTGCGCCTCGCCGGGGTGGTCGAACTCGGCGGTCTCGAGGCACCGCCGTCGAAAGCACCGACCGATTTGCTGCGCCGCCACCTGGCGCGGGTCTTGCCGGATCTCAGCTGGGCCGAGGAAACCGAATGGATGGGCCACCGCCCGGCACCGGCGGATTCGATCCCCGCCATTGGCGAGGTGCCGGGCTTCAGCGGCGCCTGGGTCGGCTTCGGGCATCACCATGTCGGACTCACCGGCGGGCCGAAAACCGGCCGGATGCTGGCGCAGATGATCTCGGGGCAACGGCCCAACCTCGATGTGACGCCCTATTCCCCGGCCCGGTTTGTGCGCTGAACCGGCCCGGCAGCGCCACGGATTGTGTTGATCCGGGGCGTGCTTTGGGCAAGCATGATTACATAGACGCGCGCAACCAGGCCGCACCCTCCCGTGCGCCCCGAAAAGGATCAACACCATGACACCCGTCCACAGCTATCACCCATCGCGCCTCGCTCTCGCGGCCGCCTTGCTCTGCCTCGGCGCCGCGCCGCTGCTTGCCGAAGGCCTCGAGCGCACCGAGATTCGCCGCGTGCCGGCGCCGGGTTCGACCAGCCACGAGGTTGTGGTCTCGCGGCTCGAAGTCGCGCCCGGCGGTATGATCCCGCGCCATACCCATCCCGGCGATGAGCATATGGTCATCCTGGAAGGCGGCCCGATGCTGGCCGGCAACGGCAAGACCATCCCCTTTGCCACCGGCGACACCGCGCATTTCCCCCAAGGCCTGGTGCATGGCGGGCTGACCAATACCGGTAAGACCGCGCTGGTGGCTTTGACCACCCATATCGTCGAGATCGGCAAACCGCTGACCGTCCCGGCCGAATAGGTCTTGCGCGCGAGGTATTGCGCCGCCTTCGGCGTCGCCGGGGGCCTCGCTGCGCTCGGCCCAGCCAAACGCCACCGTAACGCCCGGTTTGGCAAGGGCACGCCTGTGGATCGGTTGCGCAATGAGTATTTTAGCCAAGAAAAAGGGCCAGGGTGTGCGCGCGACAAAGCTGCGTATCAGGTGGTAACGCTGCCCTTGGTGATCTCGGGCAGGCGCTCGGCTGGCGGCGTGTTGCGGCTGCGCAGGCTGCGCACGGCGCCGTCGATCACCGTCATCCCGACGCCCGGCAGGTTGCCCAGTTGCACCGATTCGAGCATGGTCTTGCCCGGCGCGTGCTGGGCCTGATCCATCAGCACGAAATCGGCGGCGCGGCCAACCTCCATCAAGCCCTGATCAAGCTCACGCTGGCGCGCCGTGTTGCCGTTGGCAAAGCAGAACGCCACCTCGGCAGGAACATTTCCAAGCGATGAGAGCATCGCCACCATGCGCAGGATCCCCAGCGGCTGCACCCCCGATCCCGCCGGGCCATCGGTGCCGAGGATGATCCGCTCCATCTGTTTCAATTCGCGCGCGGTATTGAGCGTCAGCAGCGCCGCGCGTTCATTGCCGTTATGCACGATCTCGAGCCCCGCCGTGCAGCTTTCGCACAGGCACATGATCTGGTCGTCGGGCAGCGCCGAATGGCCGCCATTGATGTGCCCGATCACATCGGTGCCGGTTTCCAGCACCATGTCGGCGTCGATCAGCCCCGAGCCGGGAATGCTCGGCCCACCGGTATGAATCGTGCTCTGGATGCCGTATTTGCGCGCCCAGTCGACCATCTGGCGCGCGGTCTTGCCGTCCTTCACCGTGCCCAGCCCGACCTCGCCCAGAAGCGTCACCCCGGCGTCGGCCATCTCCTTGAAGTCTTCCTCGACCATGCCATGTTCGATCACCGGCGCCCCGGCCATCACCTTCATGCCCGAGGGGCGGAAATTCTCGTACCAGCGCTGCGCCGCGATCGCCATCGCCTTGAGGCCGACAATATCCCTGGGCCGCCCCGGCATATGCACTTCGCCCGCCGAGATCAGCGTCGTCACCCCGCCATGCAGGGTCGAATCTATCCAGTGCAGCTGTTGCTGGCGCGGGGTGTAATCGCCCACCACGGGGTGCACATGGCTGTCGATCAGCCCCGGCGCGATGGTCACGCCATGGGCATCGACCTCGGTATCGGCACTATCGCAATCAATGTCCTTCTCATAGCCGATGGCGGCGATCCTGCCATCCACCGCCACCACGCAATCGCCATCGAGAATCGGCGCTTCCATCTTGCCCGACAGGATCATCCCGATATTGCGGATCACCAGCTTGGCCATGTGCGAACCCTCCCTTGCCACATTGTTAGTGTGCAAACGGCGGAACGCCCGCGTCAAGTATTTCCGCGCTATTCCGGAATACAGATCTGGCCGTCAAACGCCGCCTTCGTCGTGCGCACCAGAAGTGCCGCAATGACCAGGCACAACGCCACCAGAAGCACACCCCCCATCAGCCGATGCACCTCCGAACCGGTCACCGCTGCAAAGCGGAAGCTGGCGATGGTGGCGGCGGCAAAGGGAAAGCTCAGCGCCCAGAAACTGATCGCGAAATCGAGCCGCAGGATGCGCGGCAGCTGCACCAGCACGATGGCGGTAAAGAAATAGGCGCCGTTGATCAGGATCTGCGCCATCGCGTCGACTTCGCCGCCATTGAGCCGCATCCAGGCCAGAAATGCCACCGCCGGCGGCGCGATCAGGATCACCAGCGTCGGCTGCAACCGCGCCGGCATCGGATCGTGAAACACCAGCCGGTTGATCACCAGCGTCAAGAGCACGATCCAGAAGATCAGCCCCACCGACATGAAATACCAGCTCAGCTCGACCCAGCCCAGCGGCACGCCGGCAATCGGCACGATCACATTGCCCACCGCCGGGATGAACCAGGCCGGGTTGAGCATGCCATGCTGAAAGCTGCGCGTGCCGATCCAGTTCGACACCACGGCGATGGTCAGCACGAATTGCAGCGCCGCCCCCGCCATCCACATCGCCCCGGCCAGCGCCAGATTGCGCTCCAGCGTCGCCGTCGCCAGCAGCAAGAGCGAAATCGCGATCGCCGGGAAAAAGCTCAGGCGAACCGGATGGCGCCATTCCGCCGCCACCGCGCCGGGATGGAGCAGGATCTTGGCGATGTATCCGGCGGAAATCAGCACGAACACCGCGAAGGTGAAATAATAGAGCCCGGTCGAGATCTGCGACCCCATGCCAAAGGCGGCCTCGCCCGCATGCATGGCCAGCGTCAGCCCGGCCAGGCCCATCACCATGCCGAAAAGCGGCACCGGGTAATGCTTCAATCCACGCTCAGGCATTGCTACCGCTGCATCGCTCATGACCCGCCCTTTCGATTCCATGGCATCCGATCCGGCTTTTATATCTCATAATTGGAATGTATGAGCAAGATGCCGCAATGCCGCAGCCCTTTTCTGTTGAATACATGCGTAGGGTGCATGCTCGCACGCACCGTCCTCAATGCAGGATCCGCAGCAAGAACAGCGTGATCGAGGGGAATGCGATGAGGATGACCACCCGCACGATATCGGAGGCCACGAAATACATCACCGCGCGATAGGTCTCGACCATCGGCGTGGTGCGGTCCATCGAGTTGATGACGAACAGGTTCATCCCCACCGGCGGCGTGATCAGCCCAACCTCGACAACGATCAGAACGATGATCCCGAACCAGATCGCGGTCTCTTCCAGCGTCATTCCGAAATCAAGCTCGCTGATGATCGGAAAGAAGATCGGAATGGTCAGCAGGATCATGCTCAGGCTGTCCATGACACAGCCGAACACCAGATAGAGCACCAGGATGATGGTCAGGATCATCCACGGCGAATAGCCCAGCCCGGTGACGAATTCAGCCAGTTCCTGGGGCACCTGGGTCAGCGCCAGAAAGCCGTTGTAGAACGCCGCACCCAGCACGATGAAGAAGATCATCGCGGTCGACCGCCCGGTTGCGAGAAAGCTCTCGATCAGCGTGGCGGGGCGCAACCCGCCATTGAGGAATGCGATCAGCCCGGTGCCGAACGCGCCCACGGCGGCGCCCTCGGTCGGCGTGAACCAGCCGAGATAGATGCCGCCCACCACCAGAAAGAACACCAGCAGAACGGGCCACACATCGACAAGCGCCCGGAACCGCTCGCCGTAGGGGATCGGCTCGCGCGTGCCGGCGGCATCGGGATGTATCCGCACATAGATCGAGATGGTGATGATATAGCCAAGTGCAGCCAGAATGCCGGGAATGAACGCCGCAAGGAACAGCTTGGCGATGTTCTGCTCGGTCAGGATCGCATAGATCACCAGGATCACGCTCGGCGGGATCAGAATGCCCAGCGTGCCTCCCGCCGCCAGTGTCGCCGTGCTGAACCCGCCCGAATAGCCATAGCGGCGCAGCTCGGGCAGGGCCACCTGGCTCATCGTCGCCGCCGTCGCCAGCGAACTGCCACAGATTGAACCAAAGCCGGCACAGGCGCCGACAGCCGCCATGGCGACGCCACCGCGCCGATGCCCGAGCCAGCTCTCGGCAGCCTTGAACAGCGCCGTGCTCATCCCGCCCAGCGTCGCAAAATGCCCCATCAGCAGGAACATCGGCACGATGCTCAGCGAATAGCTCGAAAAGGTCGTGTAAGTCTCGGATTTCAGCCGCGACAGCGCCATGTTCCACCCACCTGTGACCAGGTAAAGCCCGAACATGCCCACCAGGAACATCGCGAGGCCGATCGGAACACGCAGGAAGATCAGCAGCAAGAGGACGGGAAACGAGGTCAGCCCGATTTCGATATTGCTCAATGGTCTACCTCCGCCGCGGCCACGATGGTGCGCATGGTGAAAAACTCGATGATCCGCACGAAGGCCATATAGACCCCGACGATCGCCGCCAGAACCGACGCGACGAGGCTGACCGCATAGGCCCACCAGATCGGGAACTGCAACAGGAACGTGGTCTCGTTGTAGCTCATCTTCGACAACATGCCCTCATAGAGCCGCCAGGCGATCACGATCAGAACCCCGGCGAAGATCAGCTCGACGATCATCTGGATGAACCGGTTGACCCGCTTGGGGAATTTCGAAGTGAATATGTCGACCGAGGCATGCCCGGCGGTGATCTGACACAGCGGCAGGAAGGCGAAAATGGCGAAGGCGATGCCCGCCTCGACCAGCTCGTAATCGCCCTGCACCGGGCCGATGCCGGTGGCCAGAAGCGCCTCGGCCAGCCCCGGAAAATTGCCCTGGATCAGGTCGGAATGCAGGAAGGTATTGAAGCCCCGGCCCAGCACCGACACGCAGGTCAGGATCACCAGCGCCGACAGCACGATCCCGCCCAGAATGGCCATGAACCGCGCCAGAAACAGCATCGTTCGATGGAGTTGCATGTCCGTCCCTCCCGGATTGGCGCACCTGCCGCTCCGGGCGCCGTTCGTTGGTTATTTGCAGCGGCCGCGAGGGTACTCCCCGCGGCCCGCTATCTGTTAGGCATCGAGGCGGTTTTGCCGCCTATCGCCTGTTTTTCGCTGTCGCCAGTCGCGCGGCGCCACCGACACCGCGCCAAGTCGGCGAGCCGTCGGTTGGCACGTGTCGGCTCACTTGGCCTCGTAAGCCTGCATCAGAGCCTTGGCCTCGTCGATCATCGCCTGCCCGTCGATGCCCTTGCCCGCCACATCCGCGATCCAGGTTTCATAGATCGGCTTGGCCAGCGTCTGCCATTCGGCAGCCTCTGCCTCGGAGATGACGATGATGTTGTTGCCGAGGTCAACAGCGGCCTGGCGGCCCGGCGCATCCATGTCCTGCATCACTCCACCCGCGAAAATCGAGAATTCCAGCCCCGAATTGTCGTCGATCACCTTTTTCAGATCGTCAGGCAGGCTCTCGTATTTCGCCTTGTTCATCGCCAACACGAAGGTCAGATCGTAAATCGCCGGGCCCTCGAACTCGGTGTGGTTATGCACCAGCTCGGGCACTTTCAACGCGCCTGTCACTTCCCATGGAATGGTGGTGCCGTCGAGCACACCCTTGGACAGCCCTTCCGGAATCGCCGTCACTGGCATCCCGATCGGTGTCGCGCCGAGGATTTCCAGAAGCTGGTTCACCATCCGCGAGCCGCCGCGGATCTTCATGCCATTGAGGTCGCCGGGCTTGGTCACCGGCGCGTTTGTGTGCAGCATGCCCGGCCCGTGAACCCAGGCCCCGAGGATCTTCAGATCCTTGAAATCGGTGTCCTTCATGTGACGTTCGAACATCTGCCAATAGGCCGACGAGGCAGCGCGCGCATCGCTGACCATGAAGGGCAGCTCGAACACTTCGGTGCGCGGGAACCGGCCCGGGGTGAAGCCGTTCACCGCCCAGACGATATCGACGGCCCCGTCGATCGCCTGGTCGATCAGCTCGGGCGGCTTGCCGCCCAGCGCCATGGCGCCGAACCGGTCGATCTTGATGCGTCCGCCGCTGTCGGCCTCGACCTTGTCGGCCCAGACGTCGAGCACCAGCTTGGGCACATTGGCCTGCGGCGGCAGGAACTGGTGCAGCTTCAGCGTCACCTCCTGCGCCATCGCCGTCATGCCGCTGGCCGCGATGATCGCCGCTGCGGCCGCGCCGCGCAGAAAACCCCTTGCAAATGTCATGTCAGTTCCTCCCGTTTCTTTCCGATTTCATGGCCCATGGGCTTTGCGCCTCAAGCCTCATAATCCGGCTGTTTCGCCGGATGTGCCTGTGCGAAGGCCGGCAGGGCCGCCGCACGGGTGTAAATCTCGTTCACCAGCGGCAGATGGCTGATATCCACGTCAAACCGCTGTGCCGAAAAAACCTGCGGCACCAGACAGATATCCGCCAGCCCCGGCTGTTCACCGTAACAGAATGGCGTCGCCCGGTCGCGCGCCGCCAGAAGCGCCTCGCAGGTCTCCAGTCCGTCGCCGAGCCAGCGGTTGAGCCAGGCGCTCTTGGCTTGCTCGCCGACGCCCAGTTCGGCGGCCAGGTATTTAAGCACCCGCAGGTTTTGCAGCGGGTGGATCTCGCAGGCGATCACCTGGGCAAAGCCGCGTTCCCGCGCCCGAGTCAGCGGATCGCGCGACAGAATCGGCACCTCGGGATGGGTCTCGTCCAGCCATTCCATGATCGCCAGCGACTGGATCAGCCGTGCGCCATCCTCGGTTTCCAGCAACGGCACCAGCATCTGCGGATTGAGCGCCTTGTAATCCGCGCCGCGCTGTGTCCCGGATTTCAGATGCACCGGCACAAACTCATAGTCGAGCCGCTTGAGATTGAACGCGATCCGGCAGCGATAGGCCGAAGAACTGCGGAAATAGCCGTGAAACCGCATCAGCGCGCGCGCCCCGCATCTCTCTGGTTCACCGTTGCATTCATCGCCGTATTCTCTCCCCGGTCGTCCGCCCACTCATATAGATACAATTGAAACCGTCAAATCATTAACACGGTAATAGTATAATCTGCTGCTATTGCGGGTCTGGAGACGGTGGCGCAACGCGTCTGGACGGTCAAGTATTGCAAAGCAGGTCTTGCTCACATCGCAATAATTGCATATGTAATGCGAGACCAGAGAATCCCGGAGGACATCTCCATGCGCAACGTGCTCATTTCCGCCCTGATCGGCCTCATCCTGCCGCTTGCAGGCGCCGTTTCAGCCGAAGACACCGCCACCATGGCCAAAATCAGGCAGTGGAAGGCGGTTTTCGGCAAGATCGAGGCCCGCAACACCGTGCCCGCCCGGGCCCAGCTCGGCGGCACATTGACCAAGATCGGCGTCTCCGAGGGCTCCGACGTGAGTGAGGGCCAGCAGATCGCAACGGTCTATGACGCCAAGCTCGCGCTTCAGCTCGGTGCGGTCGAGGCCCAGATCGGCGCGCTGCAATCCCAGCTCGACAATGCCGAGACCGAGCTTTCCCGCGGCGAAGACCTGCTCGCGCGCGGCGTCACCACCAAGCAGCGGCTCGATGCCCTGCGCACCCAGGTCGACGTCCTGAAAAACCAGATCGAGGCCACCGGCGCCGAGAAACAGGTGATCGAACAGCGCGCCGCCGAAGGCGCCGTTCTGGCGCCGATCTCGGGCCGGGTACTGTCGGTGCCGGTCACGCCCGGCTCGGTGGTCATGCCCGGCGAAGCGGTGGCGATGATCGGCGGCGGCGGCTTCTTTTTGCGCCTCGCCGTGCCCGAACGCCATGCCGCCTTCCTCAGCGAAGGCGACGAGATCCAGATCGGCGAAGATGGCGAGACCCGCACCGGCAAGCTCGCCAAGGTCTATCCCCTGATCGAAAACGGCCGCGTCATCGCCGATGTCGACATGGGCGAAGATGCCGCCAGCTTCGTCAATGCACGCGTGCTGGTGCGCCTGCCGGTCGGCGAAACCAGCGCGCTGCTGGTCCCCGCCGAGCTGGTGGTGACGCGCATGGGCCTCGATTTCGTCAGCGTCAAACAGGGCGAACATGCCGCCCTGCGCGCCATCGTCCCCGGCGAGCATCACGTGATCGAGGGCCGCGCCATGGTCGAGGTGCTCTCGGGCCTGCGCGAGGGCGAGGTTCTCGTGCCCGCCTCCGAACCCGCCTACACCCCTGCCAAGGACGCAGGCCATGACTGACAATTCCAGCGCGCCCGCGCCCAAACCGCCCAAGCTGGGCATCGCCGGCGCGCTCACCCGCGCCTTCATCCAGTCGCCGCTCACACCGTTGATGATCCTCGCCGCCTTCGCGGTGGGTCTCGTCGCGCTGGCCTCGCTGCCGCGCGAGGAAGAGCCGCAGATCTCGGTGCCGATGGTCGATATCCATATCCAGGCTCCCGGCCTGCGCGCCGAGGATGCGGTCAAGCTGGTGACGGAACCGATGGAAACCATCGTCCAGGGCATCAACGAGGTTGAACATATCTACTCAAACTCGATGGACGACTATGCCATGGTCACCGCCCGCTTCCTCGTGGGCACCCCGTCGGATACCGCAATCCTGCGCGTGCACGACAAGGTGCGCGCCAACATGGACCGGATCCCGGTCGGCATCGAAGAACCCCTGATCGTCGGGCGCGGCATTGATGACGTCGCTATCGTCGCGCTCACCCTCTCGGGCAAGCCCGGCGAATCCGCGGTCACAGCCAACGATATCACCCGCATCATGCGCGAATTGCAGGTCGAGGTGGCCAAGATCGACAATGTCGGGCTCACCTACCTTGTCGGCGACAGCCCCGAGGCGATCCGCATCGCACCCGATCCCGAACGCCTGGCGCTCTATGGCGTCACGCTTCAGCAGCTGGCGGGCAAGGTGCAGATGGCCAACAAGGCGTTTTCCACCGGCTTCATCCGCGACCAGGGCGAACAGATCGCGCTGGTCGCGGGCGAAACCCTGCGCGCCCCCGCCCAGATCGGCAACCTGCTGCTTACCAGCCGCGACAATCGCCCGGTCTATGTCCGCGATGTGGCCGATATCTCCTACCTGCCCGATACCTCCGACAAGCTGGTGTCCAACGTGATTCGCGACGGCGCCGGCAATATCCATCGCACCCCGGCAGTCACCCTCGCCATCGCCAAGCGCGCCGGGGCCAATGCAGTGGTCGTCTCCGAGCAGATTCTTGCCCGGGTCGAGGCGCTCTCGCCCAAATTCATCCCCGACACGATGGTGCTCGAGATCACCCGCAATTACGGCGAAACCGCCGATGAAAAGGCCAACGAACTCCTGTTCCATCTCGGCCTCGCCACCGTCTCGATCGTCGCGCTGGTGCTGATCGCCATCGGCTGGCGCGAAAGCATCGTCGTCGCCGTGGTGATCCCGGTGACGATCCTGCTCACGCTCTTCGCCGCCTGGGTCATGGGCTATACCTTGAACCGGGTCTCGCTCTTCGCGCTGATCTTCTCCATCGGCATCCTGGTCGATGACGCCATCGTGGTGATCGAAAACATCGCCCGCCACTGGGCCATGCCCGACAAGGCCGATCGCGTCACCAAGGCGATCCGCGCCGTCGCCGAAGTCGGCAACCCCACCATCGTCGCCACGCTCACGGTGGTCGCTGCCCTGCTGCCGATGCTGTTCGTCTCCGGCCTGATGGGCCCCTACATGTCGCCGATCCCGGCCAACGCCTCGGCGGCGATGATCTTCTCCTTCTTCGTCGCGGTGATGATCACGCCCTGGCTGATGCTCAAATTCGCCGGCTCCGCCGACATGTCCGCCCATGCCCATGACGATGAATATGGCGGCCATCATGGCGGCATCCTGGGGCGCATCTACGCCGCCGTCGCCCGCCCCGTGCTGGCCACGAAATCCGGCGCGCTGCTGTTCCTGCTGATCACCGTCGTCGCCTCCTTCGGCTCGCTCGGCCTGCTCTATACCAAGGACGTGACGGTCAAGCTGCTGCCATTCGACAACAAGTCCGAGCTCTCGGTGGTGATCGACCTGCCCGAGGGTTCCAGCGTCGAAGATACCGACGCCGTGGCCCAGGCCGTCGCCGCCACGGTGCTTGAACTTCCCGAAGTGATCTCGACGCAGACTCACGCCGCCGCCGCCGCCCCGTTCAATTTCAACGGCCTGGTGCGGCACTACTACCTGCGCAATCAGCCCCAGATGGGCGACGTTCAGATCAATCTCGCCGCCAAGCACCATCGCGAACGCACCTCCCACGAGATCGCGCTGGATATCCGCACCCGCATCCTCGCGCTCGATCTGCCCCCCGGCACCTCGCTCAAGACGGTCGAGCCGCCTCCCGGCCCGCCGGTCATCGCCACGCTGCTGGCCGAGGTCTATGGCCCTGATGGCGAAACCCGCCGCGAGGTCGCCGCCAGGATCCGTCAGGCCTTCGAGGCGGTGCCCTATATCGTCGATACCGATGACAGCTTCGGGGTGCAGCCGCGCCGCCTGCGCGCCACCATCTCCACCGACCAGCTCGAGTTTCATGCGGTGCAGGAATCCGACGTGTTCGACACGCTCGCCATCCTCAATGGCGGCATCACCGTCGGCTATTCCCATCGCGAAGACGGCCGCCGCCCGATCCCGATCGAGGTGGCGCGCGACAAATCCGATCGCGTCGTCGACGAGCGCTTCCTCTCCACCCCGATTCCGGCCAACGTCCTGCCCGGCGCGCGCGGCGTGGTCGAGCTGGGCGACGTGATCGAATTCCGCGAGGAACGTGCCTCGCACCCGATCTTCCGCCACAATGGCCGCTACGCCGAAATGGTCATGGCCGAGCTTGCGGGCGAATTCGAAGCCCCGCTCTACGGTATGCTCGCCGTCGCCGAGGAACTGGACAAGATGGACTGGCCCGACGGCACCAAACCCACCATCCGGCTCAACGGCCAGCCCGAGGACGACACTGCCGTGACGCTGCTGTGGGACGGTGAATGGGAGGTCACGTGGATCACCTTCCGCGACATGGGCGCCGCCTTCGCCGTGGCGCTGCTGGGCATCTACATCCTCGTCGTCGCGCAATTCGGCAGCTTCCGCCTGCCGCTGGTGATCCTCACCCCGATCCCGCTCACATTCCTCGGCATCATGGCCGGTCATTGGTGGTTCGGCGCGCCGTTCTCGGCCACCTCGATGATCGGCTTCATCGCCCTCGCCGGCATCATCGTGCGCAACTCGATCCTGCTGGTCGATTTCATCCGCCACGAAGGCCGCCCCGATGTGCCCCTGATCGACACCCTGATCGCCGCCGGCTCGATCCGATTCAAGCCGATCCTGCTCACAGCCATTGCCGCCATGATCGGCGCCGTGGTGATCCTGGCCGACCCGATCTTCCAGGGTCTCGCCATCTCGCTGCTCTTCGGTCTCCTGAGCTCCACGCTGCTCACGGTGCTGGTGATTCCCGCCATCTACCGCGTGTTCAAGACCTGAGCCCGCTCCCGCCCTCTCCACCCCGCGCAATGTTCAAGGCAGGATGTGGGGGCGGCGCGGGGTGGGCGGGTGGGCGCGCGGCCCCACATCCCCGGTCAGCCCAGTTCCAGAACGATCTTGCCGATATGCCCCTTCTCGGCAAAGGCCGCCTGCGCCGCTCCGATCTCGCTGAGCGGATAGGTCTCGGCCACCAGCGGCCTGATCTCTCCCCGCTCGATCCGTCCGATCAGATTGCCGAACACCTCGGGCTGCAACACCGTGCAGCCGAAAAAGCTCAGATCCTTGAGGTAAAGCGTGCGCAGGTCCAATTCGACAATCGGCCCCGCAATCGCCCCGGCAACGCCATAGCGGCCGCCCGGGCGCAGCACCTCCGGCAATGCGGGCCATCCCGCGCCCCCCACCAGGTCGATCACCACATCCACGCTGTTCTGCCCCAGCACGGCCAGCAAATCCTCGCCCCGGTCAATCGCCTGCGCCGCACCCAGCGCCCGCAGCGCCTCGGCCTTCGCCGCACTGGTCAGCGCAATCACCTCCGCCCCGCGCGCCCGCGCCAGCTGCACCGCCGCCGAGCCGACACCCCCCGACGCCCCCGTCACCAGCACGCGCTCGCCCGCGCCGACCGCGGTCCGCGTCAGCATGTTTTCCGCCGTCGAATAGGAGCAGGGAAACGAAGCCAGCTCGACATCGCTCAAATCGCTCTCGATCCGGTGCGCATGGCGCGCCGCCACCCGGCAGAATCCGGCAAATCCGCCATCGCATTCCGATCCGAGATACCATGGCGTTGCCAGACCCGCGCCATTCGCCTCGCGCAGGCACGGCTCGATCAACACCCGCTCGCCGATGCGCCGGGGGTCCACCCCCTCGCCCACGGCCACGATCCGCCCGCACAAATCGGCGCCCTGAATCCTCGGGAATTTCAGCGCCGCGCCGTTCCATGCCGCATCCCCGGCGTCGCCATCGCCCTTGGAATACCAGCCGATGCGCGTGTTGATATCGGTGTTGTTCACCGCCGCCGCACCAACCTCGATGATCACATCGCCCCGCCCCGGCCGCGGCACCGCCAAATCCTCGCGCCAGTCCAGCATTGCAGGCCCGCCATGCCCGGTCAGCACAACGCCCGACATTCTTTCCGGCAATTCCATCCTGCGCGCCCCCCCCGGTTCTGGCTCCGAAAAAATGGCCCCCGACACTACCATGTCAGGGGCCTCTCGCAATGTCGCAATGATTCAGATCAGCAGGCCGCCACCGCCCGCCGCGCCATCACCCCGACCAGATGCGCGCGGTATTCGGCGCTGCCGTGCAGATCGCTCATCATGCCATCCGCGCCCGGCGCCATCCCGTCCAGCGCCCCGGCCGAGAAGTTCGCATCGAGCGCCGCTTCCGCCTCGCCCCAGCGAAACACGCCGTCATTCCCGGCCCCGGTCACCGCCACGCGCACACCGTCGCCGGTCCTGGCCACGCACACCCCGACCAATGCGAAGCGCGACGCCGGCTGGTCGAACTTCTGATAGCTCGCCGCCTCAGGCTTGGGAAATCTCACCGCGGTGATGATCTCGCCCTCGTCCAGCGCGGTCTCGAACATCCCGGTGAAGAAATCATCCGCCGCGATCTCGCGCCTGTCGGTCACGATGCTCGCGTTCATCGCCAGCGCCGCCGCCGGATAGCAGGCCGCCGGATCGTTATTGGCCAGCGATCCGCCGATGGTGCCGCGATTGCGCACCGCCGGGTCGCCGATATTGTTCGCCAGCGCCGACAGCGCCGGGATGGTGCCATCGGCGGCCACATCCGCGTGGCAGGTGCCGCCGCCCACAACCAGCACATTGCCGTCCCGCGAAATCCCCTTCAGTTCGGAAATCCCGCCCAGAGAGACCAGCTTCGACGGACTCGCCAGCCGCTGTTTCAGCGTCGGGATCAGGGTCTGCCCCCCGCCCAGCGCCACCGCGTCCTCGTCCTTCAGCGCCGCCACAGCGTCCGCAACGCTCCCGGGCCGTTCAAATCCAAATGCATACATTTTCTTTTCCTCCCGGAGCCGCCAGCGCATCCCGCGCCCGCCCCTTCATCTTGCCAGAAATATCCCGGGGGGTCCGGGGGCTGGCCCCCGGTCCCGCCCTCTCGTCTCATCCCTGCATCGCCGCCCAGACCCGCGCGGGCGACACCGGCATATCCACGTGATCCACCTTGTGACCGCCCGATTGCAGCGCGTCGATCACCGCGTTGACCACAGATGGCGGCGATCCGATCGCCCCCGCCTCGCCACAGCCCTTCACCCCCAGCGGATTGTGCGTGCAGGGTGTCTGGCTCGAATGATCGACCTTGTAGAACGGCACATCATCGGCCCGCGGCATGGCATAATCCATGTAGGACGCGCTCAGAAGCTGGCCCTCGTCGTCATAGACACAGTTCTCCAGGAGCGCCTGCCCGATGCCCTGGCCGATCCCGCCATGCACCTGCCCGTCGACGATCATCGGGTTGATGATATTGCCGAAATCATCCGCCGCGCTGAACCGTTCGATGGAGACCTTGCCGGTCTCGGGATCGAGCTCGACCTCGCAGGCATAGGCCCCCGCCGGGAAGGTGAAGTTGGCCGGATCGTAGAATGCGGTCTCCTCCAGCCCCGGCTCGATATCCTCCAGCGGGTAGTTATGCGGCACATAGGCGGTCAGCGTGACATCGCCCCAGGCGACCGACTTGTCGGTGCCCGCAACGGTGAACTGCCCGTCCTTCAGCTCGATATCGGCCTCGCTGGCCTCCATCAGATGTGCTGCAATCTTCTTGGCCTTGTTGATGATCTTCTCGGTCGCCTTCACCATGGCCGAGCCACACACCGCCAGCGAGCGCGAGCCATAGGTGCCCATGCCAAACGGGATCTTGGCGGTATCGCCATGCACGATCTCGACCTGGCTCTCGTCGATTCCGATCATCTCGGCCACAACCTGCGGAAAGGCGGTCTCATGCCCCTGCCCATGGCTGTGCGCGCCCACCATCACGCTGATCGAGCCGGTGGCGTTCACCCGCACGGTCGCCGCATCGTAAAGCCCGGCGCGCGCGCCCAGCATCCCGACGATGTTCGACGGCGCAATGCCGCAGGCCTCGATGTAGCAATTCACACCCAACCCGCGCAGCTTGCCGTTCTTCTCGCTCTCCTTGCGCCGTGCGGCAAACCCGGCGATATCCGCCGCCGCTTCCAGCTTGTCCATCGTGCCGTGATAATTGCCGGTGTCATAGGTCAGCGCCACCGGCGTGTCATAGGGGAACTCGGTGATGAAATTCTGCCGGCGCAGCGCGATCGGATCGGCGCCCAGCTCGCGCGCCGCCTTGTCGATCACCCGCTCCAGCTGGAACGTCGCCTCGGGCCGCCCGGCGCCGCGATAGGCATCCACCGGCACGGTATTGGTAAACACCGCCTTCACGTTCACCTGGATCACCGGCGTCTTGTAATTCCCGGCCATCAGCGTGCCATGCAGCCATGTCGGCACCGACGATGAGAAGGTCGAGAGATACGCCCCCATATTCGCCATCGTGTTGGTGCGCAAAGCGGTGAAATTGTTGTCCCCGTCCAGCGCCAGCTCGATCTTCGTCACATGGTCGCGCCCCTGCGCGTCGCTCATGAACGCCTCCGAGCGGCTCGCCGTCCATTTCACCGGCCGGTTACACGCCTTCGCGGCAAAGGTGCAAAACGCCTCCTCTGCGTAATGGAAAATCTTGGTGCCGAATCCGCCGCCGACATCGGGCGAGATCACCCGCACCTTGTGCTCGGGCAGCCCCAGCACGAAGGCACACATCAGAAGGCGGATCACATGCGGGTTCTGCGAAGTGGTATAAAGCGTGTAATCGCCGGTGCCGCGTTCATATTGCGCCACCGCCACACGCGGCTCCATCGGGTTGGCCACCAGCCGATTGTTGCGCAATTCCAGCGTGGTCACATGCGCCGCATCGCTGAATGCCTTGTCCACCGCCGCGTTGTCGGTCTCGCCAAGCACCCAATCATAGCAGAGGTTCGAGCCGAGATCGTCATGCACCTTGGTGGCGCCGTCCTTCAGCGCGCGTCCCATGTCGATCACCGCCGGAAGTTCCTCGATATCGAGCTCGATCGCCTCCGCCGCATCGCGCGCCTGTTCCAGGCTGTCGGCCACCACCGCGGCAATCGGATCGCCGACATGGCGCACCTTGCCCTGGGCCAGGATCGGATGCGGAGGCTCCTGCATCGGCTCGCCATTCCGGTCGGTTATCAGCCAGCCGCAGGGCAGCCCGCCGACACCCTCGAAATCCTTGCCGGTGAAGATCTTCACGACCCCCGGCATGCCTTCCGCCGCACTGGTATCGACAGACTTGAGCCGCCCATGCGCCACATCCGAGCGCAGGAAATGCACATAGGCTTGCCCATGAATGTTGATGTCGTCGGTGTAATTGCCAGAGCCGGTCAGAAACCGGACATCCTCGCGCCGCTTGGTGCTGGCGCCAATGCCTTGATCTTTGGGCATGTAAATTCCTCCATTTGTCCCGAGCGAAACCGCCCGATCATTCCGTTGCGACCGCGGCTGCCTCCTCCAGCGCCGCGATCTCGATCTTCTTCATCCGGTACATGGCCGCGCGCACCCGCTCCGAGTCGGGGCCGTCCTGCAATTCCAGCAGCAGCCGGGGCACGATCTGCCAGCTGACCCCGTAGCGGTCGGTCAGCCATCCACACATGCTTTCCTCGCCCCCGTCGGTCAGCCTGTTCCACAGCCGGTCGGTCTCGGCCTGGTCCTGCGTACACACGCTGATCGACGCCGCCGGCGTCAGCGTGAAATGCGGCCCCGCCTGCAAGAACTGGTAGGGCACACCCGCCAGCGTCAGCTCGACAACGACGATCCCGCCCCCCAGATCGCTCACCTTGTCGATCCGGCTGTCCGGCAAGAGCGAGACATAAAGCTGCGCCGCCTGCTCCGCCCGGTCGTGAAACCACAGGCAGGTGCGCAGTTTGGGGGGAGCGGTCAGCACGTGGCTATTCCGCCGCGATGGCGCTCACGTCCTGGCCGGACGCCGCCATGATCGCACGCACGATGTTGTGATAGCCGGTGCAGCGGCACAGGTTGCCGCTCAGATAGCTGCGGATCTCGGCCTCGCTGGGCTTGGGGTTGTCCTTGAGCAAAGCCGCCGCCGACATCACCATGCCGGGCGTGCAAAAGCCGCATTGCAGCCCGTGATGCTCCTGAAACGCCGCCTGGATGGTGTTGAGCGTGCCATCCGCCGCCGCCTGGCCCTCGATCGTGGCCACATCGGCGCCTTCGGCCTCCATCGCCATCATGTTGCAGCTTTTCACAGCCTTGCCGTCGACATGCACGACGCAGGCGCCGCATTGCCCGGTGTCACAGCCGACATGGGTGCCAGTCAGCCCCAGCGTGTCGCGCAGGAAGCTCGACAGCAGCGTCCTGCCCTCGGCCTCTCCCGACATCTGCCTGCCATTCACCGTCATTGAAATCTTCGTCATGCGTACCTCCCTTTGAACTCTTTTGTCTTCTCGGTCCGGCGTTCTCGCCTCAGCCCTTGAATACCCGTTTGAACCAGCCCTTCTTGTGGCCGCCCTCGGCCTCGGCGGCCGCTTCGGCCGCCGGTTCTTCCGAAGGCCCTTCCACAGCCTCCTGAAACCGGGTGAAAAACTGGTCCGCCATCTTGCGCGCAAAACTGTCGATGATGCGGCTGCCGAGCTGTGCCAGCTTGCCGCCAACCTTGGCATCGACAACATAGATCAGCGCCGTGCCGCCATCTTCGCCGTCTTCCAGCCGCACATCGGCGCTGCCCTTGGCAAAGCCCGCAGCACCGCCCTTGCCCTCGCCGCTCAGGGTCAGGCTTTCGCCCTCGATCCTGTCCGACAGCGTGACAGTGCCCTGAAACGTCGCCTTCACCGGGCCTACCTTCTGCACCACCACCGCCTCGAACCCGTCCTCGGCGTTGCCGGTCAGCTCCTGACAGCCCGGCACGCACTCCTTCAGAACCTCGGGCGACAACAGCGCCGCCCAGACGGTGGCGCGGTCCGCAGCGATCTGCCGCGTGGCTTCCAGTTTCATGGCTCCTCCCGAGCGCGTCTTGCCGTCTTGCGCCCCCTCCCCGGGGCGGCGGAACACCTGCCCGCGACTCGAATGCTAGTCGATGAAATCGTTCCGGTCCATGCGGATGTCTAAAGCGTTCGCAATAATGCGCCGCCACCCGCAAAGACCCCTCCAGACAAGCCATCCGGAGGCCAAAACGCAAAACGCCCGCTCTCAGCGAGCGGGCGTTGGCGGATCCTCGCGGATCGAATTCCTGATGCGTGGCGTTAGCGGCGCAGACCCAGGCGTTTGATCAGGTCGGCATAACGGGCCTCGTCCTTGGCCTTGAGGTAGTCCAGCAGCTTGCGGCGCTGGGCGACCATCTTCAGCAGGCCCCGGCGGCCGTGGTTGTCTTTCTTGTGGGTCTTGAAATGCTCGGTCAGCGTGGCGATGCGCGAGCTCAGAATGGCGACCTGCACTTCGGGCGAACCGGTGTCGCCGTCCTTGGTGCCATAGTCCTTCATGACTTTTGCTTTTTCTTCAGCAGTAATCGACATCGGGGTCTCCTTCGGATCAAAGGGTTGAGGGCTCAAGCCGGGATGTCGTCCAGCAGGGTCCTATGGGAGAAAATCCGGACAAAACAGCCGGAAGATGGGCGCGTATAAAAGGATTCCCGGCAGAAGGAAAGCGAATTCGGATCCACCCCGCCGCGTCAGGCATCATCCCTCCGGCCTCTGGTCTCCAACCTCTGCCCCGGTCCCTGGCGCGCCATCACCGGTCTCAGGCGTCAAGCAGCACATAACGGGTCCGAAACATCAGGTCTCAGCCGTCGGTCCCGCAGGCCGGTCCGGTCAATTGCCAGCCCTCAGGCGGCACTACCCAGTAGCACCCCGGCCGCAGATTGCGGCACCAGCTGGATATCGCCCAGCGCCAGCGCCCCGCCATCCATCACCGAGAGCACGATCTCGCCATTCAGCAACACGTGAGTCAACTCGTCGTCGAGCGCATCCGTGGCCAGGCTCAATTCATACTCGGTATCCGGCGCACTATCGTCATAGAGCACCACCAGCGTGTCCTCCGCGATGTTGAAATCGCTGATCTCAGCCGTGTTCTGCGGTGCCCACTCGCTGACAAAGATCGTATCGGCGCCACCGCCGGAATGGACGATATCGCCGGCGCCCGCGTAGATCGCATCATCGCCGCCGCCGCCGTTGAGGAAATCCTGCGCCTGTGCGCCGATGCCGTCGCCACTCCCGATCAGCACATCATTGCCCCAGCCGCCAAACAGTGTGTCCTGGCCTTCGCCGCCGTCCAGCGTGTCATCGCCGAGATAACCGTGCAGCGCGTCGTCGCCGCTATCGCCGCTCACAAAATCGGCGCCATCGCCGGCTTCCAGCGTGTCGTCGCCGGCCCCGCCGCGCATCAGGTCATCGCCGATATGTCCATAAAGGTGGTCGTCCCCCGCGTCGCCGTCGAGCGTATCATCGCCGCTCTCGCCATGCAGCGTATCGTCGTCCTCGCCGCCGCGCAGCAGGTCATCGCCCAGCGCACCGCGCAGATGGTCGTCGCCCGCGCCGCCCTCCACGGTATCGTCGCCGGCGCCGCCGGTGATCGAATCGGGTCCGTCGCCGCCGTTCAGCGCGTCGCCTTCCGCACCCCCGGCGACCAGAGTGCCCAGATCGATGATCTCGGCGTCAGACGCAGCGGTGGCATTGGCATCGTCCTGCGGCTCTTCTTCGGCAGCCCCGTCCACACCCCCGTCCATGCCTATGAAAACCGAGGCGCCGACCAGGGCCATACCCATCAAACCCGCAAGAAACAGCATCGTTTTCGCTCCAACGAAACACCAGAGTCAGTCTGGCCGTCGCAGCCTGTTGCGTCAAACCCAATGTCTTGTAATGGTTAACGCAATCCTTCCGGCGCCCGCCTGCCTGCCGATTCACGGCGTCTGGGTTCGGCCTTACTCGGCGCCCTGGATTTCCTTCACCAGCTGCGCCGCCCATTCCCCGAAATAGGGCAGGAACTCGAACTGCGACAGCCACCAACCCAGCAGCGAAACCAGGATACCACCGCCCAGCACCGAGCCCAGACCAAAGGCCAGGCCGCGCGACAGCGAGAAGCCGATCATCCGCCAGCGCGAGTTGTAGATTTTCACGAAGCGATGCGAATTCAGCCGCGCAACCTCGGCAGTAAGCCGGTTTATCGCCTCGATCTGATCGAGCCGGTTCGCCTCGCGCATCGCGCCGAGATCGCCGTCCTTGCTGTCATCCACGCTCAAAACCACCGCTCCGGTTGCTGGCTATAGGCAATATAAAGCGGATGTCTGGGATGGCCAGCCTTGGTCAGCCCGAGATGAAACACCGGCCGCCCGGCGCGGCGCAACAGGCGTTCCACATCTGCCCCGCGCTCGAGATGCGCGCCGTGCGTGCCCCAGCCGGCGATGATCTGATCCGCCCATGGGCAGCTCTCCTCGATTGCCGCGTCGTTGCCCGGCCCCACCGGATCGGCAGCGGCGCGCATCTTCTTCGGGTCGGTATCGCGCCAGGCAAAAATGTTGGTCACGCGAAAGCCGCCAAAGCCCAGCGCCCGCGCCCGCCGCTCGCAGCGTTCCACAGTCGGATCGTTCTGCACCTCGGTCGCGGTCGAGGGGTTCAGCATGATGAAAAGCGCCCTGCGCCCGCCCGCATCCCACACCCGCGTCAGGGCATAGCGATAGGCCTCGCAATCCGAATAGACCGCGGTCGAGGGCGCATCGCCCTTGATATGGGTGCGGGTAATCATGCTCCGGTTTTGCCCCGTGCAATCACCCGGCGCAACCCGGCGTATTGTTTCCGATTGCGCAACAATGCGGCGAATTCCTGTGAACTGTTCTCGTTTTCGCGCGCGTCACACCGCACCGGCCCCAGCCGCCGCTGCAACAAGACCAACCCGGATCAGACCGTCCGCCAGTCGAAAAACCCCGGCCCGCCCCGCTTCAGCAGCCGCGCTGCCATCTCCCGGCCGATCTCGGCGCCATCCTCGATCGCGCCCGTCGCCTCATCGCTCAGCCGCTCGCTGCCATCCGGGCGCAGGATCTCGCCGCGCAGCCGCAAACCGCCACCCACCAGCTCGGCCAGCCCGGCAATCGGCGTCTCGCAGGAACCATCAAGTGCCGCCAGAAACGCCCGCTCCGCCGCCAGCCGCTCTCCGGTCTCGCGGTCATGGATCGCCTCCAGCAAAGCCGCGACGCGCGCATCGTCGCCGCGCCGCTCGATTCCGATCGCGCCCTGCGCCACGGCCGGCAGCATATCCCCGGTCTCGATCGGCACCGCCGGCACATCCTCGCGCCCCAGCCGCTTCAGCCCCGCCATCGCCAGAAACGTGGCGCTGGCGACACCGTCGTTCAACTTCCTCAGCCGGGTCTGCACATTGCCGCGAAACTCCACCAGCCTGAGATCGGGCCGCACCAGCTTCAGCTGTGCGCGCCGCCGCAGGCTCGAAGTGCCCACCACCGCGCCTTCGGGCAGTTCGCCAATGCCGCCGAACCGGGGCGAGATGAACGCATCGCGCACATCCTCGCGCGGCAGGTAGCAGTCCAGAACCAACCCCTCGGGCTGATCCACCGGCATGTCCTTCATCGAATGCACCGCGATGTCGATGCCCCCGGCGCCAAGCTGTTCCTCGATCTCCTTGGTAAACAGCCCCTTGCCGCCGATCTCCTTCAAGGGCTTGTCCCTGGCGATCAGCGCGGCATCGTCGCCGCTGGTCTTGATCACCACGATCTCGAACGCATCCGTCGGCAGATCAAACGCCGCGCCCAGCCGCCGGCGCGTCTCATGCGCCTGGGCCAGGGCCAGCGGCGAACCTCTGGTGCCGATTTTCAGGGGCGAAGCGGGGCTGGGCAATGCATGTGTCATACGCCCGCTTTAGTGCCCCGCCTCAGGGCTTTCAAGCAGGCTTTCAAACTTCGCGTCGCAGGTTTCGCACCCGCTCCATCCCGCCCCGCGCCCTCCCGGTGCCGCGCCGCCCCTGCCTTTTTCTTGGCAAAAATACTCATTTCCCCGGCCTTTCCGCCCCCACAACGCCGCGCTTCCTGCGCCGGGTTTGCGCCAAGCCCCCGCCAGAGCGGCGGGTGGG
>CBDUGF010000022.1:0-39715 GCA_965366835.1 uncultured Rhodobacterales bacterium
GCCTGGTCGAGCACCCAGGCGAGGGTGGCTTCGGTCTCGGCCTTGGCGGCGGCGTCCTCGCCCTGAAGGATCGGTTTGGAAAATTCGAGATACCAGTCGCAGAGCTTGCCCCAGGTGAAGCCATAGAGCGCGTTGGCGGCGTCGTTGAAGCGGTAGGAGTCCAAGGCGGCATCGACTTCGGCGCGGGTCTTGGCGACCTCGCCGATGATCCATTTGTTGAGGGTGAGCCCGGGCGCCGGCGGGGCCTGATCGCCGGTGGATCTGATGCCGTAATGCTCGGCGAAGGAAAACGCGTTCCACAGCTTGGTGCCGAAGTTGCGATAGCCCTTGATCCGGTCGGTCGAGAGCTTCAGGACGCCGCCGATGGCCGCCATCTGGGCCATGGTGAAGCGCAGGGCATCGGCGCCGTATTCCCCGACGATCTCGAGCGGATCGACCACGTTGCCCTTGGTCTTCGACATTTTCTGGCCCTTCTCGTCGCGCACCAGCTGATGCAGGTAGACGGTATGGAAGGGGACCTCGCCGACCACGGCGAGCTGCATCATCCTCATCCGGGCGACCCAGAAGAACAGGATATCCTGGCCGGTGATGAGCACATCGGTGGGGAAGTATTTCCGCATCTCCTCGGTCTCGTCCGGCCAGCCCAGCGTGCCGATCGGCCAGAGGCCAGAGGAGAACCAGGTGTCGAGCACATCGGCCTCGCGCCAGATCGGATAGATCAGGTGGGTCGGATCCTGGCTGGCCTCGTAATCGGCGAGGGAGGCGGCGAGCGCATGGATCGCGGCGGCGCGGTCTTCGACCTCGGTGATGCGGGCGTGATTGAGCGGGGTCGGCAGGCCCGCCAGATCGTCCTTGAAGCGGGAGATGACATGGTCGAGATCGGCGCCGGCGTGGTGACGCTCGTCGCCGACAAGCAGATGTTGCTGTTGCAGGAAGCGGCCCATTTCGACGAGATCGAGGGCGCCGTCGTTTTCATCGTCGACAAAGCCGTTGCCGGCGAGGTCGAGCCCGTACCAGACCGGGATCTGGTGGCCCCACCAGAGCTGGCGCGAGATGCACCAGGGCTCGATATTCTCGAGCCAGTGGTAATAGATCTTCTCGCCGGAGTCGGGGAGGATCCTGGTGCGGCCATCGCGCACCGCGTCGAGCGCCGGGCCGACGACTTTCTCGGCGTCGACGAACCACTGGTCGGTGAGCATCGGCTCGATCACCACGCCGGAGCGGTCGCCGAAGGGCTGCATGATCGGTTTGGCTTCGACATAAGGGATGGTGGGGTGTAACCCCACCCTACCCTCGTCATCGGCATCGTCCCATGCCGGGTTGGGCATCATCACCGCGAGGCCTTCGGAGGTGATCTGCTCAACCACTTTCTCGCGCGCCTCGAACCGGTCGAGGCCGCGCAGGTCGTCGGGCACGAGGTTGATCGCGTCGATCTCGTTTTCCGTGAAGGGCGCGCCGCGGGCATAGTCCTGCGCCTTGGCGGCCTCCTCGCCGTAGGGCGCCCCATCGGCGCGCATGTGGCCGCGTGTGTCCATCAGGCGGTAGCAGGGGATGTCGCCGCGCTTGGCCACCGCATAGTCGTTGAAATCATGCGCGCCGGTGATCTTTACGGCGCCCGAACCGAAGGCGGGATCGGGGTAGTCATCGGTGATGATCGGGATCTGGCGGCGATGCTCGCGCGGGCCGACCGGGATTTCGCAGAGCTTGCCGACGATGGGCGCATAACGTTCATCCGAAGGGTGCACCGCGACGGCGCCATCGCCGAGCATGGTTTCGGGGCGGGTGGTGGCGATCGAGATGTAATCGCGGATCTCGCGAAAGATCACCTCTCCCTTTTCATCTTTCTCCAAATACTCATAGGTCTCGCCGCCCGCCAGCGGGTATTTGAAATGCCACATGTAGCCGGGTGTCTCGATATTCTCGACCTCGAGATCGGAAATCGCGGTTTCGAAATGCGGGTCCCAGTTGACCAGCCGCTTGCCGCGATAGATCAGCCCCTTGTCATACATGTCGACGAAGACCTTGATGACCGCGTCGTGAAAATTCGCAGAATTTTCGTGGCCCGTGCGCGGATCGCCGGGGGCGCCGGCCATGGTGAAGGCGTTGCGCTCCCAGTCACACGAACAACCCAAACGCTTGAGCTGGTCGATGATGGTGCCGCCGTATTGGCCCTTCCACTCCCAGACCTTTTCGAGGAACTTCTCGCGCCCCAATTCGCGCCGTCCGGGCTGTTGCGTCTCCTTCAGCTGTTTTTCGACCTGCAACTGCGTGGCGATGCCGGCGTGGTCCTGGCCCGGCTGCCACAAGGTGTCGAAGCCGCGCATGCGGTGCCAGCGGATCAGGATGTCCTGCAAGGTGTTGTTGAAGGCGTGTCCCACATGCAGCGCGCCGGTGACGTTGGGCGGCGGGATCATGATGGTGAAAGTCTCGTCGCGCGATTTGTTCGCCCCCGCGCGGAAGGCGCCGGCGCGCTCCCAGGCGGCATAGATGCGGGCTTCGGCCTCGGCCGCGTTGAATGTCTTGTCCATCGCCATATTGACTGGTCCTGCTTGATCCGCGTGACGTTTCAGGTTCCTCTACCCAATGAGGCGGCGAAGGAAAAGCGGCAAGGGCGGTTTTTGCCGCGGGTTTGGCGAAAGGGAGCGGGCAGATGGGCGAGATCAGGGCATTCCGGATCGACGGAAACGGCGGGGCCGAGGCGATCACCACGCCGCGCGGCATGGCGGATCTGCCGGAAAGCGGGTTTCACTGGGTGCACCTGTCGGGGCGCGATGGTGTGGTCGGCGACTGGTTCGCCGGCTCGGGCCTCGATCCGCTTTCGATTTCAGCGCTGACCGCCGAGGAGACCCGGCCGCGCTGCACGGTGCATGAGAATACGGTGCTGATGAACCTGCGCGGCGTCAACCTGTCGCCCGGGTCCGAGCCGGAAGACATGGTGTCGCTGCGGATATTCCTGTCCGAGCGGCTAGTGGTGACGCTGCAACGCCGCCCGCTCTATGCCGTGCGCGACGTGATCACCGAGATCGAGGCCGGGCATGTGCCGCGCGATCCCGGCGAGCTCCTGGCGCGGATCGCGCTGAGGCTGGCGGACCGGGCCGAGCCGGTGGTGATGGCGCTCAACGAGCGGATCGACGACCTGGAGGAGCATGTGCTGGAGGGCGGGCACGCCGCCGAACGCGGAGAGCTGGCCGATACGCGGCGCATGGCGACGGTGCTGCGCCGCTACATGTTTCCGCAGCGCGACGCGCTGACCACCTTCGAGATCGAGGAGATGCCATGGCAGTCGCGCGGTGAGCGGGCGCGGATCCGCGAAGCTTCGGAGCGGGTGACGCGGCTGGCCGAGGAGCTCGACGCGATCCGCGACCGCGCCCAGGTGATCCGCGACCAGATCGCCGACATGCGCGCGGAAGCGATGAACCAGCAGATGCTGGTGCTGTCGGTGGTGGCGGCGGTCTTCCTGCCGCTGGGGCTGATCACCGGCTTGTTGGGGATCAACGTGGGCGGGATACCGGGCGAGGGCGTGGGCTGGGCGTTCTGGGCGGTGTGCGGGATTCTGGTCGTGGTCTGCGCCTTCCAGATCTGGCTGTTCCGGCGGATGGGGCTGATGGGGCGGGACTGAGGCGGCGAGCAGTTTTTCCCGGTTCGGGCGGAGCCGGGGGAGCCATGCAGCCACGCTGCGCTGAGTCACGCGGGGCTCATCAGGTGTCGGATATGAAAGCAATCGGCGCGCAGAGAGCCACGAGCCAGTCGAGAAACAACCGGACAGGTTGGGCGAGCGGGCCTTTGCGATAGATTGCGTAGTAGACGCCGCGCATATCGAGCGGAACATCGACCCGGACCAGCGACCCATCGGAGAGGTGTTTTTGGACCGTCAATTCAGGGCTGACGTGGAGCCCGTAACCCATCAGGGCGGCCTCCAGCTCGAACTTGGCCCCGCCGGGATCAACCAGGCGGATCGCCTTCGGATCGCAACCCGCTCGGGAGACCGCGCGCGTGAAAACATCGCTGCCGATGCTGTGGTCGCGGATCCAGGGCAAGGCGGAGAGGTCCGGGGGTCCGGTTCCGATCAGATCGGGCGTTCCACAGATGATGATCGGTGTTTCGAGCAGGGGGGTTTCTTCGCAACCTTCCCAGCGATGCCCCGGTGCATCGCCGCGCACGACAACATCGAACCTGTCGAGATCGACCGGCTGGGTGTTGCCATCGGGCGAGAATGACACCTGCAATGTGGGATGCTGTTTCCAGAAGGCGCCGAGACTTGGCAGGATGACCGCATCGACAAAGCGATCGGTCGTGGAAACGCGAACCCCCCGGGCCGATTCGCGCAATTGCAGATCGTCAAAGCCTTTCGCGATCAGCGAAAACGCATCGCGCAGGGTTTCGCCAAGAGAGCGGCCTGCGTCGGTCAAGGCCAGCCCACGCCCCTGGCGATGGACAAGAGCCGTGCCGGTTTCCACCTCGAGCTTGCGGACCTGCTGGGCGATCGCGGCTGGCGTGACATTGAGCGCCCGCGCCGCTGCCGAATAGCCTTGCAGCCGTGCGGTGGCCTCAAAGGCACGCAGCGTTGTCAGGGCAGGCAGATTGCGCCAGTCGATATTGGACATTTGATAGCTCAGATTAAAGATAACGAAACAATCCTGACTCAGTAATTTCCGTAATTCAAGCTATAAATATGGATATTGCAGCTCTGAATCCGAAACCGCCATTCAATGCCTGTACTATAAAGAATTTCCCTTGGCATCAGATGCTGGTTCCAGTTTTGGCGCAGATGTCTCGCAATTTGACCACTCACGACAGCCCGGCATCGCAACGTCGGGCGGCATCATGCTCACAATGAAACCAAAGGAGAGTGAAATGACCAATCTGAACAGCGCATTCGCCGCCGCCGCAATCGTTCTGGCTGTGACCGGACCGGGTCTGGCCGAGACGCCGCGGCAGGCCGTCTACAAGGCCCATGACGCCTACCTGGCGGCGATCAACTCCAACAGCCTGCAAATGTTTCTCGGCACCGTGACCGATGACATCGTCTTCATTGCACCCAACGCGCCGGTGATGGAGGGCAAGGCCCAGGTGGGGGCCTGGGTCGGCGGCTATTTCGAGGCTGTCGAGACCTCGTGGGAAAAAACCCCGGTCGAGTTTGTCGTCACGGACGACTGGGCCTTCGAGCGGTATGTCTACAAAGCCGTCGATACCCCGCGCGGCGGCGGCGATGCCTATACCGACACCGGTAGCGGCATCAACATCTATCGTCTGGAACATGACGGTGTCTGGCGTGTCGCACGGGATGCCTGGGCGACCAGCCCGGGCTTGGCCGGCGCCATGGATGTCAGTGCCTGGGCATCTTGCAGCGGCACCGGGGCGCCGTGCTGAACTAAAGCTTCCCCGGTGGCCGGTGCGATGCCGGCTACGCGGGGGGCGAAAGGCCGCTGCCTGCCATCAGCGCCGTAAGCTTTGCGGCGGCGCAGCACCCGTGATGAATGATGAAAACCGCGTGTCCGGCTGTCGGTGGCAGGCCGGGCAGGCATGCGTGAGGGATTGCCAGGGGTCGCAGCGGCTTGTCAGCCGCGCGCGGCAGCCGCGTCGGCGTTGACCAGCGGTTCGCGCGCACCGAGGCGCAGCACAGCCGGATCATAGGGTTTGCGGGCGAAGACCTGGCGCACCATCGGCACGAAGAAATCGAGCGGCAGGGTGTCGTAGGCCGGATCGAAGCTGGCCTGGTCCCAGCGTTCGCAGAACTCCGCGCAATCGTCGAAATAGGGCTGGCCGCGATGGCGCTCACGCTTGTCGCGGTCGGCGCCTTTGATCTTGTCGCCATAATAGAGCATCTGGAAATCGGCGTGTTTCTCGACCGTCCAGGCGACCTGTTCGCGCACGAAGGGGCGCAGGATGGCAGCGGCATATTCATCGTGATTATAAGGCGCGTAGATGTCGCCGATATCGTGCAGCAGGGCGGCGACGACCCAATCCTCGTCGGCGCCGTCGCGCCAGGCGCGACTCGCCGATTGCAGCGAATGGCCGAGCCGTGTGACCTGATAACCCGAGAGGCTGGCATCGAGCTCGACCAATGCGCGCATCAGCCGGTCGGCGGTGCCGGCGGCATAGTCGGTTTCGTGCTCGGTGAGGAATTCATACTCCTCCGCCGTGCCGTCCTTCATCCGGGTGAAGCGGACCTTGTCCATCGCGGGCCTCATCTCTGCTTTGCCCGAAGGCTGGCCGATTCCGCACCGTTTTGCCAGCCCGAATGCGTCATTGCCATTTACGGCGCGGCGCCGAGGGCTGTAGCCTCGGGGGCAGGGATGCATGGGAGAGCGACGATGGACGAGATCATCCGGTGGAGTGCGGTGGAGACGGCGGGCAGGCTGGCTCGCCACGATGTGAGCGTGCGCGAGGTGACGCGGGCGCATCTCGATCGGGTGGCCGAAATCGAACCGCGGCTGAACGCGCTGGTCGAGCCGCTGGAAGCGGCGGCGATGGCGCAGGCCGAGGCGATGGATGCGGATCGCCCGGCAGAAAAGCCGCCGCTCTGGGGCCTGCCCGTGTCGATCAAGATCAATGTCGATTTCGAAGGCCTGCCCAATTCCAACGGGCTGCCGGGGCTCAACAAGACCCCCTGCGGCGGCGATGCGCCGGTGGTGCAGAATATCCGCGCCGGCGGGGCGGTGGTGATCGGGCGGACATCGACGCCGGAATTCTCGCTCAGGTTCTTCACCTCGAACCCGATCTATGGCCGCACCCTCAACCCGTGGGATGAGGCCGTGACCTCGGGCGGCTCTTCGGGCGGGGCGTCTTCGGCAGTGGCGGCAGGCATGGGCGTGCTGGGCCATGGCAATGATCTCGGCGGCAGCTTGCGCTATCCGGCCTATTGCTGCGGGCTGGCGACGCTGCGCCCGTCGATGGGGCGGGTACCGGCGTTCAATGCCTCGGCCCCGGCGGAACGCGGCGCGACGTTGCAGATGATGAGCGTGCAGGGCGTGATCGCGCGGCAGGTGGGCGATGTGCGGCTGGCCTATGATCCCCTGCGCGCCCGTTCGGCGGATGATCCGCTGTGGAACGCGGCGCCGGATAGCGGACGGCTGCGCGAGGGTCGCGCGCTGTGCGTCGGATGGTGTGTCGATCCATTCGGCGACGGGGTGAGCCCGGATGTGGCGCGCGCGGTCGAGGCGGCGGTGGGGGCGGCGAAACAGGCCGGGCTCGAGCTGATCGAGGTCACCCCGCCGATGGCGGCCGAGGCGGCGCAGACCTGGGGCGAGTTGCTCAATTGCGAAGCGTCGCACACCCTGCGCGAGGCGATCCGCAGTCTTGGTTCGGAAGCTGTGCAGGCGGTGATCGACGGCTATTTCGAGATCTTCGGCGTGCCCGGAATCGAGGGCTTCATCGCCGGGCAGGCGCGGCGGATGACGATCCTGCGCGAATGGGTGCGGATGTTCGACAAGGTCGATGCGCTGATCCTGCCGGTTTCGACCGAGCCGCCGTTCCGCGCCGATCAGGATATCGAGGAGCCCGAAACCCTGGCCGAGATCATGGCGGCGCAGCGCCCGCTCTACATGATCAACCTGCTGGGACTGCCGGGCGCGACGGTGCGCACGCTCGAGCACACGCCGGTGCCGCTGGGCGTGCAGGTGGTGGCGGACCGGATGGACGATCTGGTCTGCCTCGACGTGGCGGCCCTGATCGAGCGCGAACTGGCGTTCGATCTGGCGCCGATCGACCCGCGGTAAGACGCCAGATCTCAGGCCCTTGCCCGGCGCCGTTGCAGTTTGGCAATTCGAGCCAGGATAAAAGCTGCGCCCGCCGCCGCCTTTTTCTTGGCGAAAATACTCAAATCCAGACCCCACCACGGGCCAGGCGCCTGAAATCCGGGCGCCGGCCTCACCCCGATCTGCCGAGCGAAGCGAGGCCCCCGGGCGACGCCGCAGGCGGCGCAACCCCTGTGAACGCGCTCAGGCCGTGCGGTCGATCCGGGTGGTCAGGTGGATCAGGCTCTCGGAACTTCGCACCCCCTTGGCCTCGGCGATGCTGTCGAGCGTCGCGTCGAGCGCTTCCGTTGTCGGCGCGGTCAGCGTTGCGATCAGGTCGACCCGCCCGGTGGTGGTCTGGACCTGTTCGACCACAGGCAGGGACCGCAGCCGCGCCAGCACCGCGGGCTGGCTGCGCGGTTCGATTCCGATCAGCACGGTGGCGCGGATCAGCGCGCGCATCGGCTGGCCCAGCCGCAGGGTATAGCCGGCGATCACGCCGCGGGTTTCGAGCCGCTCGATGCGGGCCTGCACCGTGGTGCGCGCGAGGCCCAGCCGGCGCGCCAGCGTGGCCACCGGGCTGCGGGCATTTTCCGCCAGAAGCGCGAGCAGGGCCTGATCGGTTTCGTCTATTTGCATGAGAGACCTGACATATTGACGAGAATTTCCGGCAAAATAGCAAAAATGACGCGTGGATTCGACAGGAAATTCGCCAAAGCTGAAAAGAAAACCAATGATTGAGGCATGTCATGTTTACCGAACCGAGTTTCACCGATCCGCGGCCGCATTTGCGGCGCAGCCAGCCCGACCATGTGGTGATGTATTTCGACCCGGCGGTGCTGCAAGCCACCGCGAGGCGGTTTCAGGCCGGGTTCGAGGGTCTGGTGACCTATGCGGTCAAGGCCAATGCCGCGCCGATGGTGCTGGACAATCTCGCCGCCGCCGGGATCGCCGCCTTCGATGTCGCCAGCCCGCGCGAGATCGAGCTGGTGCGCGCCGCGGCGCCGGGCGCAGGCCTGCATTACAACAATCCGGTGCGCTCGCGCCAAGAAGTAGCCGCCGGGATCGCCGCCGGGGTGGTGTCGTGGTCGCTCGATGCGCTGAGTGAGCTCGACAAGCTCGGCAAGCCGCGCTTTCAGGGCGAGGAGGTCGCGGTGCGGCTGGCGCTGCCTGTGGCCGGGGCGGCCTATGATTTCGGCGCCAAGTTCGGCGCGACCCCGGAGGCGGCGCAGGCGCTGCTGCAAGAGGTCGCGGCGCGCGGCTTTGCCCCGGCGATGACCTTTCATCCCGGCACCCAATGCGCCGATCCCCGGGCCTGGGCCGAATACATCCGGGTCTGCGCCGCGCTGGCGCAGCGCGCCGGGGTACGGCTGGGGCGGCTCAATGTCGGCGGCGGCTTTGCCGCGCATCGCGCCGGGGCGGCGCCCGATCTGGAGGCGATTTTCGCAGCTATCGCCGGCGAGACGCGCAGCGCCTTCGGGGCGGAGGCGCCAAAGCTGGTCTGCGAGCCGGGGCGGGCGATGGTGGCGGAGAGCTTCACTCTGGCCACGAGAGTGAAGGCGATCCGCGGCGACGGCGCGGTGTTTCTCAACGACGGCATCTATGGCGCGCTGTCGGAGCTGCGCGACATCGCCGCCACCGACCGCACCCGCGTGATGACGCCGGACGGCCATGACCGCGGCGGCGCGCCCGCGATGCGCACGGTGTTCGGGCCGACCTGCGACAGCCTCGATTGCCTGCCCGAGCCGCTGGCCCTGCCGCGCGACATCGCCGAGGGCGATTACCTTCTGTTCGACGGCATGGGTGCCTATTCGCTGGCAATTGCGACGGCGTTCAACGGCTATGGCCCGGGCGAGGTCGTGACCTTGACCGGCGACGCGGCAAGCCAATGATCCACGGCGCGTGGCCGACGTTGCGTCAATGAGTATTTTTGCCAAGAAAAAGCAGGGGGCGGGATTGTCTGGCCGCCGTGGCCCGTTACCTTGAGTCTTCGCGAAACGGGATGCTGGGGTCGGGCACATGGAGAAGTTCGGAAAATCACAATCGGTGCGGCGGGTCGAGGATCGCAGGTTCCTCACCGGGCAGGGGCGCTATGTCGATGATATTGCGCCCGAAGGCGCGCTTCACGCCCATTTCCTGCGCTCGGACATGGCACATGGCCAGCTGGCGCCGCTCGATCTGGAAGCGGCGCAGGCGGCGGAGGGCGTGGCCCTTGTTCTGGACGCGCAGGGGCTGGCCGAGGCCGGGATCACCGAGGGCATGCCGGCGGTCGGGATCGAGAACCGCGATGGCAGCAAGTCGGCGATGCCCAGGCGGCCGTTGATCGCCGAGGGGCGGGTGCGTCATGTCGGCGAGATCATCGCCATGGTGGTGGCCGACACGCCCGAGCAAGCGCGCGATGCCGCCGAGCTGATCGGGCCCGAGATCGACGAGCTTCCGGCGATGCTCAAGCGCGGGCCGGGGGATGTGCCGCTGCACGAGGAAGCGCCGGAGAACCGGGCGTTCGACTGGGGCATCGGCGACGAGGCGGCGACAGCGCGGGCTTTCGAGCGGGCCGCGCATGTGGTCGAGATGGCGGTGGAGGACAACCGCATCATCGTGGCCTCGATGGAGCCGCGCGGATGTTTCGCCGAGATCGAGGCGGGGCGGCTGCATCTGGCGGTCAATGCGCAGGGTGTCTGGGTGCCCAAGGCGGCGCTGGCCAAGGTTCTGGGGATGGCGCCGGGCGATATCCGGGTGACCAACCCCGACACCGGCGGCGGCTTTGGCATGAAGGGCCAGCCCCATCCCGAGCAATTCCTGGTGGCGCAGGCGGCAAGGATGCTGAACCGGCCGGTGCGCTGGATGTCGAGCCGGGCCGAGGCGATGCTGTCGGATGCCAATGGCCGCGATCTGGAGCATGACGCGGCGCTGGCGTTTGACGCCGATCTCAGGATCATCGGCTATCGCGTCGCCACGCGCTGCAACCTCGGCGCCTATAACAGCCAGTTTGCCCAGATCATCCAGACGCGGCTGTTCAGCCGGGTGCTGACCGGCGTTTATAACATCGGCGCGGTGTGGCTTCAGGCCGAGGGCTATTTCACCAACACCGTGCCGGTGGACGCCTATCGCGGCGCCGGGCGGCCTGAGGCGATCTATCTGATCGAGCGGATGATGGACCGCGCGGCGCGGGTGCTGGACATTGATCCGCTGGAGCTGCGGCGGCGCAATTTCATTCCGGCGGATGCATTCCCCTACAAGAGCCTGACCGGGGAGGTGATCGACGTGGGCGATTTTGCCCGGGTGCTGGGGCGGGCGGCGGAATTTGCCGATCTGGGCGGGTTTGCCAAGCGGCGCGAAGAAAGCGAACGCCGCGGCAGGAAACGCGGTCTGGGCCTCTGTTACTATATCGAAAGCATTTTGGGCGATCCTTCCGAGGGTGCGAAGGTTTTGTTTAACGAGGATGGACGAGTGCAGCTTTTTGTCGGCACCCAATCGAACGGGCAGGGGCATGAAACCGTTCATGCGCAGTTCCTGGCCGATCAGACGGGGATCCCGGCGCAGGCGATTGAAGTGGTTCAGGGTGACAGTGACCTTATCGCGCAGGGTGGTGGCACCGGGGGCTCCCGGTCTGTCACCACCCAATCGCATGCCACGCTGGCCACGGCGGAGGCGATGATCGCGGCGTTTTGCGCCTATCTCGCCGAAAAGATGGGCGTGGCCGAGGACGCTGTGAGCTTTGACGACGAGCGCTTTCGCGCGGAGGGATCGAACCTGACCCCGACCCTGCTGGAGGCCGCCGAGATGGCCGGCGCCGAGGGGCGCAGCGATCTTCTGAGCCATGAGAAACGGGTGAAGCTGCCGGGGCGCAGCTTTCCCAACGGGGCGCATTTCGCCGAAGTCGAGATCGACCCGGAGACCGGGCAATGCGCGCTGGTGCGCTACAGCGTGGTGGATGATTTCGGCAACCTGATCAACCCGATGCTGGCCGAGGGCCAGGTGCATGGCGGCGTGGCGCAGGGCATGGGCCAGGCGCTGATGGAGCGGGTGGTGCATGACGAAGAGGGCCAGCTTCTCACGGCAAGTTTGATGGACTATGCCTTGCCGCGCGCCGATGATCTGCCCATGATCGGGTTTGACACTCTGGCGGTGCCCTCGACGGCCAATCCGATGGGCATGAAGGGCTGTGGCGAGGCCGGCACCGTGGGGGCGATGGCGGCGGTGGCCAATGCCGCGGCGGATGCCCTGTGGGACTTGGGCGTGCGCCAGGCCGACATGCCGTTTACGCCGGAGCGGGTTTGGAAGATGGTGCAAGATGCTGAGGCAATGGGGTAAATCGCTCTTCGACTGGCTGAGGCCCTGGCAGCGCGGCGGCAAGCCGGCGCTGCCGCGGGGGCGCGGCCCGATGACCCATGTGATCATCCTCGACGGTACCATGTCATCGCTGATGCCGGGCTGCGAAAGCAATGCCGGGCTGGCCTATCGCCTGCTGGCGCGGATCGGGGCGCCGGTCTCGGTCTATTACGAATCCGGGGTGCAATGGGAGGACTGGCGCTCGGCCCGGGACGTGATGATGGGGCGCGGCATCAACCGTCAGATCAAGCGCGCCTATGGCTATCTCTCGTCGCGTTTCCGCCCCGGCGACAGCATTTTCCTGATGGGATATTCGCGCGGCGCCTTCGCAGTGCGCTCGCTGGCCGGGGTGATCGACCAGGTCGGGCTGCTGCGCGCCGATTGTGCCACCGAGCGCAATGTGCAGACCGCCTATCGCCATTACCAGGCCGCGCCCGGCGGTCCGGCGATTGCGGCTTTCAGGCGCGCGCATTGCCATGAAGCGGTCGAGATCGAGATGGTGGGGGTGTGGGACACGGTGAAGGCGCTGGGGCTGCGGCTGCCGATCTTGTGGCGCTGGTCGCAGCCGGCGCATGAGTTTCACAACCATGCGCTGGGGCCGTCGATCAAGCACGGATTTCATGCGCTGGCGCTGAACGAAACCCGCGAAGCCTTTGCGCCCGAGCTGTGGCAATGCCCCGAAAACGGGCGCGCGCGGGTCGAGCAGGTGTGGTTTCCCGGATCGCATGGCGATGTCGGCGGGCAACTGGGCGGCTACGACGCGGCAAGGCCGCTGGCCAATATTTCGCTGGTGTGGATGCTGGAAAAGGCCGAAGCCTGCGGCCTGCCCCTGCCGATGGGCTGGCGGCTGGATTTTCCGACCGACCCGACCGCGCCCTCGGTGGGCACCTGGATGGGCTGGGGCAAGCTGTTCTGGATCCGCAGGCGCCGGGTGGTGGGGCAGGATCGCTCGGAGCGGCTGCATGAGAGCGTGGGCCAGCGCGAAATGGCATCGACCGGCGCGCGGGCGGTGATCTGAGCGCCGGGCGCGGCGATTTTTCTGCGAGAAATCAGGGTGTGATCCGGCGTTACGCGCCGGGAGGGCGATGGTCCTGCGCGGCTCAGTCGGTCAACTCGCGCGGCACGACGAAATCGACCGCCTTGCCGCTGTGAAATTCCGCCTCCGACCATTTGTCGACCGGGAGATCGGCGACCAGCGTCGCCCCGGTGGGAAAATCATGAAACTCGTCGTGAACGTGCCGGTCGCTGAGAATTCGATCGGCGAAATTGGCGCAGCCGGGGTTGTGGGTGATGAGCAGCACGGATTTGCCCGCCGCCTTCTCGCGCAGCGTGTCGAGCAGGACGTTGGTCGAGGCGTGATAGAGATCGTCGAGATACTTCACCGGCACCACGCCGAGCTTGAGTCCGTCGAGCGTCTCGCGGGTGCGCTGCGAGGTGGAGCAGAGCACGGTATCGGGGAGGTAGCCCTTTTCGGCCAGCCACTTGCCAAGCGCGGCGGCGGCGCGGCGGCCGCGCTGGTTGAGCGGGCGCTCCTTGTCGCTCCAGGTGGGATCGTCCCAGCTGGATTTGGCGTGACGCATCAGGATCAGGCGCAGGCTCATAGGAAGGCCCTCATGTGGAATGCCGATTGCTCCGCCACCCTGCCATAGGTTTGCGAGATCGGGCAAGCGCGGCGCGCGGCGCAGCCCTGTGTCATGCAGTCCTGACCGGCGGGATTTGCGATATGTGCCTTGCAGGGGGGCACGTCGTAGCCCTTTGGCCCAAGGGCATCCACGGGGCAGGCGGACAGGCAGGGCTGATCGGCGCAGGTCTCGCACGGGTTGGCGGCAGCGGCGGGCAGGCGGCGTTGCCCGGGCAGGCGCAGGGCGCCGCGAAAACTGAGCATCAGCCCGGCGCGGGCATGGACCAGCATGCCGACCGGCGAGACGAAAGCCTGCCCCGAGCGCAGCGCCCAGTCCTGAAACGGCGGGTAGGGCGGACCATCGGAGGGGAATATCGCGCGCCCGCTCAAGGCTCGCGCCAGCCAGCCGATGGCGCGTTTCGACCAGCGGTCGAGCGGATCGGGCAGGCCGTCGGAATATTCCGGCTGGGCGGTGAAATGCGCCCAGAAGCCGGGCTCGCGCGGGCCGAGCAGCAGGATCGTCGTGCCGCCATCGTGCAGCTCGCCGAGGATTTCGAGCGCGTGGATTTCAAGGGCGGGTTCGAGCTTCATTTGCGTGCAAACGGCAGGGCCAGGCTCCAACCCAGCTTCGACGGGCTGTCGTCGCGCCATTCAAGGCCGATCTCCATGCCCTCGTGCCCGGCGCCGGGCTGGGCCACGTAGGTGCGAAACAGCCGGTCCCAGATCGACAGGGCGAAACCGTAATTGCTGTCATGCTCATGGCGCAAGGTCGAATGGTGCACGCGGTGCATGTCGGGGGTAACGAGAATCAGCCGCAACATGCGGTCGAGCCTGGGCGGCAGGGCCAGGTTGGCATGATTGAACATCGCGGTGCCGTTGAGGATGATTTCGAACAGGATGATCGCCAGGGCGGCGGGACCGACGAGATAGACCAGCCCGATCTTCAGCAGCATCGAGAGGGCGATCTCGACCGGGTGAAAGCGAATCGCCGTGGTCACGTCGATATCGCGATCGGCGTGATGGACCCGATGCAGCCGCCACAGCAGCGGCACCTTGTGGGTGATGAGGTGCTGCGCCCAGATGGCGAAATCGAAAAACAGTACCGCGCCGGCGATTTCGATCCAGACCGGCCAGTCGACCCGATTCAGGAGCCCCCAGCCATTGGCTGCGGCATCGACCGCGGCGCCGACGGCCAGCAGCGGCAGGCCGAGGGCGAGCGCGCGCAGCATCACCGTGTTGAGGATGGTGATCGACCAGTTGGTCAGCCAGCGGGTGCGGCGCGGCTGGGTGCGGGTGCGGCGCGGGGCATAGGCCTCGAGCGCGGCAAAGAGGGCGAACAGGCCGAGAAAGACCGATAGGCGGATGGCGGTTTCATGTTCCATGTCCGCATGTATAGGGCGGCGCGGCGGGAATCTGAATTGACAAAAACGACAGTGGGCGCGGCGCGCCCGGGGGCTGGAGCTGCTGTCAGAGCTTGGTGCGGATCAGCGAGCCGGCGCCGTGTTCTGTGAACAGTTCGAGCAGCACCGCATGGGGCGCGCGACCGTCGAGGATGACCACGGCGCGCACGCCGCCTTCGATCGCTTCCAGCGCGGTTTCGGTTTTCGGAATCATGCCGCCGCCGATGGTGCCGTCGTCGATCAGGGCGCGGATTTGCGCCGATTCCAGATCGGTGAGCAGGTTGCCCGCCTTGTCCTTGACGCCATCGACGTCGGTCAGCAGCAACAGCCGGTCGGCCTTGAGCGCGGTGGCGATGGCGCCGGCGGCGGTGTCGCCGTTGATGTTGAAGGTCTCGCCATTGGCGCCGGCGCCGAGCGGCGCGATCACCGGGATGGTATCGGCGGCGAAGAGGGTGTGCAGGATCCTGGGATCGACCTTCGACGGCGTGCCGACGAGGCCGAGCTTGGGGTCGGTGGCGGTGCAGGTGATCAGCCCGGCATCCTTGCCCGAGAGCCCCACGGCCTTGCCGCCCTGGGCGCCGATGGCCTGGACGATGCGCTTGTTGACGCGCCCCGAGAGCACCATTTCCACCACTTCCATGGTGGCTTCATCGGTGACCCGTTTGCCGTTGACGAAATCGGATTTGATATCGAGCCGGGCCAGCATCTCGTTGATCATCGGGCCGCCGCCATGCACGATCACCGGGTTGACCCCGACCTGGCGCATCAGGACCACGTCGCGCGCGAAGGTGTCCATGCCCTCGTCGGACCCCATGGCATGGCCGCCGAGCTTGATCACCACGATGGCGCCGGAGTAACGCTGAAGAAAGGGCAGGGCCTCGGACAGGGTCCGGGCGGTGGCGATCCAGTCGCGGTTCATGTTCTGATGTCTCATCTCTGCGGTCCTTGGCTCGGGCCTTGCTTAGCGCGTTTCGGGCAGGCTGCAAAGCCTTGGCGATTGCGGCGGCGGCGCGCGGTGCTAGAGTGGCGCGATCAGGCAACGGGGATGCGCGCGATGACCACGAAAACCATGCTTCTGACCGGGGCGAGCCGCGGTATCGGCCATGCCACGGTGCGCCGCTTCAACCGCGAAGGCTGGCGGGTGATCACCTGTTCGCGCCATCCGTTTCCGGCCGAATGCCCCTGGGGCGGGGGCGCGGAGAACCATGTTCAGATCGATCTCGGCGATCCGAAAAGCGCCATTGCCGGGGTCGAGGCCATTCGCGGGCGGCTGAACGGGCGGCTCGACGCGCTGGTCAACAATGCCGGGATTTCGCCGAAAGGGCCGGAGGGCGCGCGGCTCAACACGCTGACCACCGATCTGGCGGATTGGGGCCGCGTGTTTCATGTCAATTTCTTCGCCTCGGTGGTGCTGGCGCGCGGGCTGATGGCCGAATTGGCCGAAGCGAAAGGCGCGGTGGTCAACGTGACCTCGATCGCGGGCAACCAGGTGCATCCCTTTGCCGGTGCCGCCTATGCCACGTCGAAAGCGGCGCTGAAGGCGCTGACCCGCGAGATGGCGCATGATTTCGGCCCGCTGGGGGTTCGGGTGAACGCGATCGCGCCGGGCGAGATCGAAACCGCGATCCTGTCGCCGGGGACACAGAAACTGGTCGAGCAGATCCCGCTCAGACGGCTGGGCCAACCCGAGGAGGTGGCGGCGACGATCTTTTTCCTGTGCAGCGATGCCAGCTCGTATATCTCCGGCACCGAGATCGAGATCAACGGCGGTCAGCATGTCTGAGCGGAAGGAGGCGGAATTCGACGCGAATTCCGGTCTGAATTCCGACGCGGAATTCGGGGCGCAACCGGAAAGCGCGCCGCTTTCCGAGACGTTTTTCGCGTCGAAAAACGCCTAGACCAGGCCGGCGACGATGGCGCGCAGTGTCTCGATGCCGTCGCCCTTTTCCGACGATGTCAGCAGGATCTCGGGGAAGGCGGCGGGATGCTTGCCCAGCTTTTCGCGCACCTGGGCAAGGACGCGGTCGCGGTCTTTTTCCTTCACCTTGTCGGCTTTCGTCAGCACGCATTGAAACGTCACGGCGGATTGATCGAGCAGGGTCATGATCTCTTCATCGACCGGTTTGACGCCGTGGCGCGCATCGATCAGCACGAAGGCGCGGCGCAGCGAGGGGCGGCCGGAAAGGTATTGTTTCAGCAGCTTTTGCCACTTTTCGACCTTGGCCAGCGGCGCGTTGGCATAGCCATAGCCGGGCAGATCGACGAGGTAATGCTCAGGCCCGAGCTCGAAGAAGTTGATTTCCTGGGTGCGCCCCGGTGTGTTGGAGGCGCGGGCCAGGCCACGATGGTTGGTGAGCGCGTTGATCAGGCTGGATTTGCCGACATTCGAACGCCCGGCAAAGCAGATCTCGATCCGGTCGGCCGGGGGCAGACCCGACATGGCGACCACGCCCTTGACGAATTCAGCGCCGCCGGCAAACAGCATGCGGCCCTTTTCGCGGGCGAAATCATCGGGATCTTCGACCAGGGGGAAGGCCATCTGCATCACGACATCACCTCGATCCTGTCGCCTTCGCGGATCGGGCCGCCGACGGTGACGCGGGCATAGACGCCGCAATTCTGGTGGCCGAAATGCGCGCGCAGGGTGCCCAGGGTATCGGCGTCGCGTGCGCCGGTTTCGGGATTGGCCTCGGTCATGCGGCAGCGTTTGATCGGCTCGACAATCTCCAGCGTGGCGCCGCCCAGCCTGAGAGTCTTGCCGACGAGATCGAACTCCGCCCACGGCGCCAGCCCGTCGATCAGGAAATTGCCGCGCCATCGGAGCGGAGAGAGGCCGCCTCCGATCCGGGCTTCGATTTCGCGATGCGAGGCGAGGTTGATCAGCGAGATCGACGGATAGCCCGTGTCGGTCATCGCCGCATCGGGGGCGCGCACGAAGCGCGCCGGCAACAGCTTGGCGCTGAGCGAGATCGGCATCACCCATTGCACGAACGCGCCGCCATCGCTGTCATCCTCGGGGTCGATGGTGATCTCCGGCCGGTCGGGATGCGAGAATGTCAGCGTCTGGCGCTGCGGATCGGTAAAGACTTCGATCTGTTGCAGCCGGGGCGAGGCGGCGCCGCGCGAGAAATCGCCCGGCGGGTTCCACGACGGCCTGTCGGGATCGAAACACGAGCGTTCATGGGCCACGGCCCAGACCCGATCCCAGGGCAGGGCGCGGCCCGCCTCGAGCGTCACCATGTCGATGCGTTCGCGGCCATGGGCCTTGACCGGATGGCGCCAGATCTGGGCCAGGCGGGGGCTCATTTTCCGCCCGAACCGCCGCTGCGCCTGCGCTGGAAGCTGCCGCGGATATTGGCGAACACGTCGGGCTTGTAGCCGTGGCTGCGCATGATCGCGTATTGCTGGGTGAAGGTGATGGTGTTGTTGGCGATCCAGTAGAGCACGAGGCCGCTGGCGAAGCTGCCGAGCATGAACATGAACACCCAGGGCATCCAGGCGAAGATCTGTTTCTGCACCGGGTCGGTGGGCGCCGGGTTGAGCTTCTGCTGCAGCCACATCGAGACCCCGAGCAGGATCGGCATGATGCCGAGGAAGACGATGGCCAGGATCGAGCCCGGCTCGGGGCCGTCCCAGGGCAGCAGGCCGAAGAGGTTGAACAGCGTGGAGGGATCGGGCGCCGAGAGGTCGCGGATCCAGCCGATCCAGGGGGCGTGGCGCAGCTCGAGCGTGACGAAGATCACCTTGTAGAGCGAGAAGAAGATCGGGATCTGCAGCAGGATCGGCAGGCAGCCCGAGGCCGGGTTGACCTTTTCGCGCTTGTAGAGCGCCATCATCTCCTGCTGCATTTTCTGTTTGTCGTCGCCGGCGGCTTCCTTGAGCTTCTCCATCTGCGGCTGGAGTTCGCGCATCTTGGCCATCGAGGCATAGGATTTGTAGGCCAGCGGGAACAGGATCAGCTTGATCACGAAGGTCAGGGCGATGATCGCCCAACCCATGTTGCCGATCAGCCCGTTGAGCCAGTGCAGCAGGGCGAACATCGGCTTGGTGATGAAGAAGAACCAGCCCCAATCGATCGAATCGAGGAATTTCGGCACCGCCGCCGTGCCGGGAGCGTTCTCATATTCGCGGATGGTGGCCCATTCCTTGGCCCCGGCGAAGAGCCGCGAGGTCACTTCGACGCTGGCGCCGGGGGCCAGTTCGCGGGTCTTCTGCACCGTTTCGGTCTGATAGATGTCGCGGCGTTCGTCGTATTTGGCGACCGACTTGAAGGCGCCTTCGGACGGAATCAGCGTGGTCATCCAGTAGTGATCGGTGAAGCCGATCCAGCCGGTCTGTTCCACGCGGGTGACCTCGGCGCGCGCGCCTTCGCCGGGGTTGACGCTGAAATCGGTCATGTCGGAGTAATCGATTTCCTGGTATTCGCCATCGGACATGGCGACGACACCCTCGTGCAGGATGAAGAAGTTCTTCAGCTCGGCAGGTTCGCCATGACGGGCCAGCACGCCGTAGGGGGCGAGCGAAACGGCGGTCTGGGTGGTGTTTTCGACCTGCTGGGAGATCTGGAACATGAACTTGTCATCGACCGAGATGGTGCGGCGGAATTTCAGGCCCTGGCCGTTGTCCCAGCTCAGGGTGACGGGGCTGTCCGGGGTCAGCCTGTCGCCCGAGGCGAGGGTCCACAGTGTGTTGGGGCCGGGCACGCTCTGGGCGGTGAGGCCGGCGCCGGGGGCCCAGCCGAACAGCGCGTAATAGGCCTGCTCTGTGCCGAAGGGCGACAGCAGCGTGACGATGTCGGAGCCCGCTTCGATGGTCTTGCGGTAGCCCTTGAGCGAAAGCTGGTCGATCCGCCCGCCGAGCAGCGAGATCGAGCCGGTGACCGACGTCGTGTCGACCGGCACGCGCGGGGCGCTGGCCAGGGCCGAGACGGTATCGCCGGGAGTGGCGGGCGCGGGGGCCGTGCCGGCGGGGGCATCGGCGACCGGGCCGCCGGTGCGGGGCAGGTCGGCGGCGGGCGTGGTGCCTGGAACGGTGCCGCTGGTCGTGGCTTCGCTGCCGGCCGGATCCTGGGGTGGCACGGGCGGAGGGAACATCACCGACCAGCCAATGATCACCAGCATCGACAGGGCGATGGCAAGGATGAGGTTCTTGTTCTGATCGTTCATCTGGGGCCCACACGCGTGTTTGGAAAGTGAGGGAGGTTCAACAGAGTGTGGGCGCGAAGGTCAAGCGGTTATTGGGGAGAAAGCGCCGATTGCGCCGGTCCGGCCCATGAATGCGGGGCCGAACCGGCGCGGCCGGAGAGCATCCGGGGTGCGCCACCTGCCGAATTCGCCGGCAGACGGGCGCGATTTGATCTTGGGCCCGACCGCGCCCGATCGGGCGGGGCCTGGTTCGCGTCAGGCTCGGGTCTTGCCCGGCATGACAGGCCGGCGGCCGATCCGGCCCGGGCCCGATGGTCAGCCCGACTTGCGCCCGATGGGCGGCGGCGGCGCCAGCCGTGAGCGATGATCCTGCAACCAGCCGATGGTGTCGCTGAACGGCATCGGGCGGGCAATGCCGAAGCCCTGGACATGGCGGCAGCCGAGCTGCGCCAGCATGGCGTGCTCGCCGCTGGTCTCGACCCCTTCGGCGAGGGTTTCGAGCCCGAGCCGTTCGGCCATGGTGAGGATCGCCGACACCATGCGCTGCTGCTCGGGGTCTTCGTCGACATGGGTGACAAAGCTGCGGTCGATCTTGATGCGTTCGATGGCGAAGCGGCGGATCGCCGAGATCGAGGCATGGCCGGTGCCGAAATCGTCGAGGTCGATGCGGCAGCCCATTTCGGACAGTTTCATGATGTTGCGGGTCGCGATCTCTTCCGGTGCGCCGACCACCACGGTTTCCAGCACCTCGATGGTCAGACGATCGGGGGTGAGATCGAAGCGGTCGAGATCCCAGCGGATCTTGTCGGTGAGCTTGGCGTTGCGCAGCTCGGCGCCGGTGAAGTTCACCGCGACGCAGGGCACATCCATTTCGGCGGCGTCCCAGGCGGTGATCGCTTGCAGGGCGCCATAGAGGATGACCTCGCCGAGCCGCTCCATCTGGCCGGCCTGCTCCAGCAGCGGCAGGAAATCGCCGGGCGGCACCACGCCGCGCTGCGGGTGAACCCAGCGGGCCAGCGCCTCGAAGCCGGTGACCTTGCCGGTATCGGTCGAGACCTGGGGCTGAAACCAGGGCACGACCTCGCCGTTTTCCAGCGCCCGCAGGGCATCGTCGCGCATGGTGTCTCGGCTGGCACGGGCCTGGCCGAGCTCGGTGGAATAGGAGCGGATCGCCGAGGGGCCGTTGCGGTGGGCTTCGTCAAGCGCGACGCCGGCACCCTTGATCAGCCCGCGTCCGCTGTGCGCAGGGGCGCGGCTGGACAGACAAAACCCGATACTGGCGGTGACATAGACCGTCGAGCCGGACAGCGACAGCGGCTCCTCCGCCGCGGATTGCAGCCTTGCGGCAAGCTGAATGCCGGTTTCGAGATCGAGGCTGGACACCGCGCGCAGCGCCGCGCCGAAGGTGCCATCGCCGATCCAGCACAGATGATCGCCGTCGCGCAGCACGCCGCGCAGCCGGACGGCGCATTGCTCCAACACCTGTTCGGCGATGCCATCGCCGAGGCGCTTGTTCAAGCTTTCGAGACCCTCAACCCGGATCAGGAAGGCGGCGGTTTTCAGGCCCTTGGCGTTGGCGGCGGCCAGCGCATTCTCGAGATGCAGCTCGAACGCGTCGGCCAGCGCCAGGCCGGTGACGGAATCGATCGGGCTGCCATACCGGCCGGTGAGCGGTTCGAACCCGCCCGCCAGCAGCACCAGCAGCGGCACACCGAGCGACACGATGACCAGCGCACCTTCGCCGCCGGTCCAATAGGCGCTGAGCACCAGCGCGGGCAGAAAGGCCAGCACCTGCGGGCCGCTGAGCAGCCGGCGCAGGACTGCGCGGAAGGTGGAAGGCGAATAGGCGTGGCGCCAGGCCATTGGCGGATCCCTCGTTGGTTGCCGCACCGAAGCTACGCACGCTTTCTCAACACAACTTTAACGGAGCCTCGCCGACCCCCGAAAATTTTACTCGTTTTCCTGTGAGCCGCCCGGCCGCGACCGTTCCAGCCCGGCGAAATCGAACAGTTTCGGATCGAGCAGATGCGACGGCCGGGCGTTCATCAGCGCGCGGAACATCACCTGGCGGCGGCCGGGGCTGTTCTTTTCCCAGCCATCGAGGATCGCCTTGACCTGCTGGCGCTGGAGCCCGTCCTGCGAGCCGCAGAGATCGCAGGGGATGATCGGATAGTTCATCGCGCGGGCGAATTTCTCGCAATCGGCCTCGGCGACATGGGCCAGCGGGCGATAGACGAAAAGATCGCCCTCCTCATTGACCAGCTTGGGCGGCATCGTCGCCAGCCGTCCGCCATGGAACAGGTTCATGAAGAAGGTTTCGAGGATATCGTCACGATGATGTCCGAGCACCACGGCGGAGCAACCCTCTTCGCGCGCGATGCGATAGAGATTGCCGCGCCGGAGCCTCGAACACAGAGCGCAGAAGGTGCGCCCGGCGGGGATCTTGTCGATCACGATCGAATAGGTGTCTTCGTATTCGATCCGGTGCGCCACCTGGCGCTCGGAAAGAAAGGCGGGCAGCACCGTGGCGGGAAAGCCGGGCTGGCCCTGATCGAGATTGCAGGCCAGAAGCTCGACCGGCAGAAGGCCGCGCCATTTCAGCTCGTGCAGGATCGCCAGCAGGGTGTAGCTGTCCTTGCCGCCGGAGAGGCAGACAAGCCATTTCGACCCAGCTTCGACCATGCCGTATTGCTCGACCGCCTCGCGCACGTTCTGCACCAGGCGCTTGCGCAGCTTCTTGAATTCGGTGGTCTTGGGGGCACCGGCGAAGAGCGGATGGATATCGTCGTTCTGGTCAAGCATGGCGCGGGTTTAGAGGGTTCCGCGGGAAGGTGAAACATGAACTTTCAGGCAACGCCCGAGGCGGCGACGATTTCGCGCGGCGAAACTCCGGCGGATGCGGCATGATGCGGCATTATGCCCAGCTGTTTCAGGGCGTTACGGCGTCTTGGCGGATTGCTGCCCGGGCAACGGGGCGGCGCTGCGGTCTGGTTGCGCTGCCTGACACGGCTGATACGGTCCGGGGTTGAAACTGTTTCGGGCAGAGCGCCCGGCGAATAACATTTCCGTCAGGGAGAATGAAACCATTGCCGGACTTGTCATATGTCAAACGCTCGGCTCGCGAATGCGACTATTGAGGGTCCGATTCGAATGAACCTGGGCTGTTTGATGTCTGTTACGACCCGAGAACTCCGGCACATCCGGCGCACATCTCTGCGCCGGTTTTCGGCCGTTCTGGCCCTGTGTGCGTTGGTGATCGCGCAGCTGCTGCCCGGGATCGCGGCGGCGAGCGGCACGGGCGAGTGGGTCGAGATCTGCTCCGAATCGGGCGTGGTCCTCAAACAGGTGGAGCTGGGCGACAGCGACGCGCCGGAATCCGACCCGCAGATGCCCTGCCCGGATTGCATGGCCTGCGTTTTCTGCGCAGCGCTCGACTCGGCGGCCGTTCTGAGCGACCCGATTTCGGCGGCGGCCATCGCAGCGCGCACCCAGCTCGGCACGATGGGATCGCAAGACGCGCCGACGAACCCGGCGCAATTCTGGCCCGACAATCGCGGCCCTCCGCGGGCGGAAGAACAGATCACAAGCACCGGCACGCGGGTGCTGGCCAAGGTTTCAACTCTAACGATCGGAGGTGCGCCTTGGCTTTGAAGCGCGTGTTCCAGATCTGGCTGTTCATGGCCGGATTGCTTTTTTCGGTCCTGGCGCTGCAACCGGCGCAGGCCGACAGCCTGGCGAGTTTCCTGCAGGACATCGAGCCCGGCGAGCTTGCCCCCGGCGCCACTTCCTTCGGTGCGATCCGCGACGATGTGATCGTTGCGCCGATCCTGAAAGACGGCGAAACCATCGCCTGGGCGTTCCTGACATCCGATTTCGTGGGTACCACCGGCTATTCCGGCAAACCCATCCATGTGGTCGCGGCGATCGATGCCGACGCGGTGCTGACCGGGGTGAAGCTGGTCAAGCATTCCGAACCGATCGTGCTGATCGGGATTCCGAACTCCAAGATGGTCAAGCTGACCGAGGGTTACGCGGGCCTCGATCTCAAGGCCGAGGCGGCGTCGGGCGGCGATGCCCATGATCTCGACATCATCTCGGGCGCAACCGTGACGATCATGGTGATCGACGATTCACTGGTGCGCGCCGGGATCAAGGTCTCCCGCGCGCTGGGGCTGGGCGGGCTGTCGCCGAACCAGGCCGAAGGACCGCGCCGCGAGATCGACGCCACGAAAGAGACCCTGGCCGACTGGAGCACGCTGTCGGGCGATGGCTCGGTGCGGCGGCTGACGCTCGATATCGGGCAGATCAACGCCGCCTTCGAGGCCACCGGCGATGCGCGCGCCATCAAGCGCCCCGAGCCGGGCGCGCCGGACGACACCTTCATCGACATGCATGCAGCGCTGGTCTCGGTGCCCTCGATCGGCAAGTCGCTGCTCGGCGAGGCGGAATACCAGAACCTGTTGAAATGGCTGGAACCGGGCGAACATGCGCTGCTGATCCTCGGGCGCGGGGCCTACAGCTTCAAGGGCTCGGGCTATGTCCGGGGCGGGATTTTCGACCGGATCCAGATGATCCAGGGCGACGATTCGGTGCGTTTCTTCGACAAGCAGCATCGCCGGGTGCGGGCGCTGGCGACCGACGACAGCCCGAGCTTTGTCGAGCTCGACCTGTTCAAGATCCCGGCCGAGGCCGAGTTCGACCCGGCCGAGCCGTTTCGCATCCAGCTGCTGGCGCAACGCGCGGTCGGCGCGGTCGAAAAGACCTTCCTGACCTTCGATCTGGGCTACAAGCTGCCGGAAAAATACCTCAAGCCGCTGGTCAAGCAGACGGTGACGGACGACGCCACCGCCGAGGCCGCGGCCAAGACCGCGCTGTGGCAGCGGATCTGGAAGGACCGCACCGTTGAAATCGGCGTGCTGGGAGCGATGCTGCTGGTGCTCACGGGCGTGTTCTTCTTCCAGTTCCAGGCTACGGACAAGGCGGCCCGTTTCATGCGGTTCCGGATGGTCTTCCTAGCGTTTTCGCTGGTCTTCCTGGGCTGGTACGCCAATGCGCAGCTCAGCGTGGTCAACCTGATGGCGCTGGCGGCGAGCCTGCGCTCGGGCTTTACCTGGGATGCGTTCCTGATGGATCCGCTGGTGTTCATCCAGTGGTTTGCCATCGCCGCCGCGCTGCTGTTCTGGGGCCGCGGCGCCTATTGCGGCTGGCTGTGCCCGTTCGGCGCGCTGCAGGAACTGACCAACCGGATCGGGCGGCGGCTGTTCCGGATCCCGCAATGGACACTGCCCTGGAGCCTGCATGAACGGCTCTGGCCGCTGAAATACATGATCTTCCTCGGCCTGTTCGGGGTCTCGCTGACCTCGATGACGCTGGCCGAGCAGCTGGCCGAGGTGGAACCGTTCAAGACCGCGATCATCCTGAAATTCGTGCGCGACTGGCCGTTCGTGGTCTTTGCCGTGGCGCTGCTGGTGGCGGGGCTGTTCGTCGAACGGTTCTATTGCCGCTATCTCTGCCCGCTGGGCGCGGCGCTGGCGATCCCGGCGCGGATCCGCATGTTCGACTGGCTGCGCCGTTACAAGGAATGCGGCAGCCCGTGCCAGACCTGTGCCAATGAATGCCCGGTTCAGGCGATCCACCCGACCGGTGAGATCAACCCCAATGAGTGCGTCAACTGCCTGCATTGTCAGGTGCTCTATCAATCCGAGGAGAAATGTCCTGTGGTCATTCGTCAGGTGAAGCGACGGGCGAAGGCCAGCGAGACAAATCTTGACATGAAACTCGGAAAACCTCCGGCGGGCCATCCCAATGCCGCCGGTTCCACCGCTTCTTAATCGTTCCTGAAGGAGGAAAAAATGTCGGAAGAAATCAAAACACCGAAGATGACGCGCCGCGGCATGCTTGGTGCCACCGCCACGGGGGCCGTTCTGGCCACCACCGGCGTCGGCGCCTCGCTGATGACGGCGAAACAGGCCTCGGCGGCAGCCAAGGTCAATCTCGCGCCCGGCGAGCTCGACGAATATTATGGCTTCTGGTCGTCGGGCCAAACCGGCGAGCTGCGCATTCTCGGTGTGCCGTCGATGCGCGAATTCATGCGCGTGCCGGTGTTCAACCGCTGCTCGGCCACCGGCTGGGGCCAGACCAACGAGTCGCTGAAAGTGCTGACCGAGGGGCTGACCGAGGAAACCAAGGCCTATCTCGCCGCCAACGGCAAGAAGACCTATGACAACGGCGATTTGCACCACCCGCACATGAGCTTCACCGACGGCACCTATGACGGCCGTTACCTGTTCATGAACGACAAGGCCAACACCCGCGTGGCCCGCGTTCGTTGTGACGTGATGAAATGCGACAAGATCATCGAGATCCCCAACGCGCATGACATCCACGGCCTGCGGCCGCAGAAATTCCCGCGCACCGGCTATGTCTTTGCCAATGGCGAGCACGAAGCACCGCTGGTCAATGATGGCAAGGTTCTCGACGATCCGTCGCAATATGTGAACATCTACACCGCCATCGACGGTGACACGATGGAAATCGCCTGGCAGGTGATCGTCTCGGGCAACCTCGACAACACCGACTGCGACTATCAGGGCAAATACGCCTTCTCGACCTCGTACAACTCGGAAATGGGCATGACCCTGGCCGAGATGACCGAAAACGAGCTCGACCATGTCGTCGTCTTCAACCTCAAGGAAATCGAAGCCGGTGTTGCGGCGGGCGATTACCAGGAGCTGAACGGTGTCAAGGTGATCGACGGGCGCAAGGGGTCGAACAAGAAATACACCCGTTACATCCCGATCCCCAACTCGCCGCACGGCATCAACACCGCGCCCGACGGCAAGCATGTCTGCATCAACGGCAAGCTCAGCCCGACCGTCTCGGTGATGGATGTCACCAAGCTGGACGCGCTGTTCGAGTCGGATGCCGATCCGCGCTCGGCGATTGTCGCCGAACCGCAGCTGGGCCTCGGGCCGCTTCACACCGCCTATGACGACAAGGGCAACGCGTTCACCACGCTGTTCCTCGACAGTCAGGTTGTGAAATGGAACATCGAAAAGGCGATCAAGCAATATGCCGGCGAAGATGTCGATCCGATCATCGACAAGGTGGACGTGCATTACCAGCCCGGCCACAACTCGACCTCGATGGGCGAAACCAAGGAAGCCGACGGCAAGTGGCTGGTCTCGATGAACAAGTTCTCGAAAGACCGGTTCCTCAACACCGGCCCGCTGAAACCCGAGAACGAACAGCTGATCGACATTTCGGGCGATTCCTATGAGGTGGTGCATGACGGCCCGACCTTTGCCGAGCCGCATGACAGCATCATCGTGCGCCGCGACATCGTGAACCCGGTCAATGTCTGGGATCGCAACGACCCGATGTGGGAAGACGCGCGCAACCAGGCCGCGGCCGACGGTGTCGACCTGGAGGAAGGTGCCGAGGAGCCGATCCGGGATGGCAACAAGGTCAGGGTCTACATGACCAGCCAGGCGCCGACCTTCTCGCTCGAGAAGTTCACGGTGAAGCAGGGCGACGAGGTGACGATTTACGTGACCAACCTCGACGATGTGGATGATGTGACCCACGGCCTCTGCATGGCCAACTTCGGCGTGGCGATGGAAGTGGCGCCGCAGGCGACCGCCTCTGTCACCTTCGTGGCCGACCGACCCGGCGTGCACTGGTTCTATTGCCAGTGGTTCTGCCACGCACTCCACATGGAGATGCGCGGCCGGATGTTTGTCGAACCGCGGGCCGGCTGACATGCGCTGGCGCCTGCTTCTGCTCTGCGGCCTTCTGGCAACGCCCGGCCTTCCCGGCTGGGCGGCGGAATGGGCTGTGCCCAACGAAGCGGGCGCCATTGCGAAAACACTGGCCGAGGCGGCGGATGGCGACATCCTCCGCCTCGACCCCGGCATCTACAACGAAACGGTGGTGCTGGATCGGCCCGTGACGCTGGACGGTCAGGGCGAAGCGACGATTGATGGCAGCGGGCAGGGCAGCGTGATCACCGTGACCGGCCCCGGCATCACCGTGACGGGCCTCACCGTGATCGGTTCGGGCTCGAGCCACGACACCATCGACAGCGGTATCCAGCTGACCAAGACGGCGACAGCGCCGCAAATCCTGAACAACACCCTCCTGGGCAATCTCTATGGCATCGACATTCACGGCGCGCGCGACAGCCTGGTAAAGGGCAACCGCATCGAGGGGCGGCTCGACCGGCATGTGAACGCGCGCGGCAACGGCGTCTATGTCTGGAACGCGCCGGGCGCCATCGTCGAGGGCAACGACATAAGCCAGGGCCGCGACGGCATTTTCGTCAACTCGAGCAAGAAGAACATCTTTCGCGACAACCTGTTTCGCGACCTGCGCTTCGCGGTGCATTACATGTATGCCAATGACAGCGAGGTCACCGGCAATGTCTCGATCGGCAACGATCTCGGCTATGCGGTGATGTTTTCCAAGCGCGTCAAGGTGATCGGCAATGTCTCGATCAACGACCGCGAGCATGGCGTGATGCTGAACTATGCCAACCGCAGCGAAATCCGCGACAATGTGGTGCGCGGAGCCAGGGAAAAATGCAGCTTCCTCTACAATTCCAACAAGAACGAATTCACCGGCAACTGGTTCGAGGGCTGCGGCATCGGCATTCATTTCACCGGCGGATCGGCGGATAACCGCATTGTGAACAACAGTTTCGTGGGCAATCGCACCCAGGTGAAATATGTCTCGACCCGGTGGGACGAATGGTCGGAAGACGGGCGCGGCAACTACTGGTCGGATTTCGCCGCCTTCGATGTCGATGGCGATGGCATCGCCGATATGCCGTTTCGCCCCAATGACAGCATGGATCACGTGCTCTGGACCCAGCCCTCGGCCAAGCTCCTGCTGGGTTCGCCGGCGGTGCAGCTGGTGCGTTGGTCGCAGGCGGCGTTTCCGGCGCTGCTGCCCGGCGGTGTGATCGACAGCAATGCGCTGATGCGGCCCGATGCGCCCGCAGCGATGGAAAAGGTGCCCCATGACTGAGCCTGCGCTGAAAGTTGAAAAGGCCCGCAAGATGCGCGGCAAGGCCTGCGTTCTGGACGACGTGGATCTGAGCGTGGCGCCGGGCGAGCGGGTGGCCTTGCTGGGCCATAACGGCGCCGGGAAATCGACGCTGATCAAGACCATCCTCGGGCTGACGCCGTTGTCGGGCGGCGAGATCCGTGTGCTCGGGGCGAAACCGGGCAGCGGTGCGGCGCGGCGTGCCACGGCATTTCTGCCCGAGGCGGTGAGCTTTCATCCGGCGCTGACCGGTCGCGAGCAGCTGACGCTGTTTGCCCGGCTCGACGGGGCGGCGGCGGATATCGCCGGCCTGCTCGAACGGGTCGGGCTGGAGGAGGCGCTGGACCGGCGCATCGGCACCTATTCGAAGGGCATGCGGCAGCGGCTGGGCCTGGCGCAGGTCTTGCTAGGCAAGCCGGCGGTGGCGCTGCTGGACGAGCCGACATCGGGGCTCGATCCTGTGTCGCGCCAGGATCTCTATGCCATCATCGACGAGCTGGCGGCGCAGGGCACCGCGGTGCTGATCGCCAGCCATGCGCTGACCGAGGTGGAGGCGCAGACCGACCGTATCGCCATCCTGCGCAAGGGTGTGAAGGTGGCCGATGACACGCTGGAAAACCTGTCGCGCGAGGCCGGGCTGCCGACAAGGTTGCGGCTGCGCGCCAGCCAGGATGTCGATGCTCTGGCAGCCGAGACCGGCGGCACGCGGATCAATGGCGTGTCGGTGGAAATCCTGTGCACACCGGGTTCGAAGATGGAGGCGCTGCGCCGGATCGCGGCGATGGGCGATGCCGTGGCCGATCTGGAAATGACCCCGCCGCGGCTGGAAGATCTCTATCGCCACTATGCCAGGGAGGTTCCGCGATGACCCGGTTTCTCGCCATCACAAGCACCGAGATGCTGATCCTGCGGCGCAACCGCTGGCTGTTCATGGCGACGCTGATCATGGTGCTGTTCGCGCTGGCGCTGACCTTTGCCGGCTCGGCCCCGACCGGCACGCTGGGCGTCGATATGCTGACCGTTTCGGTGGCCTCGATGACGACGCTGTCGGTCTATCTCGCACCCCTGCTGGCGCTGATGATCTCGTTCGATGCCATCGCCGGGGAGAACGAGCGCGGCAGCCTTGGCTTGCTGCTGTCCTACCCGGCCGGGCGGGGCGAGATCCTGATGGGAAAATTCGCGGCGCACCTGGCTGCCTTGGCCTTCGCCATGGTGATCGGCTTCGGCTCGGCCGGGGCGGTGGCGGCCTGGTTCGGCGGCGCCGGGGCCGAGAGCCTCGTGGCGCTGGCGCGGCTGATCGGCACCTCGATCCTGCTCGGCGCGGTGTTCCTCTCTCTCGGCTACCTGCTGTCATCGCTGGCGAAGAGCGCCACGGCGGCGGCGGGGATGAGCGCCGGGCTGTGGCTGATCTTTGTCGTGCTCTACGATCTCGGCCTGCTCGGTGCCGTGGTGATGGATTCGGGCGGCGCGTTTACCCAGAAGGTCTTTCCCTGGCTGATGGTGGCCAACCCGGCGGATGCGTTCCGGGTGTGGAACATCGCCGGTTCCGAGGCCGTGGCGCTGACCAGCGGCATGACCGGCGCGGCGCAGGCTTTGCCGGTCTGGGCGGCACCGCTGTCGCTGCTGTTGTGGCCGCTGCTCGGCTTTGCCGCCGCGCGCGCCGCGTTTCGGAGGGTCGAGCCATGAGACCGCTGATCCTTGCCGGCCTCGCCGCGCTGGCATTGGCCGGATGTCGGGAGGAGGAGGCCAAGGCGCCGCCCGAACCCGCCGATCTGACCGCGACCGCGCTGAGCTATTTCTGCCAGATGGACATTGCCGATCACGGCGGCCCGAAGGGGCAGATCCATCTCGACGGCCATGAACAGCCGCTGTTCTTCGCCCAGGTGCGCGACCTCGTGGCCTATCTCAAGAGCCCCGAGCGCGACGCGATGATCACCGCGATCTATGTCAGCGACATGGGCGCGGCGCAGAGCTGGGCCAGCCCCGGTGCGTCGAACTGGATCGCGGCGGAGGCGGCGATCTTCGTCGTCGGGGCCGAGGTCGCCGGCGGCATGGGTGCGCCCGAGATCGTGCCGTTTGCCGATCCCGAGCAGGCGCAGGATTTCATCGCCCGGTATGGCGGCGAGGCGATGCGCCTGCCCGATATTCCCAACGAGGCCGCGCTCGGCGCGGTCGATCTCGATCAACCGCTGGAGACACCGTCATGACCTTTCTCTCGCGCCGCAGATTTGTGAGCATCACCGCGGCCAGCGCCGCCGCCTCGATGCTGGGCGCCTTGCCGGCCGCGGCAACGACCGCGTCGCAGGCGACGTGGCGCGGCGTGGCGCTGGGCGCGCCGGCTTCGATGCGGCTTGACGGGCTGAGCCAGACGCAAGCCGCGCCGATCATCGCTGCCGTCGAGGCCGAACTGGCGCGGCTGGAGGACATCTTCAGCCTCTATCGTCCGGGTTCGGAAATCAGCCGGTTGAACCGCGCCGGGCGGCTTGAGCGGCCATCGCCCGAATTGCTGGAAGTGCTGAGCCTGTCGGCAACGCTGCACGAGGCTACCGGTGGGGCGTTTGACCCGACGGTGCAGCCGCTGTGGCAGGCCCTGGCGCAGGGCGGCGATGCGGCAGAGATCGAGAGGGCGCGCCGGCTGACCGGGTTTGGCGCGCTGCGCTTTGACGGCGATGCGGTGCGCTTTGAAGGAAACGGCGCGCGCGCCATCACGCTCAACGGCATCGCCCAGGGCGCGATCACCGACCGGATCGCGGCGCTGCTGCGGGCGCGGGGGCTGAGCAACGTCCTGATCGACATGGGCGAGATCGCCGCCATCGGAGCACGCGGCGATGGCGCGCCCTGGCGCGTCGGGCTGGCGGCGCCGGGCGGCGAGATTGTGCAGCGGATCACGCTCAGCGACCGCGCGGTGGCGACCTCGGCCAGCCATGCCATGATCCTCGACAAGGCGGCGGGGCAGGGCCATATCCTGGCGCCGTCTGGCGGGGTTGTGAGCCCGCGCCTGGTCTCGGTCTCGGCGCCACGGGCGGCGCTGGCCGACGGGCTCTCGACCGCGCTTTGCCTTCTGAGCGAGGCGCAGGCGGCGCGCGTCACGGCCCGGTTTGACGATGCCCGTCTGGAGCTTTTTCAGGGCTGATTGATGGCCGGGGTGGCGCAGGCGCAGGTGCTTTGCCATGGTTTTGCCATGATTTCGCCTTGGCCCTGCCACGGGATGAAGGCATTCTCGTCACATCTGGGCTGGGGGCGCCTGGGTCTTGCATGTGCGATTCATGCCAAGGCTCTTCATCGGGAAGAGGCCAACTCGTGTTGGAACAGCAAGCCAAAGAGATGCCGCGGCGCGATGTAGCCGCGTCCGAACCAGTCGATGAAACGCTGAGCGTGGTGCGCCAGTTGATGGCGGCGGAGAGCAGCCCGCCCGCGAAACCCGCCGCGCCACCCGAGCCGGTGGCCGAATCCGAGCCGAGCGCACCGCTGGCGCCGGAACGCCGCGAAAAACCGGTCAGAGGCCGCGCCGCGTTGCCGGATCTGGCGATGCCGGAGCAGATGGAATCACAAGCGCAACATCAGGAAGCCCCGGCCAAGGCGCCGCGTGCCGCGCTGTGGCGCCGCCTTGGTGCGCTGGCGCTGCGCCGCCGCGCGCGCGCTGACGTGGCAGCTGAACCTGTGGTAGCTGAACCTGAAGAAGATTCCCTGTCTGCGCCGGACGAGATTTGGGAGAGCCAGGTACAGGCGACGCCGAAGGCCGAGATTGACCTGCATTTGATCGAGCAGACCGTGCCGGAGCAGACCGTAGCCGAGCAACCTGCGCCGGTGCAGAGCGTGCCGGGCCAGCGGACGCTGGTGCAGGCGATCAAGGAATTCCGCCCGACCCGCAAGCAGATCGCACTGGTGGCGCTGATCGGGATCGTACTTTGGCGGCCCTGGCTGATCCCGGGGCTGTTGTTCGTGGCGTTCTGGGTGGCGCTGATCGTCTATCTGACGCTGGGCCCCGATCGGGTGGCCGAGATCGCCTATGGCCGCTGGCAATGGTTCAGCGCCCGATATCCCGAACGTGCGGGGCGTCTCCTGACCCGGGCGCAGCGCGGCGCCGACCGGCTCGATGGCTGGCTGGCGCGGCTGCCCGAACGCTGGACCGACGGGATCTACCTGCCCGATCTGGGGCGCTCGCAGTCCGAGGCCGGGCCGGTCGAGGATCAGCCCGATCCGTTTGACCGTCTGGCGGAGCAGCAACAGGTGATGTCGCGGCGCAGCGCGGGGGTGCCGGAGGGCGCAAGAGTCCGGAAGCGGGCCTGAAACGGGCGCGCTCGACCGGTCGGGACTGACAGAGCCCGGGTTGGAATGGGCGGGGCTGCGCGGGCGGGCTTGAATTCGCCCGCCAGCGCGCGTATGTGACGCCCGAGAGTTAGTCGAGAAGAAGACAGCATGGCGCGCACAAACCCTATCCAGTTCATCCAGCAGGTTCGCGGCGAGGTGGCCAAGGTCGTCTGGCCGACGCGGCGCGAAGTGTTCCTGACCACGATCATGGTGTTCATCATGGCGACGCTGACGGCGATCTTCTTTGCGCTGGTCGATATCCTGATCCGCTCGGGCCTGCAGGGCGTTCTGGGCCTGTTCGGCTGAGATCCCACCACCGTTTGCAGATCAGGCCAGACGAGGCGCGGCGCGGCGAAAAAACCGGCACGGCCTCTTGAATTACGCCGGACATGACGATAGGGGAAAGCCATTCCCCGACATGGCGTGCCGCGAATCGTGCTGCACGCCGCTTTTTGTTGCGGGCGGTATGGCGGGCAACCGCATGGATAGATGAAATTCACCGGCAGTTCATGCTGGCCAGAACAGGATCGATCGACAGATGGCGAAACGGTGGTACTCGGTGAGCGTTCTTTCGAACTACGAAAAGAAGATCGCCGAGCAGATCAGGCAGCAGGTGGCCGAGCAGGCGCTCGAGGACCAGATCGACGAGGTTCTGGTGCCCACCGAAGAGGTGATCGAAGTGCGCCGGGGCAAGAAGGTCACCACCGAGCGGCGCTTCATGCCGGGCTATGTGCTGGTGCATATGGAAATGTCCGACCGCGGCTATCACCTGATCAATTCGATCAACCGCGTCACCGGGTTCCTGGGGCCGCAGGGCCGGCCGATGCCGATGCGCGATGCGGAAGTGAACCAGATCCTCAACCGCGTGCAGGAGGGCGAAGATGCGCCCAAGCTGCTGATCCACTTCGAAGTGGGCGAGCGCGTGAAGGTCAATGACGGGCCGTTCGAGGATTTCGACGGCATGGTCGAGGAAGTCGACGACGACAACCAGCGCCTGAAGGTGACGGTGTCGATCTTTGGCCGGGAAACCCCGGTCGAGCTGGAATACACGCAGGTCACCAAACAGACCTGAGTGGGTGGTGGGGTAAAACCCCACCCTGCGGCGATTTCGCCGTTCGTTTGTGGGAGGCAAGGGCACGCGTGCCGGAGCCGTACCACGCTAGCAAGAGAGTGGCGGCGCGCCGTCATTCGTAGGGTGGGTTTTCAACCCACCGATGACAAAGGAGACGGCCAATGGCCAAGAAACTCGTCGGGACCATGAAATTGCAGGTCCCTGCCGGGCAAGCGAACCCCTCTCCGCCGGTCGGACCGGCGCTGGGCCAGCGCGGCATCAACATCATGGAATTCTGCAAGGCGTTCAACGCCAAGACAGCAGATCTCGAGCCCGGTGCGCCGTGCCCGACCGTGATCACCTATTACCAGGACAAGTCCTTCACCATGGACATCAAGACGCCGCCGGCGTCGTATTTCCTGCGCAAGGCCGCCAAGCTGAAATCGGGCTCGAAAACCCCCGGTCGCGAAACCGCGGGCAGCGTGACCACCAAGCAGGTCAGGGAAATCGCCGAGGCCAAGATGAAGGATCTCAATGCCAATGACATCGAAGCCGCAATGAAGATCATCCTGGGCTCGGCCCGGTCCATGGGCATCGAGGTGAAGTAAGATGGCAAAATTTGGAAAACGTACCCGCGCCGCCCGTGAAGCCTTTGCAGGCAAGGACAACGTGAGTGTGGAAGAGGCCGTTGCGCTGGTGAAATCCAACGCCAAGGCCAAGTTCGACGAAACCGTCGAGATCGCGGTTCAGCTCGGTGTCGATCCGCGCCATGCCGACCAGATGGTGCGCGGCGTCGTCGGTCTGCCCAACGGCACCGGCAAGGATGTGCGCGTCGCCGTCTTCGCCCGTGGCCCCAAGGCGGAAGAAGCCGAGGCCGCCGGCGCCGATATCGTCGGGGCCGAGGATCTGATGGAAATCGTCCAGGGCGGCAAGATCGAGTTCGATCGCTGCATCGCCACGCCCGACATGATGCCGATCGTCGGCCGTCTGGGCAAGGTGCTGGGCCCGCGCAACCTGATGCCGAACCCCAAGGTCGGCACGGTGACGATGGACGTGGCTGACGCCGTGAAAGCGGCCAAGGGCGGCCAGGTCCAGTTCAAGGTCGAAAAGGCCGGTGTGGTGCATGCCGGTATCGGCAAGGCCAGCTTCGACGAAGCCAAGCTGGTGGAAAACGTGCGTGCTTTCATCGACGCGGTGGCCAAGGCCAAACCGACCGGCTCCAAGGGCTCCTACATGAAGAAGATCGCGCTGAGCTCGACCATGGGTCCGGGCGTGACCGTGGATATCGACAACGCCAACCAGAAGTGATCGCACACGATCCGCAAGAAATTGAAACGGGCTCCTTCGGGGGCCCGTTTTCCGTTCAATCCGGGGCTGGCTTGGCGCTGACCGAGCATTTTGTTGTTTTTTCAACCTGCAACCGCTAGTTTGCTCGCATAAAACAGCGCGCCGGAAAAAATCGGCGCCGAGCAGCGAGCAGAGCACCGGGATGAACCAGGTCACCCCCATAAAACAACAGCATCGCCACGCGCGGATTTCCGATATCCGCGATCTCGCGCTGGCCCGGTTGCAGGCGCCTGACAGCGGCTTTGACGTCAGCGCCCACCAGAGCGAACTGGCCGCCCTGGCCCCCGGCAAGCGCGACCGGAATGCCCCTGACTACCTGGAGGCCAATATCCTGCTTGTGCTGTGCCGGGGTGCGCGGCCGCGACGCGCCCAGAAATCGCTGTATCGGCTCTACAAGGCGCGGATCGCGCGTTCGGAAATCCCCCAGTTCGAGAGTTTCAAGCAGAGGCTGAAGGAGGCGGAGAAGCAGGGTGTCTCGCTCAAGGGGCTGAGTTTCCCGCAATCGTTCTGGTCGATGGATCACGGTGAAATCTGGGCCGATATCGATGCGGTCCTGGGGCGGATCAGTCTGGTTCTGGGCGATGTCTTTCTCAATTCGGGCACGCTTCTGGGCGCTGTGCGGGACAGGAGCCTGATCGCGCATGACGACGATGTCGATCTCGCCGTGGTGCTGAAGGCGGATTCGGCCGAGGCGGCAGGGCGGGAATGGAAGAAGATCTTCGACACGCTGAAGAAAAACGACCTTCTGGCCGGCAAGCAGGGCCGCAACCCGATAGTTTACAAGCTGAAATCGGGCGGATTCTACAATATCGACCTGTTCCCGGCCTGGATCGAGAAGGGGCGGGTTTTCGTCTATCCGCATACCTTTGGCGAATTGGAGGAGGGCGATCTTTATCCGCTGAAGGAATGCCCCACGACCGGCCTGCCGATTCCGCAGAATCCGCAGGCCATGCTTGCGGCCAATTACGGCGAGGGTTGGCGCGTGCCCGATCCGGTCTTTGAATTTCCGTGGAACCGCGCCAATCTGCGCTTTGCGGCGTTGCGCGAGGCGATGGACACAGCCGATGATGAAACCACAGATTCGGGGAGTATGGATGTGAGCGACCCCAGTACAATGAAGCGGTGGCAGCGGCGGGCACGGATATCGGAGATTCGCGAGATTGCGGCGAACCAGCTGAAATCCCATGACGACGGGTTCGATATCACCCCGTATCTGGAAGAGCTGTGGGCCATGGAGACCAAGCCGCGGGCCTATGAGGATCTGGAAGCCCGGATCATGTTCTATCTGCGCGCGCGTGCCAAGCCGACGCGGGTCAGGCGGCTGATCCGGATTTTGCGCGAACGGCGCGAGAAGGATGGCGAACCGCATCTTTTCGATGAATTCGAGACCTTTCTGAAGGGATTGCTGAAGACCGACACGCTGATCGGGCATGATTTTTCGCCTGAAACCTTCGCCTCGCTGGATCATCATGTGGTCTGGGATGATGTGGGTTCGGCGATTGCGACGCTGGAGGGGCTGACGAAAGGCGCATTTCTCAACTCGGGCACCTTGCTGGGCGTGACCCGCGACAAGCGCCTGATCGACCATGATGACGATGTCGATCTGGCGGTGCTGCTGGATGCCGATACGCATGAGGGTGCGGCGGAGGAATGGGCCAGGCTGCGCGGCGAGTTGAAGGCGCGGGGCGTGCTCGACGAAGAGAACATGATGAGCCCGGAGATATTCAAGATCAGGTCTTCCGGTCCGTATTTCGTCGATGTGTTTCCGGCATGGGTGGTCGACGGGCGGGTCCATGTCTACCCGCACACATTCGGCGATCTGGCCGAGGACGAGGTGTTTCCGCTGAAGACCTGCAAGGTCACGGGACACCCGATCCCGGCGGAACCGGAAAAGATGCTGGCGCTGAACTATGGCGAGAACTGGCAGACGCCCGATCCCTATTTCAAGTTTCCCTGGAACAAGGCCAAGCCACGGTTCAAGGCATTCCGCGACGCGGCGGCGGGGCACGAGGCCCGTCGGCGGGGCGGGACGATCATCACCTATGGCACCTTCGATCTGTTCCATGTCGGCCATGTGCGGCTCCTGCGGCGGCTGGCCGCACTGGGCGACCGCCTGGTGGTGGGCTGTTCGACCGATGAGTTCAACGCGATCAAGGGCAAGACCTGTGTCATGTCCTATGAAGACCGCATGGAAATCCTGCGATCGTGTTCCTATGTCGACGAAGTATTCCCCGAGGATGGCTGGGACCAGAAGCGCGATGATATCAAGCGATTTGGGGCCAGCGTGTTCGCCATGGGCGACGACTGGAAAGGCGAGTTCGACGATCTGGCCGATCTGTGCGAGGTGCTCTATCTGCCCCGCACCGAGAATGTCTCGACCACCGATCTGAAGAAACGCGTGCATAAACAGAACCTTGATAAGGCGCGCGCGGCGGCGGAATAGGGTTGCGGCTGCTCACGAAGGCGCGAGCATACCCGGCTGCGGCTCGGTTAGGGGTTGGCATCCCTCCAGGAAAGCTCTAGGACGCAAGGCGCGACAAGGCGCGTGATTCGTTACGTGCCTTTTTGCATTTCGTCCAAGACGGCGGGTGGCGGCAATCTCGTGCTGTCATAAATCCTGCCTGAGACGGGAAACCAGATTTTTCCGAGGCTCTCCTCGGGCGATTTTGGCTTTGCCCCGTAATTCGGACAAAAAGCGCAGGTCTGACCTGCAAAGTAGAGCCGGGAGGGGTCCCTCCCATAACTGGAGTGAAACTGTGGATAGAGCCCAGAAAGAGAAAGTGGTCGAGGAACTCGGCCAGATCTTCGAAAGCTCTGGCGTCGTCGTGGTAGCCCATTACGCCGGTCTTACAGTTGCTGAGATGCAGGATCTTCGAGCGCGTGCAACCGCGGCCGAAGCCTCCGTACGTGTCGCCAAGAACAGGCTCGCCAAGATCGCCCTGGAAGGAAAGCCCTGCGCAAGCGTGGCCCAGTTCCTTTCGGGTATGACCGTTCTGACCTTTTCCGAGGACCCCGTGGCAGCAGCCAAGGTGGCCGAGGACTTCGCCAAGGATAACAAGAAGTTCGAAATCCTTGGCGGGGCGATGGGTGAGAACGCACTCGACCGTGCCGGCGTCGAAGCCGTGTCGAAAATGCCTTCGCGTGATGAACTCATCGCGACGATCGTGGGCATGATCGGCGCACCCGCTTCGAACATCGCGGGCGCAATTGGCGCACCTGCTTCGAATATCGCCTCCATCCTGTCCACCATCGAGGACAAGGCAGCGGCGTAAGCAACTGAATGACCTGCGCGGGGAAATCGCCCTGACGTTGGAACACATCTTTGAAAACGGAAAGCAAGTAAAATGGCTGATCTGAAAAAACTGGCGGAAGAGATTGTCGGTCTGACCCTTCTCGAAGCACAAGAACTGAAAACCATCCTGAAAGACGAATACGGCATCGAGCCCGCCGCTGGCGGCGCTGTGATGATGGCCGGCCCGGCAGGCGGCGACGCCGGCGGTGCCGCTGCGGAAGAGCAAACCGAGTTTGACGTGATCCTGGTGTCGCCCGGCGCCTCGAAAATCAACGTCATCAAGGAAGTCCGCGCCATCACCGGCCTGGGCCTGAAAGAAGCCAAGGATCTGGTGGAAGCCGGCGGCAAGGCTGTCAAGGAGCAGTGCTCGAAAGACGAAGCCGACGAGCTGAAAGCCAAGCTGGAAGCAGCTGGCGCGGAAGTCGAAATCAAGTAA
>CBDUGF010000023.1:0-39082 GCA_965366835.1 uncultured Rhodobacterales bacterium
CGCGTCGACAGCATCGACCGCGCGGCGCAGACCCTCGCCATCGGCTCGGAAACGCTCGCCTATGACATGCTGGCGCTCACCACCGGGTCGGTGCCGCGCCGCCTGCCCGCCTCGATCGGCGGCGCGCTCGAAGGCGTCTATACCGTGCGCACGCTAGAAGATGTCGATTCGATGGAACCCGAGTTCAGGGAAGGCGCCCATGTGCTGATCGTCGGCGGCGGCTATATCGGCCTCGAAGCCGCCGCCGTCGCCGCCAAGAAGGGGTTGCGCGTCACGCTGGTTGAAATGGCCGACCGCATCCTGCAACGGGTCGCGGCGCGCGAAACCTCCGATTTTTTCCGCGCCCTGCACCGCGATCGCGGCGTTGTCATCCGTGAAGGGGTCGGGCTCGACCGTCTCCTCGGCGAAACCCGCGTCACCGGCGCCCAACTGGCTGACGGCACCACGCTCGAGGTCGATTTCGTCATCGTCGGCGTCGGTATCGCCCCCGCCACGGCGCTGGCCGAAGCCGCCGGGCTCGAAATCGACAACGGCATCAAGACCAATGAACAGGGCCAGACCTCCGATCCCCATATCTGGGCCGCCGGCGATTGCGCTTCTTTTCCGTATCGCGGCGGGCGCATCCGGCTCGAAAGCGTGCCCAACGCGATTGATCAGGCCGAGTGCGTCGCCGAAAACATGCTCGGCGCGGAAAAGGACTATGTCGCCAAACCGTGGTTCTGGTCGGATCAGTATGAGGTGAAACTGCAGATCGCCGGGCTCAACGCCGGATATACCGATGTGGTGACGCGCCCAGGCGACAAGCCCGGCACCACCTCGTTTTGGTACTACGCGGGCGAGTCCCTTCTGGCGGTCGATGCGATGAACGATCCGCGCGCCTACATGATCGGCAAGCGCCTGATCGAGGCCGGAAAATCCCCCGCTCCCGCCGCCGTCGCCGATCCCGCGACCGAGCTGAAATCGCTGCTATGATCCGCCCGACCGTAGGGTGCGTGATCTCACGCACCTCCCCCCCTCCCGGCGCTCCATGCGCATAATCGGCGGCGATTTCCGCGGCCGCGCGCTGGCTTCGGTGGGCAAGGGCGATACCGGCGCCCATCTCAGGCCGACAACCGACCGGGTGCGCGAAAGCCTGTTCAACGTGCTCTCGGGCGGTCGCTTCGGCGATCCCCTAACCGATGCCCGCGTGCTCGATCTCTTTGCCGGTACCGGCGCACTCGGGCTCGAAGCCCTGTCGCGCGGCGCAGGCCATGTCACATTCGTCGATGACGGGCGCAAAGCCGGCGCGCTGATCCGCCAGAACATCGCGCTCTGCCGCGCCGAAGCGCATACAACGCTGATCGGCCGCGATGCCTGCAAGCTGCCGCCTTGCACGACCGATCCGTTTACGCTGGTGTTTCTCGATCCGCCCTATGGCAAGGCCTTGGGCGAAAAGGCGCTTGCCGTCGCGCTCGATAACGGCTGGATCGCCCCCGGCGCCCTGATCGTCTGGGAGGAAAGCAGCGCCATCCAGCCGCCCCAGGCGATGGAAACGCTCGACAGTCGCCGCTACGGCGACACCACGATCACGCTGCTGCGCGCGCCCGCCTGAAGCGTTTTCAGGTTTGCATTGAAGCATGTGGATCGAAATGCCCGTTCGAGCGGCACGCGCAAGGCCGCGTATTTCATGTCCGGCCAACCTGACGCATCAATCCCGCGCCACCCGGTTCGACAAAACCAGGTGAAGCACCGCCCAAAGCGCCGCAATCCCGCCGCCAATGCCCAGCGCGCCAAGTCCCCAGCGGCTCAGGATTGCACCTCCAAGGGCCGAGCCCAGCGCCGCTCCGACATAGATCGACGCCGCATTCAGCGCCATCATCACCGGCGCGCGTTCCGGCGCCAAGGCGATCAGCCGCATCTGCTGCGCCGGCATGAACGACCAGCCCAGCATCGGCCAAACGAACATCAGCGCAAAGACGAAAACCACCGGCAGCGGCAGCAAGGAATTGATCGGCATCAGGATCACCTGGCTCACCGCCAGGATCAAAAGCGTCCGATAGGCCCCGATCCGGTCGCTCAACTGCCCGCCGAGGAAATTCCCCGCCACTGCCCCGAAGCCATAGATCAGCAGGGCCAGCGTCATGGCATCGCGACCGAACCCCATGGTTTCGGTCAGCAGCGGCGACATGAAGGTATAGACCACGTAGAGCGCGCCGATGAAGCTGGCGGTATAGAGGATCACCAGCATCTGGCGCGGATCGCCCAATGTGCGGCCCAGATCGCCCAGGCCCACGGGGCGAAACGACAGCCCCGCCGGAACCCGCCACCAGATCGCCGCCACCACCGGCACGGTCAGCACCGCCACGATCCAGAACGCCGCCCGCCAGCCGAAGGCATAGGCAATGAAGGCGCCCGCCGGAATGCCGACAACCTGCGCCAGCGTCAGCCCGAGAAAGACCGCCGCCAGCGATCGGCCCTGCACCTCGGGCGCGCTCAGCCCCGCCGCCACCGCCGCCGCCACCGGCGTGACCAATCCGGCCCCCGCCGCCGCCACCACCCGCGCGGCATTGAGTACGATATCATTGGGCGCCAGCGCCGACAGCACGCAGGACAGGCCGAACAGCGCCAGCCCCGCCGCCAGCACCCGTCGCCGCCCCACGCTCCCGCTCAGCGATACCAGCAAGGGCGACAGCAGCGCGTAGGACAGCGCATAGGTGGTCATCACCCATCCGCCCCGCGCCGCCGAAATTCCCAGATCGTCGATCAGCGGCGCCATGATCCCGATCACCAGGAACGCCCCGATGCCGATGATGAAATTCGCCGTCGCCAGGATCGGAATCACCAGCCGGTCCCGGCCTGCCTGCTCTTTCCCGCCGAGATCGCGTTCCACGTTCCACCGCCTTGCGTGACTTTGCCGGATCGGCGCGCAAGCTTGACTCGCCGCCGCCCCGCGCCGTTATCCTGCGACAAGGAGAGCGGATTGACCAGCGCAGCCGCATATCAACCCGACAGCGCCCGGCATCGCTGGGTCAACTGGCTCAACCTCAAGGGTTTCGGCCAGTCCCCGGCCGGCGCGCTCACGATGGCGACCCCCTTCATCGGCTATATCCTGCTCTATCACGATGCGGTCGCGCCCTGGCTCGGCGGCCTCGGCGGATTTCTCGGCCGGGAGGCACCCGACACCTGCGGCCCATGGATCAGCTTCGTCAGCCGCCTCAACATGCTCTATCTCGGGCTTCTGGCGCTCGGCCTCGGCACCATCCTCTATCGCGCCTTCGCACATGTCGAACTCAAGCGCCACGCCAGCGAATCCGACTATGTCGAGCGCAACGCCGCCCATATCACCCTGCGCAACCTGCGCTCGATGTTTGAAATCATCGCGCCCCGCCGCCCCGGCCTCGCCACCGATTTCGAGCACCGCGCGCCCTGGCTGTCGCGCAAGGCGATGCCCAGCCTCGCCGAGGCCAACGCAGCGGCTCAACAGCCCGGCGCAGCCGAAGCCGAGGCAGTGAAAATCGACGTGATGCGCAGCTATTTCAACGTGCTCAGCCGCTATTCCGCCCGTCCGTGGTGCTGGGTGGCGAGCCTGCTCTATGGCCTCGGCTTCGTGCTGCTGGCCCTGCCGGGGCTGTTCTTTACCGCCCGCGTGCTCTGCACGATGGTCGATTGACGCGGTTCAGCCGCCCCATGTCGGATGGAAAAGCCCCGCCGGTGACAGGGTGAAGATCTCATAGCCATCCGCCGTCACCCCGACGGAATGCTCGAACTGCGCGCTCAAGCTCTTGTCGCGCGTCACCGCGGTCCAGTCATCGGCCAAGACCTTGGTTTCCGGGCGCCCCAGATTGACCATCGGCTCGATGGTGAAGAACATGCCCTCTTCCAGAACGGCGCCGCTGCCCTCGTGGCCATAATGCAGCACATTGGGCGGCGCATGAAACACCCGGCCCAGCCCGTGGCCGCAGAAATCGCGGACCACACTCATCCGGTGCCCCTCGACGAACGATTGGATCGCATGGCCGATATCGCCGAAGGTGTTGCCCGGCTTCACCGCCTCGATCCCCTTCATCAGCGCATCATGCGTCACCTGGATCAGCCGTTCGGCCTTGCGGCTCAGCTTGCCGGCCACATACATCCGGCTGGTATCGCCAAACCAGCCATCGACAATCACCGTCACGTCGATATTCAGGATATCGCCGTCCTTGAGCTTCTTGTCGCCCGGAATGCCATGACACACCACATGGTTCACGCTGATGCAGCTGGCGTGTTGATAGCCCTTGTATCCGATCGTCGCCGATTTCGCCCCCGCCGCCTCGACCTTCGCCTCGATCATCCGGTCGATCTCGCCGGTGCTCTGGCCGGGAAACACATGCTCGGCGATCTCGTCCAGTATCCGCGCCGCCAGAGCGCCCGCCTTGTGCATGCCGGCAAAATCCGCCACCTCGTGGATGCGGATGCCCTCGCGTGTCATGCGTCCCCTATGCGTTTCGTTCACAGGCCCCGCCTTCTTGCCGAAATTCAAAATCATGCCTCTGTTTAGGCCAGTTCAAAGCGAAGGGCCAGATCCTGTGCTGCACGATCCGCCCTTGCCCGGCGCCCGCCCCTGGCCTTAAGTTCACCGCATAGAAAAATCTCGTTTTCAGGGCCATACCCATGCGTTTCATGATTGTCGCTTTCGTCCTCGGCCTTGCGCTTCCCGCCGCTGCCGATCCTTGCCGCGATGAAATCGCCGCGCTGTTCGCAAACGGCCCGCTCGATGCCTACCAGCGCCCGCCGCATCGCCATGAGAAACAGGTGTTCGACGCCTCCGGCGCGCTCACCCTCACGTTTTCCTCGATTGTCGAAACCCCGCTGCGCAGCATCTCCGGTATCAAGGGCGGCGACATGACCCTCACCATCGACGACGATACCTGGACCGGCCCCTCCCCCGATGGCCCCTGGGCGCCATCGCAGAACAACATGCCGAAAGACCGCGAACCCTGGCACCGCGCGATGCAGGCCCAGCAGGCCGCCAACCTGACCGACACCGCCTGCCCCGGCATCGTCGATTTCGACGGCCATCAATGGCTCAGCTATCGCTTCAGCACCAGGACCGATCCCAATCCCGCCATGGGCAATGCCTTCTATGGCTCATCCGATACGGTCCATATCGACCCGGAAACAAGGCAGGTGATGCGCTGGGAGCAGACCGGGCTCTATTCCTCCTGGCTGCCAGAGCCCGGCAAGGACACCTATGTCACCACCTTCAGCTATGATCCCGGCGTCAGGGTAACGGCGCCGCAATAGCCGCCGCACGCTGCCGATCCGGCGCCGCACAGCGCGCGCGGCTGACCGCAAGCCTGGCTATTCCTGCTCACGCGCCCGCATCGAGGCCGAGACCGCATACGACGGCTTGAATATCGGTTATACCGGTGCAATGTCGCGCAGAACCGAAAATGGAGTCGCCCCATGAGCCCCGAATTCCTGACCCACCTCGAAGCGACCCTCGGTCAGATCGAAGCCGACGGCTTGATGAAGCGCGAACGCGCCCTCACCTCGCCGCAGGGCGCCCATATCGCCGTCGCCGGGCGCGACATGCTCAATCTCTGCGCCAACAACTATCTCGGCCTCGCCGATCATCCCGCCCTGATCGCCGCCACCAAACAGGCGCTGGATCAGGACGGTTTCGGCATGGCCTCGGTCCGCTTCATCTGCGGCACCCATGAATTGCACCGCCGCCTCGAATCCCGCCTCGCCGCCTTCCTCGACAAGGACGACGCGATCCTCTTCGCCGCCTGTTTCGATGCCAATGGCGGGCTGTTCGAGCCGCTGCTCGGCCCCGAGGATGCGATCATCTCTGACGCGCTCAACCACGCCTCGATCATCGACGGCGTGCGGCTCTGCAAGGCCCGCCGCTTCCGCTATGCCAATGCCGACATGGACGATCTGGAAACCCAGCTCAAAACCGCCCGCGACGGCGGCGCCCGCCACATCATGATCGCCAGTGATGGCGTGTTCTCGATGGACGGTTATCTCGCGCCCCTGCCCGACATCACCGCGCTGGCCAAAAAATACGGCGCCCTGGTGATGGTCGATGATTGCCACGCCACCGGCTTCATGGGGCCGAAGGGCCAGGGCACCGGTCATCATTTCGGCATCGCAAACAAGATCGACATCATCACCGGCACGCTCGGCAAGGCGCTGGGCGGCGCGCTCGGCGGTTTCATCGCCGGGCCGCAGCCGGTGATCGACCTCCTGCGCCAGCGCGCCCGCCCCTATCTCTTCTCCAACGCCCTGCCGCCGATGATCTGCGCCGCCGGCATTGCCGCGCTCGACCTGGTCGAACGGGGCGACGATCTGCGCACACGGCTGTTCGACAATGCCGCCTATTGGCGCGACGGCCTCGCCCGGCGCGGCTTTGATCTCTTGCCCGGCGAGCACCCGATCATCCCGGTGATGATCGGCGACGCGCGCAAGTCACAGGACATGGCGGCGCGGCTCGGCGAGCTTGGCGTCTATGTCGCCGGGTTCTTCTTCCCGGTGGTCCCCAAGGGCACCGCCCGCATCCGAACCCAGATGAACGCCGCGCTCACCCGCGCCGACCTTGACACCGCGCTCGATGCCTTCGCCGAGGCGGGCCGCGATACCGGAGTGCTGACATGAGCAACCAGATGAAAGCCCTGATGAAAGAAGCCCCCGGCACCGGGCTGGTGCTCACCCGCGTGCCTGTCCCCGAGATCGGCCCCGACGACGTGCTGATCAGGATCCACAAGACCGGCATCTGCGGCACCGATATTCACATCTGGACCTGGGACGACTGGGCCGCGCGCACCGTGCCCACCCCGCTGGTGACGGGCCATGAATTCGCCGGCGAAATCGTCGAACTTGGCCGCGATGTCGAAGGGCTCGAGATCGGCCAGCGCTGTTCGGGCGAGGGCCACCTGATCGGCAAGACCTCGCGCCAGTCGCGCGCCGGCAAGTTTCACCTCGATCCGCAGACCCGCGGCATCGGCGTCAACGAACAGGGCGCCTTCGCCGAATACCTTAAATTGCCCGCCTTCAACGTCGTCCCCCTGCCCGACGCCGTGGATGACGAAATCGGCGCGATCCTCGATCCGCTGGGCAACGCGGTCCACACCGCGCTCAGCTTCGATCTGGTCGGCGAGGATGTGCTGATCACCGGCGCCGGCCCGATCGGCATCATGGCGGCCTGCGTCGCCCGCCATGTCGGCGCGCGCCACGTGGTGATCACCGATGTCAACCAGGCCCGCCTCGATCTCGCCGCATCGGTGGCCGATGTGGTGCCGGTCAATGTCGCGCGCGAGGATCTGCGCGATGTCGAGGGCGCCTTGCGGATGAAGGAAGGCTTCGATGTCGGGCTCGAGATGTCGGGCAACCAGGCCGCGCTCGATCAGATGCTCGACAACATGGTGATGGGCGGACGCATCGCCCTGCTCGGCATCCCCCCCGGCAAATCCCCGGTCGACTGGTCGAAATTCGTGTTCAAGGCGATCACCCTCAAGGGCGTCTATGGCCGCGAGATTTTCGAGACCTGGTACAAGATGCTCGCCATGCTGGAAAACGGCCTCGACGTGCGCGGCGTCATCACCCATCGCTTCCCGGTTTCCGACTATGTCCAAGGCTTCGAGGCGATGCTCTCGGGTCAGAGCGGCAAGGTCGTGCTCGACTGGACCTGATCCAAATGGGCGCCTTTGCGGCGCACAGGTTTGATTGATCGCGGGCCAGCCCCCAAGGTCAAAAACGCACCGCGTTTTCTGGCCAACCCGGGATATTTCCGGTTACGGGAAGATTGAAACAACCCCGTCTTTCATCTTTCCGGAAATACTCCCGCGCGGAGCGCTCCCGAACGAAGACAAAAGTGCAAAACCAGGCCTATGGAACGCCCCATTGCCGCCCGAGGGCGTGGGGAGGGCGGGCGGGAACGCCCGAGGGCGGCAATTCACGCCACAAACGGCAGCGCCCGGCCCAGCGTGATTGCCTCGGGCGAAATCAGGCAATCCATCGCCATCACCTCGACTCCCGCCGCCCGCGCGCGCGCCAGCCCATCGCCATAGGCCGGATCGATATCCGCCGCGATAGTCACCCGCTCGCAATCGGTGCGCTGCACCAGGTAGAACATCACCGCCCGGCCGCCGCCCTCTGCCACCTTCGCCAGTTCCTCGAGATGCTTCAGCCCCCGCGCCGTCACCGAATCGGGGAATTCCGCCAGCCCGGCCCGCCGCGACAAAGTGACGGATTTCACTTCGACATAGGTATCTCTTCCTGCGCCCGTCAGCAGAAAATCGATCCGGCTGTTCTGCCCGTATTTCACCTCCGGGCGCACCACCGGCGCATGCAATCCCGGCACTTCGCTCGCCATCAGCGCCGCCTTCAGCGCCCGGTTCGCCGCGCTGGTATCGACACCGGTGAAATGGCCGTTCTCGTGATCGACCAGCCGCCAGCCCCAATCCAGCTTCTTTTTCACATCGTCATTGGGCTCGACCCAGATCCGCGCCCCCGGCTCGGCCAGCCCCATCATCGAGCCCGGATTGGCGCAATGCGCGGTCACCTCGCGCCCGTCCGCCTCCAGCCGGATATCGGCCAGGAAGCGTTTGTAGCGGCGGATCAGGCGGGCGGGCTGAAGTGGGGTTTGAAAGCGCATGGGCAAAGGCCTATAGAGGCCGGGCGCGCCCTGCAAGGAGGCTTGAGACATGCCCAACCCAACCGCCGCCATGCTGGTGATCGGAGACGAGATTCTCTCGGGGCGCACCCGCGATGCCAACACCCATCACCTCGCCTGCGAACTGACCAAGGCCGGGATCGACCTTCGCGAGGTGCGCGTGGTCTCGGACGATGCGGAGGCAATCACCGCCGCCACCAGGGCGCTTTCGCACGACTATATCCATGTCTTTACCTCGGGCGGCATCGGCCCGACCCATGATGACATCACCGCCGATTGCATCGCCGCCGCCTTCGGCCGGCCGATCGACATCCGCGCCGACGCCCGCGCCATCCTCGAAGCGCATTACCAGGCGACGGGAACCGAACTCAACGCCGCCCGCCTGCGCATGGCCCGCATCCCCGAAGGTGCGGTGCTGATCGACAATCCGGTGTCGGCGGCGCCCGGCTTCATCCTTGAAAACGTCTATGTCATGGCCGGGGTGCCGCAGATCTTCCAGGCCATGGTCGCCTCGGTCCTGCCCACGCTCACCGGCGGCGCGCCGCTGCTCAGCCAGACGCTCAGGATCAACCGCGGCGAAGGCGATATCGCCGGGCCGCTGGGCGAGCTGGCGGCGCAATTTCCCGATCTCTCGATCGGCTCCTATCCGTTTTCGTATTCCGGCGCCTTCGGTGCCCATATCGTGATCCGCGGCCATGACGGCGCGCGGATCGACGCTGCCATGCAATCCCTCGCCCGGCTGTTTCCCGATGTCCCTGCCTGACATCCAGACCCTCTACGAGGTGATCGACGGCACCTGGCCGGCCGCGCATTACCTGAGCCTTGGCCCATTCACCCTGCGCCGCGGCGACGGCGGCGGCCAGCGGGTCAGCGCGGCCACGACGCAGCGCCCGGTCACCGCCGAAGAGCTCGACAGCGCCGAGGCTGCGATGCGCGCCATGGGTCAGCCTTGCCTGTTCATGATCCGCGAAGGCCAGTCCGCGCTCGATGCCCAGCTTGCCGAGCGCGGCTATGACATCGTCGATCCGGTCAATCTCTATGCCTGCCCGGTCGAACAGCTCACCGCCGAGCCGATGCCGCCGGTTACCGCGATCCCGGTCTGGGAGCCGCTCGCCATCATGTGCGACATCTGGTCGGCAGGCGGCATCGGACCGGGACGGGTCAAGGTGATGGAGCGCGCCCGGGGCCCGAAGACCGGGATCATCGGCCGCTGGCAGGACCATCCCGGCGGCTGCGCCTTTGTCGCCATCCATGAAGGTATCGCGATGCTGCACGCGCTCGAGATCCTGCCGCATCAGCGTAACCAGGGTCTCGGAAAATGGATGATGCGCGGTGCCGCCTTCTGGGCTGAGGAGCACGGCGCCAGCCACATGTCGGTGGTCTGCACCAAGGCCAATGCCGGCGCCAACGCGCTCTATGCTTCCCTCTCCATGACGCTTGTGGGACAGTATCACTATCGCAAACTGATCGAGGCCCAGACATGACCGCCAAACAGCCCACCGCGCTCGACCTGCCGATGGTCGATCCGCTGCCCGAGGCGACGCAGAAATATTTCGATATCTGCACCGACAAGCTGGGCATGATCCCCAACGTGTTGCAGGCCTATGCCTTCGATATCGACAAGCTCAACAGCTTCACCGCGCTCTACAACGACCTGATGCTCGGCGACAGCGGGCTCAGCAAGCTGGAACGCGAGATGATCGCCGTCGCGGTCAGCTCGATCAACAAATGCTTCTATTGCCTCGCCTCGCATGGCCAGGCGGTGCGCGCGCTGTCGGGCGATCCGATCCTCGGCGAGATGATGGTGATGAACTGGCGCGCCGCCGATCTCGATGCGCGGCAACACGCCATGCTGCAATTTGCCGAGAAGATGACCGTGGAAAGCTACAAGATCGAGGAAGCCGACCGCAACGGTTTGCGCGCCGTCGGGTTTTCCGATCGCGACATCTGGGACATCGCCAATGTGGCCGGGTTCTACAACATGACCAACCGCGTGGCCTCGGCCACCGATATGCGCCCGAATGACGAATACCACGCGCAATCGCGCTGAGCCCGGAGCGGGCATATCCCTGCTGACGTTTGGCGTGCGCGGCGGCTGGCTCCGGCGCTGCACGGCGGTTGCCCTGATCGCGACGTCCTGCCTGATCGGGCTGGCCGCGCCGGCATCCGCCATCGACCTGGCGCTGCCCGGCAATGCCAGCGAAACCGCGCGCATCGAGGCCAACCCGGAAAGCCACGCGCTGGCCATCGGCCCCGTCTCCGAGGGGGCGCCGGCAACGCTCGAAGTCGAGGGCCGCGTCAGCCGCACCGCCTGGCGGGTTGCGGCCCAGGGCGTCACTACGCTGCAATTGCTGCAGCCGCTGCGCGATCAGCTGCTCGCGGCGGGGTTCGAAATCCTGTTCGACTGCAAGGATTTCACCTGCGGCGGGTTCGACTTTCGCTATCGCCTGAAAGTGTTTCCCGAACCGGCCATGCATGTCGATCTGTTCGATTACCGCTATCTCGCCGCGATGCGGCTGAGCGGCGGCGAGGGCGATCTCGTGGCCGGCGATTATGTGACGCTTCTGGTCAGCCGCAGCGCCAATGCCGGCTATCTCCAGATCGTTCAGATCACGCCATCGAACGGCACTGCGCCGAAATCGAGCAGTACCGGCAAGCCCGCCACCAGCGGCGCCGCGCTGCCCGATGCCAACCTGCCGCTGATCGCCCAGCTCGAGGCGGCGGGCCACGCCGTGCTTGCGGACCTGGCATTCGAGACCGGATCGTCCAATCTGGGCCCGGGGCCGTTCGCCTCGCTCGAAACGCTGGCGGGTTATCTGCTGGCCGACCCGGCCCGGCGTATCGCGCTCGTCGGTCATACCGATGCGGTGGGAGCCCTGGACGGCAACATCGCCCTGTCCAAGCGCCGCGCCGCCTCGGTGCTGGAACGCCTGGTCGAGGCCCATGGCGTGCCGCGCAATCAGCTCGCGGCCGAAGGCATGGGCTATCTCGCGCCGATCGCCAGCAACCGCAACGCCGAGGGGCGCGAGCAGAACCGGCGGGTCGAGGCGGTGCTGCTGAACACCGATTGATCCGGTGACATAGTCCCAAGGTATTGCGCTGCCTGCGGCATCGCCGGGGGGCGCCGCGCTGGCGCGCGGCGCTGCATCTGGCAACCGTGCTGGCGATGTTTTGACCTCGCGCAGGCGGCAAGTCCGGAATTTGCGTATTCTTGCCAAGAAAAAGGCAGCAGGCGGCGCGCCATGGCGCGGGCGGTTTTGCGGCCTCACCGATGCAAAAAAATGGCCCCGGAACGACGCTCCGGGACCAAGTTGGTTGCGGTGGACACTTTGCGGGTGTCCGGGGGGAAAACGTCTTGGATTACCAGTCGTTGGCGCCCTTTTCGCCAAAGGCATGCACCAGGAAGTCGATGAAGGCGCGCACTTTCGGCTGGGTGAAGCGGCCCGGCGGATAGACCGCGTAGATGCCTTGCGTTTCCACCGGCAATTCGGGGATGACATCCTCGATCAGGCCCTTTCGCATCGCATCGGCATAAAGGAAGCTCGGCAGATAGGCGATGCCAAGCCCGGAAATCGCGGCGTTGAGCAGCGATTGCCCATCATTGACGCTGAGCCACCCGGCGGTGCGCACCTGGCGTTTCTCGCCCGAGGGTGCGGTCAGCTTCCACATGTTGCCGGCCGACTGGCTGGAATAATGCAACAGCTTGTGATCGTTCAACTCGTCGATCTTCTGCGGCCGCCCGTAGCGTTTGAAATAGCTCGGGCTGGCGATCATCCGCTTGGTGGTTTCGGTCAGCTTGCGGGCCCTGAGCGTGCTGTCTTCCAGCTCGCCGATGCGGATCGCCATGTCGAAGCCTTCCGAGATCAGCTCGACATAGCGGTTGTTGAGCACCATGTTCACGGTGATATCGGGGAATTCCGCCAGGAATTCGCCAAGTACCGGGCTGAGATGATTGACGCCGAAATCGGTGGCCACCGAAATGCGCAGCAATCCCGAGGGATCGCTCTGCATCGAGCTGACCAGCGCATCGGCTTCGCCGGCATCGTTGAGCACCCGGCGGGCGCGGTCGTAATAGGCCAGCCCGATCTCGGTGGGGCTGACGCGGCGCGTCGTGCGATTGAGAAGACGCGCGCCCAGCCGGGCTTCAAGCGACGAGACGTGCTTTGAGACGGCGGATTTCGAAATCCCCATCTTCTTGGCCGCGTCCGTAAAGCCGCCCTGGTCCACGACGGTGGCAAACGCCTCCATTTCGGTCAGACGATCCATACCCGATACCTCAATTCATTTCTTTGTTTTCTCGAGGATCGTTATCGCGGCGAAATCGGGCAGAATACGGGCGCGGGTGGGATAATATCGGGGTTTTCCGTTTGATCGTTTGGCAAGCGGAAACGATGAAACGGGCGTTTCCGCTTATCCCGGCGTGATAAAGCGGGCAATCCGCCCGGCGCCGGTCAGGCGACCATCGCCGCCGCCTTTTTCAGATCGACCGAGACCAGCTGGCTCACACCCTGCTCCTGCATGGTGACGCCGAACAGCCGGTCCATCCGCGCCATGGTCACGGCATGGTGGGTGATGATCAGGAACCGCGTATCGGTCTGGCGGCACATCTCGTCGAGCAGGTCGCAGAACCGCGTCACATTGGCGTCATCGAGCGGCGCGTCGACCTCGTCGAGCACGCAGATCGGCGCCGGGTTGGCCAGGAAAACGGCGAAGATCAGCGCCAGCGCGGTCAGCGTCTGTTCGCCGCCCGACAACAGCGACAGCGTGCTCAGCTTCTTGCCCGGCGGCTGGCACATGATCTCGAGCCCGGCTTCCAGCGGATCGTCGCTTTCCACCAGCACGAGATTGGCCTCGCCGCCGCCGAACAGGTGCCGGAACAGCAGCGTGAAATTCGAATTGACCTGCTCGAAGGCGGTCAGCAGCCGCTCGCGGCCTTCGCGGTTGAGGCTGGCAATGCCGTTCCTCAGCGTGCGGATCGCCTCCTCCAGGTCGGTCTTTTCGCTGACCAGATTGTCATGCTCTTCTCGCACCTCGCGGGCGTCCTCTTCGGCGCGCAGGTTCACCGCGCCCAGGGCATCGCGCTGGCGTTTCAGCCGGTTCACATCCGCCTCGATCGCCTCCGCGGCGGGCATTTTCTCCGGGTCGGCCTCGAGCGACTCGAGCAGCACTTCCGGCGTGCTCTCCTGCTCCTCGGCAATGCGTTCCTCGGCATAGGTCGCGGTCTCGCGCGCCGCTTCCATCCGCGCCTCCGAGCGCGCCCTTGCCTCGCGCGCCTCGCTCGCCGCCCGCTCGGCTTCGCGCTCGGCACTCACCGCATCGCGCTGTGCAGTCTCGGCTTCGGCCAGCGCATCGCCGGCCTTGCCGCGCCGCGCTTCCGCCGCGCCGATCGCCTCGGCCAGCTCGTCGCGTTTGGCGGCGATCTCGGCGGGCGCCGCCATGGCCTGCTCCAGCTCCGCCTCCGACGCCGCCTTGCGCTCGGCCAGCTCGGCCGTGCGTTTCTCCGCAGTTTCCAGCCGGTGCTTCCAGCCCGAAACCTCCTTGCTGACCTCCTGGCCCCGCTTTGTGCGCGCCTCGCCCTCGCGACGCAGCTCGTCATGTGCCGAGCGCCGCGACATCATGGTGATACGCGCCGCCTCGACCGTCATTTTCACATCTTCGACCTGGCCGCGCGCCGCCTCGAGATCGCCCAGATCGGCGACCGCCCTTTCGGCTTCGGCCAGCTGCTTGCGCGCGCCCATCGCCTCTTCCTCGTGACGCGCCACAGCCAGCCCCGAGGATTCGCGCCGCGATTGCGACAGGTTGCGATCGGCCTCGGCCCGGCTCAGCGCCCGCGCGGCCTCGTTCATCCGCGCATCCGCCGCGCGGCGGGCATCGCGGGCGGCGCGGTCGGCCTCCGATTGCTCGGCCAACAGCCGGGTCAGCGCCTCATGCGCCTGTTTCGCCCCCATGGCGCGTGCCGTGGCGCCCTCCATCTGCTGCTTGAGTGCCTCCAGCCGATTGAGTTGCTGCAGCCGCAGCGCCGCGGCACTCGGCGCATCCTCGGCCCAGGCGCGATAGCCGTCCCAACGCCACAGATCGCCTTCCAGCGTGACCAGCCTCTGCCCCGGTTGCAGATCGGCCTGAAGGCGCGGCCCGTCCTCGGCCTCGACCAGCCCGATCTGGCTCATCCGGCGCACCAGAACCTCGGGCACCGAAACATGATTGGTCAGCGCATCGGCGCCCTTGGGCAATGGCTGCGGACGCAGGTAGCCGGGCAATTGCGCCCAGCCCGACGGCCCGTCCTCCTCGACCTCCGGCGCGCGCAGATCATCGGCCAGCGCCGCGCCCAGCGCCTTCTCATAGCCCTGCTCCACCTGTAAACGGTCGAGGATCTGCCCGCCCTCGGCGGTGTCGCGCTGCACCAGCTTGGCCAGCGCCGTCGCCTCTGCCGAAAGCGCGCTCACCTCGCCCTCGGCGGCGCTGCGTTCGGCCCGCGCATCGGCCTCGCGGCCCTGGGTTTCGGCGCGCGCCGCCTCGGCGGCAAGCAGGGCTGCGTCCGCCGCCGCCGCTTCGGCCTCCGCCGCGGTCTCGAACTGCCGCGCCGCCTCATAGTCGGTCTGCGCGCGGGTCAGCGCCGCCTCGGCCTCGCCCATCGCTGCCTTGGCCTTGGCCGCCTCGGTCTCGCCGCGTTCAAGCGTCTTGCGGCTGTCCTCAAGCAGGCGATGCGCCGATTGATGCCGCGCCGCCAGCCGCGCCACATCCTCGGTCAGCTGCGAAAGATCGGCTTCGCGCTCGCCCAAGACCTGCGCAGCCTCGTGCGCCGCTGCTGCCGCCGCCTCCAGCAGCGCCTCGTGGCCCTCGCCGGCCTTGGCCAGCTCGCGTGCTTCCCATTCCAGCCGCTCGATGGTTTCGCCCGCATCGCGGTTCAGCCCGGCTTCGCGCTCCATATCCGCCGAAAGCTGGCCGATCCGCCGCTCCAGCGTCTCGATCGCCGCCAGCGCACGGGTCTCCTGATCCTTCAGCGTGTCGCGCTGCACCTGCAAGCGTTGCAGCACCGCCGCCGCGATCGCCTCTTCCTCGCGCAGCGGCGGCAGGGCTTCTTCGCGCGCCTGGCGTTCCTTGGCCGCGATTCGCGCCGCGCCCTCGGCCTGCGCCGCCGCCGTCACCCGCTCGCGCAGTTCCGCTTCGGCCCGCGCCCGTGCTTCGTCGGCTTCCTTCCAGCGGCGATAGAGCAGCAGGCCTTCCGCCCGGCGCAGCTCGTCGCCAATCGCGCGATAGCGTGCCGCCTGTTGGGCCTGCCGCGCCAGCTGCTGCAATTGCGCCGCCAGCTGCTCGACCACGTCATCGACCCTGAGCAGGTTGGTCTCCGCCCCTTTGAGCTTCAGCTCGGCCTCGTGGCGGCGCTGGTAAAGCCCGCTGATCCCGGCCGCCTCTTCCAGAATGCGCCGCCGGCTTTTCGGCTTGGCGTTGATCAGCTCCGAAATCTGCCCCTGCCGCACCAGCGCGGGCGAATGCGCGCCCGTGGAGGCATCGGCAAACAGCATCTGCACATCGCGCGCCCGCACCTCCTTGGAATTGGTCTTGTAGGCGCTGCCGACGTCGCGGGTGATCCGCCGCACGATCTCCAGCACGTCATCGTCGTTGAACCCGGCGGGCGCCAGCCGCTCCGAATTGTCGATCAACAGCGCGACCTCGGCAAAGTTCCTCGCCGGGCGTGTCGCCGCTCCGGCAAAGATCACATCCTCCATGCCGCCGCCGCGCATCGCCGTGGGCCGGTTCTCCCCCATCACCCAGCGCAACGCCTCGAGCAGGTTCGACTTGCCACAGCCGTTCGGCCCGACCACCCCGGTCAGCCCATCGGTGATCAGGAGCTCGGTCGGATCGACGAAGCTCTTGAAGCCGGTCAGTCTGAGTTTCGAAAAGCGCAAGTTGCCCGTGACCCGGTTGTTGATTCCCTGATGTTGGGCGAATTTGGCGGCAGCAGCCCCCGCGAGTCAACGCCACGACCCCACGATATGGGGATTTCGGCGGATTTATCCACAAGATATTGCCGTTTCGCCCCCGCTTGCCGCTGTGCCGCCGCGCCCGGCGGCTCCCGAACGGCCTTGACCGATCCGCGCGCGCGGCTCTTACTGATTGGCGAGTCGAAGGAGAAAACCCGATGAGAAAAGCCTTTTTTGCCGTCACCGCCCTGCTGATGGCCAGCCCGGCCATGGCGCATCACCCGCTCGGCGGGTTGCCGATGGAAACGCTGCCGCATGGGCTGCTCTCGGGCATCGGCCATCCGATCCTCGGCTTCGATCACCTGTTCTTCGTCGCCATCATGGGCGTGGCCGCGCTCTATACCGGGCATCGCCTGCTTGCCCCGATGGGCTATATCGCGGCGATGCTGCTGGGTGTGTTGGTTGTCGCCCTCGGCGGCGCGCTGCCGCTGGTCGAAATCGTCGTCGCGGCGTCGCTGCTGGTGCTGGGCGGCATCGTGCTCTCCGGTCGCGCCCTGTCGCTGCCCGCCGCCCTGCTGGTGTTCTCCGGCTTCGGCCTGTTTCACGGCGCCGCGTTCGGCGCCCCCCTGGCCGCGCAGGAGGCCGCCCTCGGCGCGCCCGTGCTGATCGGCTACCTGATCGGCCTGGCGCTGGTGCAATACGCTGTCGCGCTGGTTGCGGGCCAACTCGCTAAAACGCTCCTTGGCGCCACCTCCGCCGCCGCTCTCAACACCCGCCTCTCCGGCGCGCTGGTCGCCGGCGCCGGGCTTTTCCTCACGCTCGAAGCCCTGGAAGGCCCGCTGCTGGCGTCCCTGTTCGGGGTTTGACCCTGCCCCGCGCAAGCTGACAATTCGCTTTGTCCGGCAAAGGCTCTGTCATAACATCGGCGGCGGGAAGTCACCGATTGTTTTTGCCTTGGGAGTTTTCGCCATGACCTTTGTTAAGTCCTCTACCGCGCGTTCACCGCTGGCCGCCCAGCCCCTGTTGCTCGCGCTGCTCATTCTGACGCTGGCATTGTTCGCCAGCCTCGCCTCGGCCCAGAGCGGCTCATTGCCGTCGCCCTCGGGCAACGATCTGATCACCGGCACCACCACCGACACGGGCGGCGGTGGCGCCATGCCGCCCCCGCTCAAGAAAGACTCAGGAGGCGCCACCCCGCCGCCGCTGCCGACGCTCAACATCTTCGTCGCGCTCAATGGCGAGCCCTCCGGCCCGTTCAATCAAGCCCAGCTTCAGCAGATGGCCACCGCCGGACAGCTCAACCCCCAGACCCTGGTCTGGAAAGAGGGCATGGCCGATTGGGCCCCCGCCGGGGGCGTCGCCGAGCTTCAGGCGATCATTCAGGTGCCTGCGCCCGGCCCGGATCCCAAACCCGATCCCACCAAGCCGATGGATGCGGCCCGCTATCTCACCGGCCTGTGGACCGTGCCAAATGGCAAGATGCCGGTCGGCGCGCAGCAGGCCACGTTCTCGGGCAACATCAACTACCAGGCCGATGGCACCTATTCGGCCAAGGTCGAGATGTCCACCTTGGGCGGCGGTGGCCAGATGCCGGATACCTACGATGTCACGGCCAAAGGCACCTGGACGGCGACAATGCTGGGCAGCGACCGGATCTCGGTCAGTTCGGTCGATGACATCGCCATGACGTCAAAGATCACCGGCCAGACCCAACAGGCGCAATCCTCGGATACCGCCATTTACAGTATCGTCGATCAGAACACGTTGCGCGACGAGTTCGGGAACGCCATGCAGCGCATGCAATGAACGAAACCCGGGCGGGCGCCGCGCCCGCCCGGATCCGATACAATGAAACGCGGCCGAGCCGGATCAGAGCCGCCCCTGTCCGGGCGCTCGCCACCCATGCGTGCTGGGGAGAGGGCGCACGACGCTTGCCTTTAGGTCCGCCAACCAAGGCCCACAGCCACATGCTCATCGTCGAGCCCGCCACCCCGCATGACCCTGAAACCCGGGCTCTTCTCGAAGCATCCCACGCGCTGATGCAATCGCTGTTTCCCGCCGAGGCGAACCATTTTCTCGATCTCGACGCGCTCGCGGCCGACACCGTCCTGCTCTTCGCGGCGCGCCGCGGCAAGGCCACCCTCGGCACTGGGGCGCTCGTCCTGCGCGATGGCTATGGCGAGGTGAAATCCATGTTCACAACGCCCCAGGCCCGTGGCCAAGGTGCGGCTTCCGCTCTGCTGCGCCAGATCGAGGATCAGGCCCGCACCCTGTCGCTCCCCCTGCTGCGATTGGAGACCGGAACCGGGCTCGAAGCGGCACACCGGCTCTATGCCCGTCACGGCTTTGCGCCCCGCGGCCCGTTCGGCGCCTACCGCGAAAGCCGCTTTTCGCTGTTCATGGAAAAGCCGCTGACCTGACGCTGCGCGCGCATCCTGGCCCCGCCAGACCGCGCCAGACCGCGCCATTCAGGTGCCCTTCGGGACGGCGGGCGGGGCGATGTCCCGGGCTTGCCCCGGGGCGAGCGCCGCGCGTCCGGCGTCAGTCGCCCAGCTTGGCGTGAATTTCCTGAAGGTCGATCTCGCCCACCGGCAGCTTGTTCGACGGGTCTTCGAAATCGTATTTGAACAGGTCGAAATCACGCTTGTAGATCTCATAGATCAGATGCATCGACATGTCGTCGAAGTAATCCTCCACCGGATGCGCCCGCTTGGGCCCGTGGCCCTCGCTTTCGTTGAATCGCGGAATGTCCTTGAGCTTGACCTTGTGCGGCGTCTCGATCGCGTCCAGCACCTGCTGCATCCCCTCGTTGAATTTCTCGGTCCAGAAGATCCGGTCATAGGTGCCGCCATTGACGATGAAGGTGCTGACATGGCCCGACATCGCGCTCCAGTGAATGTCCGGGTCCATCGGCTTGCGCCAGCGGATGGTGTCGCGCACGAACAGAAGGAAGCGGCGGAAGCTCTTGATCTGGTCGAACTCGTCCTTGCCGTCCTTGCCGCCGACCTCGATTCCGTATTTCTGGATCAGCAGCGGCACGAGGTTGCCGCGATAGCGTTTCCCGTTGCGCTGGATGCCGCAAATCTTGTCGAAAAAGCTCGATAGCACGCGGGTATAGGGGTTGCGCACGCAGGTGAAGGCAAAGGAGCTGTGGGTCTTCACATTGGCATTGATCAAGGGCTGGCTCTCCTCCAGCGCCCATTTGTGCATACCACCCTTGGCATCGTGAATGTCGCCGTCGAAAAATTCGCCGTGATCGGAAAAATACATGATCTGGCCGATCGTCGAACAGGCGCATTTCGGCACCACGCGATAGACGACGCTCTCGCTCTGCGTCATCCAGGTTCCGGGAAACCCCATGAAAACCGCCTCCTACATGCTCTGTTCTTGCTCTTACTTGGCTTATAGCAATTGAAAAAATCCTAAACAAATACTGTTTTCATGTTCTTGCGCGCTGTTGCCCGGCCTGTGACCCCGCGGGCGTGCCTCACGCGCCACCCTGGGCGCGCCGAATTGGCCCAAGGGTCAGAAAGCCGGTTTATTCAGGCGCTGTTCACCCTTATCAAGGTAAACAATAAGGGGCTGACGGAGCGAAACGTTTCTTAAATGGCAAAAATCGCCTTCATATTGCTGTGTCACAAAGACCCGGAAGCGATCATCAAACAGGCCGAGCGCCTGACCGCGGTGGGCGACTACATGTCGATCCATTTCGATGCCCGTGCCAAACCCGAATTCTACCGCCAGATCCGCGATGCGCTCGACACCAACCCCAACGTGACCTTCGCCAAAAAGCGGATCAAATGCGGCTGGGGCGAATGGTCGCTTGTGCAGGCCACGCTCAACGCCGTCGAAGCCGCGGTCGAGGCGTTCCCCCGCGCCACGCATTTCTACATGCTTTCGGGCGATTGCATGGCGATCAAGTCCGCCGAATACGCCCATGAATTCCTCGACCGCGCCGATGTCGATTATGTCGAAAGTTTCGACTATTTCGAGAGCGACTGGATCAAGACCGGCTGGAAGGAAGAGCGGCTGATCTATCGCCACTGGTTCAACGAACGCACCCAGAAGCGCCGCTTCTACGCGCTCTTCGAGATCCAGAAGCGGCTCGGCCTCACCCGCAAGATCCCCGATGACATCCAGGTGATGATCGGCTCGCAATGGTGGTGCCTGCGCCGCCGCACCGTCGAATGGATCCTCGATTTCACCAAGCGCCGCCGCGATGTGATGCGCTTCTTCCGCACCACGTGGATCCCCGACGAAACCTTCTTTCAGACCCTGGTCCGCCATCTCGTGCCGGAAAGGGAAATCCGCTCGCGCGCGCTCACCTTCCTGATGTTCACCGATTACGGCATGCCGGTGACATTCTACAACGATCACTACGATCTGCTGCTCAGTCAGGATTTTCTCTTCGCCCGCAAGATTTCCGCCGAGGCCCACGAGCTCAAGCGCCGTCTCGGCCTGCTCTACGCCACCCGCGGCTGGGATTTCAAGATTTCCAACGAGGGCCGCTCGCTGTTCAAGTTTCTCACCGGCCGCGGCCGGATCGGGCGGCGCTTCGCCACCCGGTTCTGGGAAACCGAAAGCACCCTGGGGCGCGAACGCGAATTGCTGATCATCGTGTGCAAGAAATGGCACGTCGCCAAGCGGCTGGTCGAGCGTATCCGCCAGATGACGAACATCCCCTGCATCGAATACCTGTTCAACGAGGAAGCGACGGTGCTGCCCGATCTCGGCGGCATCCAGTCGACCATGGGCAAGCGGCACCGCCACCGCCGCGCGCTGATGCGGATGCTGTTCGACTATTACGATACCGACCGGCTGATCATCTGCCTCGACCCGTCCAATCTCGACCTGTTGCATGATTTCTGCGGCGACCGTTCGATCACCCGGCTGCTCGAAGTCGATTGCAACTTCTCCGACGACTATCTCATCGGTCATTCGATGCGCGTCGGGCTGGCCGGCGAGAAGACACCGCAGGAAACCCTCGACCGGCTGTTGCCCACGATCCGCGGCGACATGACCTTCGAAAGCGATCAGATCCGCGACGCCGATTTCGACAATCACTACCGCATGCGCGAGATGGAGCCGCCCGAAGTCAACGCCGACGCGTTGCAGAAATTCCTCGCCATCGGCCATGACAAGGCGGTCGAGATCGCAGCCACGGAGTTTCTCTACGCCGACTGATCCGCGCTTTGCGCAACATCCGGATCGCCTGCCCGACCCCGGTTTATCACACTGGTCTCATTCCCGATCCAAGGAGACCCGACATGCATCCCGCCTTCCTCTCCATCCCGACCGAAACCGCCCGCGCCTATCGCGCCGGCGCGCCCGATGCCCATGGCGATGCGCCCGAACGTGTCATCTGCGAGAGCGATGCCGCGCCCTGCCGCCACTGCCTCGATTACATCCCGCGCAGCGCCGAAATGCTGATCCTCGCCCATTCCCCCTTCGGCGCGCGCCAGCCCTATGCCGAAACCGGCCCGATATTCCTGTGCGCCGAAGATTGCCCGGCCTATGATCCCGCCCGTGGCGTGCCGCGAATTTTCGCGGAAAACTCGATGCTGATCCGCGCTTATGGCAAGAACGAACGCATCCTCTACGGCACCGGCGCCGTGGTGCCCCCCGAAAAGCTCGCCGCAGAAATCGCCGCCCGCCTGGGGCGCGAAGATGTCGCCTTCGTGCATGTGCGCTCGTCGACCAACAATTGCTTTCAGGCCCGCGTCGAACGCTGGGCATGACGCGCACGGGCGGTCTTGCCCCCGGGGGCCGGATCGCCCATATTCGCCGCCAACAGAGCCATTCCCGAAGGACAGCACGCATGGTCACCCAAGCCCCCGAAACCAGAATCGTCGATCAATACCGCGTATCCTGCGACGGCGGCGAAGGCGCGCTCGGCCATCCCCGCGTCTGGCTGCAAATCCCGCAGGAACATGGCTGGGTCGAATGCCCCTATTGCGATTGCAAGCTGATGCACAAGGATTTCGAAGGCAAACTCGGCTAACCGTTTTTCGACGCGAAAAACGGACCCAAATCCGACGCGGATTTGGAACCACCTCTCGCCGCAGGCAACCGCCCAAAAATCCGCGTCGGATTTTGACTGGATTCCGCGTCGGAATGCGCGCGCGCACCAAACCCTCTGGCCCCCTTCGCCGCCATATGCGAGACATGGCCCAACCAACCGGGGGAACCGCACATGTCATTCGGCAAAGGCTGCCACCTGCACCTGATCGACGGCTCGGCCTACATCTTCCGCGCCTATCACGCGCTGCCGCCGCTGACCCGCAAATCCGATGGCTTGCCGATCGGCGCCGTGGCGGGCTTCTGCAACATGCTGTTCAAATTCGTCGAAGACGCCAAGGGCGATGACGCGCCCACCCATGCCGCCGTGATCTTCGACTATTCCGGCAAGTCTTTTCGCAACGAGATCTACGACCAGTACAAGGCCAATCGCCCCCCCGCGCCCGAAGACCTGGTGCCGCAATTCCCCCTCACCCGCGAGGCGACAATCGCCTTCAACATCGCCTGCAAGGAGGTCGAGGGCTTCGAGGCGGATGACATCATCGCCACGCTGGCGCACCAGGCCCGCGATGCCGGCGGCCGCGTCACCATCATCTCGTCCGACAAGGATCTGATGCAGCTGGTCGGCGGCGGCGTCGAAATGCTCGACCCGATGAAGGTCAGCCGGATCGACCGCGACGGCGTGATCGCGAAATTCGGCGTCCCTCCCGAGCGCGTCGTCGATGTTCAGGCGCTCTCCGGCGACAGCGTCGATAACGTCCCCGGTGCGCCCGGCATCGGCATCAAGACAGCCGCGCTCCTGATCAACGAATTCGGCGATCTCGACACGCTGCTCGAACGCGCCGAGGAAATCCCCCAGCCCAAGCGCCGCCAGACCCTGATCGAAAACGCCGACCAGATCCGGATGTCGCGCGATCTCGTCAAGCTCAAGGACGACATGACCCTCGATTTCACTCTCGACGATCTCGAAGTGTTCGATCCCGACCCCGATCAGCTGCTGCCGTTCCTCGCCGCGATGGAATTCCGCACGCTCTCCAAACGCATCGCCGACCGGATGGGCGTGGAAAGCCCCGAAATCCCCGAGCCCGCCGCCGGCGCGCCGGGCGCCGAGGACGCCACTCCCGAACAACCGCGCATCGACCCCGAGACATACGAGCATGTCAGCGACGCCAAGGCGCTCGAGCGCTGGGTCGCCCTGATCCACAAACGCGGCTATGTCGCGGTCGATACCGAGACCACCTCGCTCGATGAAATGCAGGCCGAACTGGTCGGTATCTCGCTTTGCGTCGAGCCGGGCGATGCCTGCTACATCCCGCTCATTCACAAGGACGGCGCCTCGGATGACCTCTTCGGCTCCGACAAGCTGGCCGAGGGCCAGATGAGCACGCCGGAGGCGCTCGAAATCCTGAAACCGATCCTCGAGGATGACGCGATCCTCAAGATCGGCCAGAACATGAAATACGACGCCAAGATCTTCGCCCGTCACGGCGTCAGGGTCGCCCCGATCGACGACACCATGCTGATGTCCTACGCGATGTTTTCCGGCATCCACAATCACGGCATGGATGCGCTCTGCGAACGCTATCTCGGCCACAGCCCGATCCCGATCAAATCGCTGCTCGGCTCCGGCAAATCCGCCATCACCTTCGATCGTGTGCCGCTTGACGAGGCGGTGAAATACGCCGCCGAGGATGCCGATATCACCCTGCGGCTGTGGCAGACCTTCAAGCCCCAGCTGCACCGCAAACGCGTCACCACTGTCTATGAAACCCTCGAGCGCCCCCTCGTGCCGGTGCTGGCCGAGATGGAGATGCACGGCATCATGGTCGACCGCGACACGCTTTCGCGCATGTCCAACGCCTTCGCCCAGAAGATGGCCGGGCTGGAGGCGGAAATTCATCAGCTTGCCGGGCGCAGCTTCAATATCGGCAGCCCCAAGCAGCTCGGTGAAATCCTGTTCGATGAAATGTCGCTCGACGGCGGCAAGAAGGGCAAGACCGGCGCCTATGCCACCGGCGCCGACGTGCTCGAGGATCTGGCCGCCGAGGGCCATGACCTGCCCGCCCGCGTGCTCGACTGGCGCCAGCTCTCCAAGCTGAAATCGACCTATACCGACGCCCTGCAAGAACATATCAATCCCGAAACCGGGCGGGTCCATACCTCCTACCTGCAAACCGGCGCCAGCACCGGGCGGCTCGCCTCGACCGATCCCAACCTGCAGAATATCCCGGTGCGCACCGAGGAAGGCCGCCGCATCCGCGAAGCCTTCGTGGCCGCGCCGGGCAATGTGCTGGTCAGCCTCGATTATTCCCAGATCGAGCTTCGCATCCTCGCCCATGTCGCGAATATCGACGCGCTGAAACAGGCGTTCCGCGAAGGCCAGGACATCCACGCCATGACCGCCTCGGAAATGTTCGACGTGCCGATGGACCAGATGACGCCGGATATCCGCCGCCGCGCCAAGGCGATCAATTTCGGCGTGATCTACGGCATTTCCGGCTTCGGCCTGGCCCGCAACCTGCGCATCCCCCGCTCCGAGGCCCAGGGCTTCATCGACCGCTATTTCGAACGCTTCCCCGGCATCCGAACCTACATGGACGAGACCGTGGCCTTCGCCAAGGAGCATGGCTACGTCCAGACCCTGTTCGGCCGCAAGATCCACACCCCCGAGATTTCCGCCTCCGGCCCGCGCGCGGGGTTTGCCAAACGCGCCGCGATCAACGCCCCGATCCAGGGCACCGCCGCCGACGTGATCCGCCGCGCAATGATCCGCATGCCCGCCGCCATCGCCGGTCAGCCCGCGCGGATGCTGCTCCAGGTGCATGACGAATTGCTGTTCGAAGTCCCGAAAGATTCCGCCGCCGCCCTGATCGACACCGCGCGCACGGTGATGCAAGGCGCCGCCCACCCCGCCGTGCATCTCGACGTGCCGCTCACGGTCGATGCCGGGCAAGGGGCAAACTGGGCCGAGGCGCATTGAGCCGCCGCTCCCGGCCGCCGATCTTTCGCAGAAAAATCGTCTCCCCGCGCCTCTGGCAAGACCCGCCCGGCCAGGTGTTTCCCGGCCAGATACAAATCGCGGCTCAGCCTGGGATTGAACCGGAATTGCCCGAATTTTTCCGCCCCGCCCCGTCCTTACGGTTGATCTCCGGCCCGCGAATATGAAAACTGGAGCTTCAGTCCCTACCCCGTCGGCCACATGTGCCGCGCCCGGCGAGAACGCTTGATGATCCCGATGAAACACGTCCTTACCGTCCTGATCGCGCTTCTCCTCGCGCCCGCACCGGCGCTGGCCGAGGCAAAATCCGCCCAGCCCCGCATCCTGGTGATTGGCGATTCGCTGCTTGCGTCGCATTCGATTTCGGGCCGCGGCATCGCCGACCGCCTCGAACAGATCCTGCGCGTTCCGGTCAAGGATCATTCCGTCGCCGGGGCGCGGATGATCTACAACCTGCCGATCACCGGCGCCATGGGCCTGTCGATCCCGCGCCAGTTCCGCGAGGGCGATTGGGACTGGGTGATCGTCAATGGCGGCGGCAACGATGTCTGGCTCGGCTGCGGCTGCAACCGCTGCGACCGCAAGATCAACCGCATGATCGCCAAGGACGGGCGCCGCGGCGTGATCCCCGGTCTGGTCTCGCGCATTCGCCAATCCGGCGCCCGGGTGCTCTATCTCGGCTATCTGCGCAGCCCCGGTTTCGATACCCCGATCGAAGAGTGCAAGGACGAGGGCGACGAGCTCGAGGCGCGCATCGCCCGCCTCGCCGCGCTGGATCGCGACATCGTGTTCCATTCGATCACCGATCTGGTGCCGCCCGGCGATCTCAGCTTCCACGCCGTCGACCGGATTCACCCCTCGCTCAAGGGCAGCGCCGCCATCGCCGGGCGCCTCGCCGAGGTGATCCGCAGCCACACCCCCTGACACCGCCGCCCGTCGCATGTGCAGGCCGGGGTTCACCCCACCCTCCCTCCTGCGGTGACGCAGCGGCTTGCCCGCCCCTGCCAAATCGCGCAAAAAGAGCGGCAACCCGGACAAGGCCCCTCATGTCGCAGCCCCACGACCATTCCCATAGCCACACCGGCCATTCCCACGCCCTGCCCGACGATCTGGCAGGCGACAAGCGCGTCGGCTTTGCCATTGCCGTCAATATCCTGCTCACCGTGGCCCAGATCATCGCCGGGGTAATCTCGGGCAGCCTCGCGCTGGTCGCCGATGCGATCCACAACCTCTCGGACGCATTGTCGCTGGTCATCGCCTTCTGGGCCCGCAAGATCGCCCGCCGCCCGGCCGATGCCGGCATGACCTTCGGCTATGGCCGCGCAGAGGTGGTGGCGGCGATGGTCAACTACACCACGCTGATCGTCATCGCGCTCTATCTCGCCGCGCAGGGCGTCGAGCGGCTGTTCAACCCGCAGGCTGTCGAAGGCTGGATCGTGGTCGCCGTCGCCGGGCTGGCACTGGTGATCGACACAGCGACCGCGCTGCTGATCTTCCGGCTCTCGAAACAGTCGATGAACATGAAGGCGGCGTTCCTGCACAACCTCGCCGATGCGCTCGGCTCGATCGCCGTGATCGTCGCCGGAACGCTGATCCTGCTCTACGACTGGCGCCTGATCGACCCGATCGTCACCCTGCTGATCTCCGGCTATATCCTGTGGCACAGTTTTCTGGGCATCCGCCCGGTGCTGCGCGTGCTGATGCTGGCCGCGCCGGAAGATACCGATCTCGACGAACTGATCGCGGCGATGGAGGCGGTCGCGGGCGTCGCCAGCCTGCACCATGTCCACCTGTGGAAAATGCAGGAACACGAGGCCGCGCTGGAAGCCCATGTCGTCCTCGCCGACGGCGCCAGCGCCGAGGCGGTGCGAAATGACCTCAAGTCGCTGTTGCAGTCCCGCTTCGAGCTTGCGCATTCTGTTCTCGAGCTCGAACCGGCGGCAGCGGCCTGCACCAAAGCGCCGGTCATCGGCCACTGACACCTCCGCCGCACCCGCCCAACGCACCCCGGGACAACTGACAAGGAACCCCATGACCGACAAGATTCCCACCCCGCAACAGCTTGCCGATGGGCTGGTCGCCGTGCTCGATGTCGAGCCGGTCGAGGAGAACTTCTTTCGCGGCATCGCCACCCCGGGCGGGCGCGGCCGCAGCTTCGGCGGCCAGGTCATCGCCCAGGCCCTGATGGCCGCCACCCGCACGGTCGAGGCGGATCGCCCGGCGCATTCGCTGCACGCCTATTTCATGCGCCCCGGCGATGCCACCAGGCCGGTGCTCTACCAGGTCGAGCGCGACCGCGACGGGCGCAGCTTCGCCACCCGCCGGGTGGTGGCGATCCAGCACGGCAAGCCGATCCTCAACCTCGCGGCGTCGTTTCATGTCGAGGAGCCGGGGCTGTCGCACCAGGACGACATGCCCGACGTGCCCGATCCCGAAACCCTGCGCAACGAACAACAGCTCGCCGCAGACTTCACCGGCGAGTTGCCGGAGAATTTCCGCAAGTGGATCTCGATCCCGCGGCCGATGGAGATGCGCCCGGTCACGCCGCGCCCGCCCTTCACCCGCGACCCGATGCGCGAGCAGACCTACTGGTTCCGCGTGCCGGGAAATCTCGGCGACGACCCCCAGGTGCACCGCGCAGCGCTCGCCTTCGCCTCGGATTTCGGCCTGCTGGGTACTTCTGCCTATCCCCATACCAAGGCCTTTGCCGATCCCGACATGCAATATGCCTCGCTCGATCATGCGATGTGGATCCACGGCCCGTTCCGCGCCGACGACTGGCTGCTCTATACCATGGACACGCCCTGGGCCGGCGGCGCGCGCGGCTTCAACCGCGGCCGCATCTTCACCCGCGATGGCCGGCTGATCGCCAATGCCACCCAGGAAGGCCTGATCCGCCAGCTCACCCCGCGCGACTGATCCAATCGAGCGCGCTGCGCGCGCGCAGGTCTGGTTTGATTGGGGCTCTGCCCCAAACCCCGGAGTATTTCGGGAAAGATGAAGGGCGCGACCGTGCGGTGGGTTAAGTTAAGCCCGCGTTCACCATTCCGGTGCGACCCGGCAGCCGGATGTCAGCCGGGTGGCAGCCGGGAGTCACCCCCCCGATTCGGGTGCAATTCGCGCCGTTAACCCGGCCGGACGGTGGCGTAAGCCTCGGTCAGGGCCGGTGTCTTTCGCCGCGGGCTCGCATCCCGGCATAGAAGGCAGCGAGCGATTTGTCGCGCTCGGCGCGGAACCGTCCGAGCGCAGTCGCCCCGCCAATCCGGTCAAGACGGAACATCCTGAAATCATTGCGCAATTCACACCACGCCACCAGCGTCCAGACCTTGCCCCAGAAATACAGGCCCAGCGGCCGGATGATCCGCGAACTGGCCGCGCCCTCCTGGTCCTCATAGCTGATGTCGATGCGTACGCGGGCCTCGACAAAGCCATCGATCCGGTCGAGCAGAGCGCGCAATTCCCCTGTCATTTCAGGCGGTTGAAATGCGTGCACCTGCACACTCGCGGCCCGTTGGCGCGCCGCCTCGGGCAGTATCGCCTCGATCTTGATCAGCGCCTCCTGCGCCGCTTCGGCCATCGCCGCCCCGCCCCAGGCCCGAATCAGCCGCGCGCCCGCCACCAGCGCGGCGACTTCATCATTGGTAAACATCAGCGGCGGAAGATCAAACCCGGCCCGCATGACATACCCGACCCCCGCCTCCCCCTCGACCGGCACCCCCGAGCCGATCAGGTCGGCGATATCGCGGTAGATCGTGCGCTGGCTGACCTCGAGGCGGTCGGCAAGCTTCTGCGCCGTGACAAGCCGACCGCCCCTGAGATGCTGAACGATCTGAAACAGGCGGTCGGCCCGGCGCATGCGGCTTATCCCGCCGCCTGGAACAGGCCGATCGAGTTGCCATCCAAGTCGGTGGCATAGCTCCACCGGCCAAACGGCATTTCGACAAGCGGGCCGGCAACGCTGCCGCCGGCTGCGATCGCGCGTTTGGACGCGGCTTCGACCGTATCACCGGGCGCCAGCGCCAGATGCACGGTGCTGCCCGCGCCGATGTCAGCGGGCCTGCCGGGATAGAGATGGCCCGCGGTGCCGCTCATTTCGCCGTTCAGAATGGCCATCGGATTGGGTCCGCTGTTGTCGATCTCCATCTTGTAACCGAATGTTTTCGCATAGAAATCACAAGCTTTTTCCAGGTCTGTCACCGGGATTTCGCACCAGACGAGCACGGGTTGCTGGGTCATTCGAGGTCTCCTTTTTGTCAAATGATGCACCGTTGTCGCACAGCCCTGCTGACAGCATCCTGTCAGCATCCGCTCACACCCCCGGCCAGACCCCGATCACCGGCGCGTGCAGATGCCAGAGCGCGGCCCAGCTTGCCAGCCAGAGCCCGAGCCGCAGCGGCGACGGCAGCGCGCGTGGCCGCCAGCGCCCCGCGATCAAGGCGGCAAACGGCACCAGCCCGGTATGCGCCGTCAGACGCGCCCACTCGTCAGCTCCCATCGCCGCGCGCCGGCGCCGCTCGACCAGCCCCATGCCGGCAAGGGCGAACCCGAGGAACAGCCCGAACAGGATCACATGCGCCAGATCGCCATTGGCGATCAGATGCGCCCCCGCCCAGAGCGCCATCGCCCAGAGCAGCGGCTGCCGCGTCAGCCCGGCAATCCCGGGGCGCTTGGGGTCGAACCCCGCCGCGCGCCCTTCGAAGGCAAACGGGTTGGGCGCGCCCACGCCGAACACCGTCAGCGCAAGCACCACGGGCATCACCAGGTTGACCAGCCAGCGCTGCCATATCTCCTGATCCCACAACGCGACATAAGGCGCGCGCCCCGCGGCAAAGATCACCCAGAACAGCAAGGCCGTGGAAATCACACTGAAAACAAGGATGTAACCGCGCCGCCCCAGCGCCGTCTCGAGCCGCGCTTTCAGCCCCGGTGTCGCCGGGATCCTGTGCGATGCCATGAACAGCACCAGCGCGAGGACATATTCGATCCATCCCATATCAGGCCGCCCCCAGCCCCAGCATCTGCCGCGCCTCGGCAGCATTTGCCACCGCACGCCCCGCCACTTTCGCGCAGTCCGCAAGCACCCGAATCAGCTCACCGTTGGAGCCGGTCCTGGCACCGTTCGGTAGGTAGAAGGTATCCTCAACCCCGGTGCGTAACATGCCTCCAAGTTCCGCTGCACGCCTGTGCACATCCCAAATCTCGCCCCGCCCGATCAGCGTCGCCTGCCAGCGCGCCCCGGGCAGAAGATAGTTCATCAGAAGGTCCAGCAACGCCCGATCCACCGGCATCCCCGAAGCCACCCCCATCACCAGATTGTATTGCGCCCGCTTTGCCATGCCATGCCTCACATACATCGCTACCGAGCGGACAATGCCGGTATCGAAGCATTCAAATTCGGGCAGGGTGTCGCTCGCGGCCATGACATCGAGGAAATCCCGGATCTTCTCCGGCATGTTGTCAAACAGCATCGGCGGCCAGGCCCAATCACCATTTGCTTTTAATTTCAGATAGTTGAGCGATCCGGCATTGCAGGCCGCGATCTCGGGCTTCAAGGCGCGCAGCACGTTCAGCGGGCCTTGATAATCCGGCCCCGGCACACCGGTGGTCGAATTGATGATGATCCCCGGACAGGCTTCGCGAATGGCGCTCACGATCTCGCTCGCGACCCCCGGATCCCAGCATGGCAAATGGCCCTTGCCGGCGCCCTGCTGGCGATAATGAATGTGGATGATCGCCGCCCCGGCCTCCATCGCCTCGCTCGCCGAGGCGGCGCATTCCTCGGGCGTCACCGGCACGGGATGCTGTTTCGGATCGGTCAAAACGCCGTTCAACGCGCAGGTGATGATGGCTTTTTCCATATCCGTCAGGCCCTTGCCCGTGTGCCCTTGGCGGGCGGCGCTTCCGGTGGGCCGGCAAAACACTGGGCATGTGCCATCCAGGTTTTGGCCACATCCCCCTCCAGCGTCAGCCCGGTATCACCCAGTGCGCGCGTCTGCGTCACCACTGCGGCGAAATCGGCCGCCTTGCCCTCGATCCGCCCCGCGCTCTCGTCGCCAAACTCCCAGATCGCTCCCGATGGCGCTTCGAGCGCCAGTTTCGGCATCGCCTCGGGCACATCAAGCCCCTGCACCTTGTGCGACCAGCCAAAGGTGTTCACCCCCAGTATGACGATGTTCTTCAAGCGGTCCTGCTCCTCTCGCTCCAGCCCCAGAAGATCAAAGATTTCAAAGCCATGCGCCCAGGTTTCCATCTGCCGCGCGGTGATCGCCGAGCGCGCCGACATTTCCGGTCCGATCCAGGGCAGCCGCGCTTTCGGGTCGATCTCCTGCCAGCGTTTCGCCAGCGCCCGGGCAAACCCGATCCAGCTCGCGCGCAGCACCCGGCCGGTCTCGGGAACCGCCTTGCGCTCGACCGCGCGCAGCGTCTTGCCCGCCGCAATTGTGGCCACAACCTTCCCCTTCAAACCGCTGAAAGCCTGCTCGCCCTGGGCCGCGAAATCCACTGCGCGGTTCCAGTAATGCAGGTGCCGCAAGACATCCTCAACGGTCCAGCCCTTGAACTGGGTCTCGCGGTCGAAATCCTCCTCCTCAAGGTCGCGGACGGCGGCAAAGAGCGCCTCGCTTTCATCAAGAAAATCCTGCACTTGCTCGAAACTCATGGCTCTTCCCTTTCGATCACGATGATGATCTGTCCAGCGGCAACCTGCGCCCCCTCTGCGGCCCCGACTTCCTGCACCACCCCGTCGCTTGCAGCAACCAGTTGGTGCTGCATTTTCATCGCTTCCAGCACCGCCAGCCGCTGACCTTTCATCACCCGTTCGCCCGGCGTCACGTCGATGGCGATCACCTGCCCGGGCATCGGCGCCACAACCGCACCATCCTGCCGTCCCGCCATGGCCTCGCGCCCGGCCCGATAGCGCGCCAGATGCACCGCCCCGGCCCGGCGCTGCAAATAGAGCCCCCCGGCCCCGTCCGGCGCCTGAAACACCGCCTCGCGCCGCTGATCGAGGACCAGTTTCACCTCGGCGGAGTCAGCGGTTTCGATCTCCACATCGTGCTGCCAATCATCGCCACGCACCTGCCAGTGCGCCGCCCCCAGCGCCCGCGCATGAAGCGTCACAACCGCTTCGCCCAGCGTCAGATCGACCGGCACGGCACGGCCCCCGTCCGACGCAAACCCAAGCAGCTGATCGTCACCCAGAAGCGACGCCGCAAGGCCTGCGCGCATGTCGTGAAACATCATCAGCGCAACCCCGACGGCCAGTGCTTCCGTGTCGATCTCAGGCTCACAATAATCATCCTCGAACGCCTCGCCCAGAAACGCGGTCGTCGCCTCTCCGGCAGCAAAAACCTCATGTTTCAATATGGTTGCCAAGAACCCGGCATTTGTCACCAGCCCCAGACAGGCGGTCTCGCTCAACGCCCCAAGCAGCCGCGCGCGCGCGCTTTCGCGGTCCGGCCCCCAGGCAATGATCTTGGCCAGCATCGGGTCATAAAACGGCGAAACCTCTATCCCGCTCGCCACCCCGGACTCGACCCGCACACCCTCGCCCCGTGCGGCCTGCCAATGCGCGATCCGCCCGGTCACGGGAAGGAAGTCGCGGGCCGGATCCTCGGCGTAAAGCCGGGCCTCGATGGCATGGCCGCTCAGCCTCACGTCCGCTTGCGCCAGACCCAATGGCGCCCCCTGCGCGACCGCGATCTGCATCGCCACCAGATCGAGCCCGGTGATCATCTCGGTCACCGGATGTTCGACCTGAAGCCGGGTGTTCATCTCGAGGAAATAGAATGCGCCATCCTCATCGAGCAGGAACTCCACCGTCCCGGCCCCGCGATAGCCCACCGCCTCTGCCGCCTGCACCGCCGCCCGCCCCATTGCGTCGCGCAGCGCATCGCTCATCACCGGGCAAGGCGCTTCCTCGATGATCTTCTGATGCCGCCGCTGCACCGAGCAATCCCGCTCGCCGAGATGAATGCACTGGCCCTGACCATCCGCAAACACCTGGATTTCCACATGCCTCGGCCGCTGCACAGCTCGCTCCAGAATCAGCGTATCCGAGCCGAACGCGCCGCGCGCCTCCGAACGCGCCCGCTCCAGCGCATCGCCCAGATCCTGCGCCCGCGTGACCAGCCGCATGCCCTTGCCGCCGCCGCCCGCCGCCGCCTTGACCATCAGAGGATAGCCGATCTTCGCGGCCTCCCCCGTCAATCTCGCATCGGTCTGCTCCGCCCCGTGATATCCCGGAACGCAAGGCACTCCCGCCGCCTCCATCAGCCGCTTGGCCGCCGCCTTGTCACCCATTGCCTCGATGGCCTCGGGCGTCGGCCCGATAAACACCAGCCCCGCCGCCTCCACAGCCCGGGCAAACCCGGCGTTTTCGCTCAGAAAGCCATAGCCCGGATGAATCGCTCCAGCGCCGCTCTCGCGCGCCGCCCGCAACACCCGGTCGGCATCCAGATAGCTTTCCGCCGCCGGTCCCGGTCCGATCCGGATCGCCTGGTCGGCAGCAAGCACATGCGGCGCGCCCTGATCGGCATCGGAATAGATCGCCACGCTGCGCAATCCCGCCGCCTTGACGCTGCGGATCACCCGGCAGGCAATCTCTCCCCGATTGGCCACCAGCACCGTATCAAACACCATCCGGCACCCCCCGACGCCCCTGAAAGCGTCCCCCTTCCCGCTTCATCTTGCTCAAAATATCCCCGCCGGAGGCGCCTGCCCCCACCGCGCGCAACGCGCTTGGAAACAACCTTCCCCGCATCACATCCTCGCCACGCCAAAGGAACTTGGCCGAAGCTCCCGCGTCCGCGCTTCGGCGCAGGTTTGCAGGCAAAACGCGATCACCTTTCGGCTGTCACGCGGATCGATCACCCCATGATCGAGCACCCGCCCCGAGGTGTAGAACGGCGATGCCTGCCGGTCGAAAAGCGCGGTGATCGCCGCCTCCTGCCGGACCAGCCGCGCCTCGTCCAGTTCCGCACCTCTGCGCGCCGCCCCGGCCCGCGCCACCGTGCTCATTGTCCTGGCCGCCTGCTCCCCGCCCATCACGCCCGAGCGCGAATTGGGCCAGGAAAACAGGAAATCGGGCGCATAGCCGACACCGCACATGCCGTAGTTACCGGCTCCGAAACTCGCCCCGCAATAGAGCGTGATCTTGGGCACCCTCGCATTCGCCACCGCCTGGATCATCTTCGAGCCATGCTTGATCATGCCGGCCTGTTCATATTCGGCACCCACCATATAGCCAGTGGTATTTTGCAGAAACACAAGCGGCGTGCCGGCCTGTTCGCAAGCTTGAATGAAATGCGTCGCCTTGTTCGCCCCTGCCGGATCGATCGGCCCGTTATTGGCCAGGATCCCGACACTTCGGCCATGCACCGCGGCCTGCAGGCAAAGCGTCGCCGGCCCGAAATCCGGCTTGAACTCGTCAAAATCCGAGCCGTCTACCAGCCGCACAACCAGTTCACGCGCATCATATGGCGTCTTCAGATCACCCGGCACTACCCCGGCCAGCTCTTCCGCCGGATAGAGCGGTTCGTCAAACGCCCGCGGCGCTCCCGGCGCCATGGCCTTGTTCCAGTCGAGCCGCGCCACCACCCGTCTTGTCAGCTCCATCGCGTGCACATCGTCTTCGGCCAGGTATTCCACCAGCCCCGACACCGACGCGTGCATCTCGGCCCCGCCCAGTTCGGCGTCGCTGGCCTGCTCTCCGGTCGCGGCAAAGACCAGCGCCGCCCCGGCCAGCGCCGCCATGCCGTTCTTCTTCACCCCGATCACATAATCCGACAGGCCGGGCATATAAGCGCCCCCGGCGGTCGATGGTCCGTGCAGCACCGAAATCACCGGCAGGCCGGCCGCCGAAAGCCGCGCCAGATTGCCGAAGATCGCACCGCCATGGGCCCAATCCTCGACCTTGTAATTCATCAGGTTGGCGCCAGCGCTTTCCACCAGATGGATGAACGGCAGCTTCTGACGCAGCGCGATGTCCTGAAGCGAGAGCATCGCCTGGATCGCCATCGGGCTCAACGCCCCGGCATTGATGCCGCTGTCATCGACAACCACCATCGCTCGCGTGCCACAGACAAAGCCGATCCCGGCCACGAATGTCGACCCGGGGATCGACTTTTCCGGATCGTCGCTATCGGCGAGGTAGCCCGCCAGCGAATGCAGCCTCAGGAATGGCAATCCGGGATCGAGCAGGCGCGCCAGCCGTTCGCGCGGCGTGATCTGCCCGCGCTCGAGAAACCGCGCCCTGCGTTCTTCCGATTTTTGCTCCGCGCGCGCCTCCAGCGTCCGCAGCGCCTCGATCGCCGTCAGCATCGCGGCCCGGTTCTCGGCAAAACCGGGGCTTTCCGGCGTGATCTTCGTTCCGCTCCACATGCGCTGCTCCCGTGTTGCACGACGCCAGTCTATCGCCTCGCACCCGTCACGCCAGACGATATACCAAACCTGACGGAACGGAAGCCGCTGGCCCGGTCTTCGCACCGAACTGCGCCAAGCCACCGTCCTGCGCAAGCTTCGGCCAAAGAACCGCTTGCACCGCCAGTGCGCGCGGCGGATATTCGCGTCACCCCAGAAACGGACCACCGCTTTCATGTTGCTGCGCACCCTGATTTTCGTCTTCGCCTTGCTCGCAGCCCCCCTGCGCGCCGACGACGTCACGGTATTCGCCGCCGCCAGCCTGAAAACCGCCCTCGACGAGGTCGCTACAACCTTCGAGGCTCGGTCCAGCCACGCCATCACCCTGTCCCATGCCGGATCATCCGCTCTGGCGCGCCAGATCGAACAGGGTGCGCCCGCCGATCTCTTCATCTCGGCCAATTCCGCCTGGATGGATTACCTTGCCGAGCGCGGCCTGATCGCCGCCGAAACGCGCTTTGATCTGCTGTCCAATCGCCTCGTGCTCATCGCCCACGGCGCCAATGCCGCACCCGTCGACCTTTCGCCAGAGCTCGACCTTTCTGGCCTCGTGGGCGACAGCCGCCTCGCCATGGCGCTGGTCGATGCCGTGCCCGCCGGCATCTATGGCAAGGCCGCGCTCGAGCATCTCGGCCTGTGGGATCAGGTCGCGGCGCAAGTCGCCCAGACCGACAATGCCCGCGCCGCGCTGGCGCTGGTTTCGCTGGGCGAGGCGCGGTTCGGCATCGTCTATGCCAGCGATGCGCTGGCCGATCCCAATGTCACCAGCGTCGCCACCTTTCCCGAAGACAGCCATCCGCCGATCCGCTATCCCGTCGCCGCGATGACAGGGCGCACCGGCCCCGCCACACAGCAGCTGCTGGCCTTCCTGCGCAGCCCGGGGGCGGGCGAAATCTTCCAACGCCACGGCTTTGCCGTGCTCGGAGACTAGGCGCATGGGCTGGCTCGGTCCCGAAGAGTGGCAGGCCGTCGCGCTGTCGCTCAAGGTTGCGTTCTGGGCCACGGTCCTGTCGCTGCCCTTCGGCCTGCTCGCGGCGCATGCGCTGGCGCGCTGGAGCTTTCCGGGCAAGCAGCTGTTCAATGGCCTGGTTCATCTGCCGCTGATTCTGCCGCCGGTGGTCACCGGCTATCTCCTGTTGCTCACCTTCGGCGCCAAAGGCCCGATAGGAAGCGCCCTGCACGAGATCGGCATCACCTTCGCCTTCCGCTGGAGCGGCGCGGCGCTGGCCGCTGCGGTGATGGCCTTCCCCTTGATGGTGCGCGCCATCCGGCTTTCGATCGAAGCGGTCGATCCCCGGCTGGAACAGGCAGCGGCCACACTCGGCGCCTCGCGCGCTTGGGTCTTTGCCACCGTCACCTTGCCGATGATCCTGCCCGGCATCCTCACCGGTGCCATCCTCGCCTTTGCCAAGGCGATGGGCGAATTCGGCGCCACGATCACTTTCGTTTCCAACATCCCCGGCCAGACCCAGACATTGCCCTCGGCGATCTATGCCTTCCTGCAAGTTCCCGGCGGCCAGGATTCCGCCCTGCGGCTGGTGATTGTCTCGGTGATCATCGCCATGACAGCATTGCTGGCCTCCGAACTGCTTGCGCGGCGCATCGCCAGGCGGGTGGGCGGCGCATGACGCTCTCGGTCCGTCTTGCCCATCATCTGCCGGGCTTTCCGCTCGACATCGCCTTTACCGCGCCGCCCGGCCTGACCGTGCTGTTCGGGCGTTCAGGCTCCGGCAAGACCACGATCGCCAATGCCGTTGCCGGGCTTCTGCGTCCGCAATCGGGGCGTATTTCGGTCGAAGGCCGGGTGTTGTTCGACAGCGGGGCGGGCATCTGCCTGCCGCCGCATCGCCGTCGGCTGGGCTATATCTTTCAGGAAGGGCGGCTTTTTCCGCATCTCACAGTGCGCCAGAATCTCGGCTATGGCCGCTGGTTCGCGCCCTCACAAGAGCCGCGCGAAAGCCTCGACAATGTCGTCGAGATGCTCGGCATCGGCCACTTGATGGAGCGTCGCCCCGGCGCCCTGTCGGGTGGCGAAAAACAGCGCGTCGCGATCGGCCGGGCGCTTCTGGCGGCGCCGCAGCTGATCATCGCCGACGAGCCGCTGGCCTCGCTCGACGAAGAGCGCAAAGCGGAAATCCTGCCCTATTTCGAGCGCCTGCGCGACGAGGTGTCGGTGCCGATCCTCTATGTCAGCCATTCCGCCGCCGAAGTGGCAAGGCTGGCAACCACCGTCGTGGCGCTCAAGAATGGCACTGTCGCCCGTCAGGGTACCGCCGCCGAGGTGCTCGGCGACCCTTCGGTGGCACCCACTGGCGTGCGCGATGTCGGCGCGGTTCTGGATGCGCGTGTCGCCACCCACCACGCCGATGGGCTGACCGAACTTGATGCTGGCGGTACTCCGCTGTTCCTGCCGCGCCTTTCGCAGCCGCCGGGAACACGTGTGCGCATCCGGATCGCCGCGCATGACGTGATCCTTTCGCGCGAACGACCGACTGGTCTGTCGGCACTCAACCTGCTGTCCGGCACTGTAAGCAGCATTCGCGAAGGCGATGGCCCCGGCGCGATCATCACCCTCGACACGCCCGCCGGGTCTGTTCTGTCACGTATCACCCGGCGTTCGGCGCAGGCTTTGAAGCTGGCCCCGGGCGTGCCCTGCTGCGCGATCGTAAAAACGGTCGCCATCGCGCGACAAGATGTAAGCGGTGCCCACTCGCCCACCGGCTAGCCCCGGTCAGCTCAGGGCGCTGCCGCACCCACCCTCGGAAACAGTAGTCCAATTGTTTTCAACAAGTTGGCTGGCAGTTTTGCACAAGGATCCGACAATGGCCGTTGTCGACAGGGGTCCGCGTTCAGCTTCGCGCAACACTGCCAACGAGCAACCCGAAAACATCAATATGCATGATCTTTGCCCCCCCCTCGATTGGCGGAGACCCAGCAGCGAGGATACTGGATTATGGCAAAGAAGAAATGCGGAAACAGATATACAACTGAACCGTTGCAGATTTCTCTGCAGCTGATTTTCGGGGAGGTGTGAATGATCAGCCCCACTTGAGTGGTCCAGTTTGAATGTTAGTGCATGATTGGCCTGGT